>NZ_JBODRQ010000047.1:0-24407 GCF_050633025.1 Aeromonas sp.
TGCTGCAACTGGCCAAGGTGATGAGCCCGGAAGAGGTGCAGCTCTGCTACCAGATTGTGCTGGGTGGCCGCAAAGATCTGCCCTGGGCCCCCGATGGCCGCACTGCGCTGGAGATGACCTGCCTGCGGATGCTCGCCTTCTCGCCACGGCGCGATGCCCTGCATCCGGCCAGCCTCACTGCGCTGCCCCCGTCAATGACGAGTAGTGCCACTCCGGTAGCCTCTTTGCCGGGAAAGCGCCCGGCCGCTGAATCGGCCGCGCTGGCACCGATCAGCGGCGCCGTGCCTGCACCGCTAGCCAGCCCTGTTGCTACAAGTGCAGTGCCCGCGGTTGATGTCTCCCTGACTGCGATGGCTTCCGCGATGCTGGATAATACCGGTAACCCAGCCGACAGCGAGGAGGAGGCGCAAGCCGCCGAGCTGTTCAGCCAGCAGGATGAGCTGTTGCGCGAGGCAGCGGGCATGGGGTATCAACCAGAGCCCGCGTTGCCACATGCGCAGCCCGCTGATGATGGTGAACATGCCGCAACCGATACGGACTATTCCCGTGGCCAGCCGCTGACCGCCGCCTTCGAGCCCGCGCTCGAATCGACAGCCGAGCCGGTTACCGCTCCTGAAGCCGTGTCTGCGGTATCGAGCATGCAAAGCCTGCTTGGCAAACGCAATATGCTGCGTAGTCGCCAGCGTGGGGAGAGCAGCGCAGCTGCTCCTGCTCCTCGGGCTGTGCCGGTTGCGCCGTCGCCTCAGGCTGCTGCCTCTGCGCCAGCACCTCAGCCACAGAGTGTACCATCACCTGCTATCAGCCAAACGGCCACCCAGAGTGGCCCCGCCATGAGCCAGTTTGACGAGCTGCCGCCGGTGGATCTCTACGCCGAAAATTATGACGAGGCGGGTGATAACGGGGATTACGAGGAGTATCTCAGCCAGAGCTTCATGGCCTCGCCCGTGCCTGAGCCTGTCCGCAGTGCGCACAATCGCACTGCGGCTCCCGCTACCCAGCCTGCACAGCCAACCGATCTGCCCCCTTGGGATTTGGCTGGGCAGCCGAGCTATCGACCCGGTGAACGCAGCGTTGCGGCGCCTGCGGTGACGCCAGCCCCTGCGACCCAGCCGCCCGTTGTTACCACGGCGGTGGCTGCTGCCCCTGTGGTGCAGAGCGAGCCCGTCCAGCCAGTGATGGAGACCATCGACTGGGACGAGCTTGAGAGCGATGAGGAGCCGCAAGAGGGGGAGGCGACACGTCTTATCCCTTCCTCACTGCTCAATGGTTGTGGTGATGCCTGGGCCGAGCTGATTGCTCACACCGAGGTAGGCGGTCGGCTGCGCCAGCTCGCCATCAACTCGGTGATGACGCGGGAAGGGGACAAGGTGCTGCTAACTCTCAAGCCTGAGCAGCGCCATCTGGTGAGTGACAAGGCGCGCGCCGATCTGGCCGAGATCATCGGGCCAGCGCTGGGTCAACCGGTGCAGGTCGAGGTGACGCTCGGTGTGGTGCCTGACCAGGAGACCCCCCTCGAGATCGAACACCGCCTTTATCTCGGGGTGCGCGAGCTGGTGACCCGGGATCTGGAGCAGGATCCCAACGTACAGTTTTTAGTTCAGCGGTTTGGTGCCGTGCTTCATCACGAGAGCATCGAGCCCCTCAACCGCTAAATTCCGTGGCCGGGAGCTGGCTCCCGGTTGAAAAGCAGTTTGGCTGTCCCCATATAGGACAGACAAGCCCACAGCCCGGCGCTGGATGCCGGATTTCAAGACGAGAGACGACATATGTTTGGTAAAGGTGGAATGGGGAACCTGATGAAACAGGCCCAGCAGATGCAAGAGCGCATGCAGAAGATGCAAGAGCAGCTTGCTCAGATGGAAGTGACCGGTGAAGCTGGCGCTGGCATGGTCAAGGTCACCATGACCGGCAGCCACAGCGTCCGTCGCATCGAGATCGATCCCTCCCTGATGGAAGATGACAAGGAGCTGCTGGAAGATCTGGTCGCCGCCGCTTGCAACGATGCCGTGCGCCGTGTGGAAGAGCAGAACAAGACCAAGATGGGCGAACTGACCGGTGGCATGCAACTGCCGCCAGGCTTCAAGATGCCCTTCTAAGGCGACTCTCCCCGCGCATTCTTGCTCCCTTGTCGCTGGCCGTTCGGGTCACGGCAAGGGGGACGGCAGAGAGACCCAAAGACGCAGCCGTTATTGCTCAGGCGATACGCTGCGTTTTTTTGTGGGTGCCATGCTAGCGTGGACGGACTCTATCTATCCCTTCTGGGGATAGGCTGCCATAGCGCAGAAAATTGCGTTGTGAATTGCAGCGCCTCGGCAAGGTGGCGCTATTTGTCGATATCCGCTATCGGATATCCCGGTTTGGTGCGAAGGGGCGGGATCGGCATAATGGCGGCTTGCCGTATCGAGGAGATTGTATGAATTATATAGGAGCCCACGTCAGTGCGGCCGGCGGGGTGGAGAATACCATCGCCCGGGCCCAGGCTATCGGGGCCAACGCGTTTGCCCTCTTTACCAAGAATCAGCGTCAGTGGCAGGCGGCTCCCTTGTCGGATGCTACCATCCGCGCTTTCAAGGCGGCCTGTGACAAAGCGGGTTTTCTGCCGGAGCAGATCCTGCCCCACGACAGTTACCTCATCAATCTGGGCCACCCTGATCCCGATGGTCTGGCCAAATCCCGCGATGCGTTTCTCGACGAGATGAAGCGCTGCGAGCAGCTGGGGCTCTGTTATCTGAACTTTCACCCCGGCAGTCATCTCAAGCAGATCCCCGAAGCGGCCAGCCTCAAGTTGGTGAGCGAGTCCATCAACTGGGCGTTGGAGCGCAGTGAAGGGGTGACGGCGGTAATAGAAAATACCGCCGGGCAGGGGACCAACCTCGGCTGGTCGTTCGAGCAGCTCGCCACCATTATCGAGGGGGTGGAGGACAAAAGCCGGGTCGGGATCTGCTTCGATACCTGCCACGCCTTTGCTGCGGGTTATGATCTGCGCACCGCCGAGAGCTGTGCCGCCGTCTTTGCCGAGTTCGACCGCACGGTGGGTTTTCACTATCTTAAGGGGATGCATATCAACGGCGCCAAGTGCACCTTCGGTAGCCGGGTCGATCGCCACCACAGCTTGCGGGAGGGCAATCTGGGGGAGGCAGTATTCCACCACATCATGAATGATGATCGCTTCGATCGCATTCCGCTGATCCTCGAGACAATAGACGAGTCCATCTGGGGCGAGGAGATCAGCTGGTTGCGCAGTCTGGCGAAGTGATATTCAGACGCGAATCAAAGAGAGGGAGCCGTGGCTCCCTCTCTGCTTTTCCCATTGGTGTGCAGGTCTGTCAGCGGCGCTCCGAGCGGGCGTTACCCTGCGCGGCTCACCTCGGCATCCTTCACCTGAGCCCGGCAGAAGTGGATAAAGTGGCGCAGGGAGGTGGAGTGGTACTTCTGCTTGTGCCAGATAAGGGAGAGCTGGCGCGGGAAGCGACGGGAGAGGGGCAGGGCGATCAGCCGCCCATCTGCCAGGCGATCCGAGGCTGCCAGCCGGGAGATAAAAGAGATGCCAAGCCCCTTCTCCACCGCCAGCATCACCGCCTCCAGAGTGTTGAGTTCAAGCCCTGGTTGCCAGCGAGGCAGCTCGGGCTGGATCTGCAGGATAAACTGCTCGCGGCTGCCCGATTGCGCTTCACGCAATACCCAGGTCTCGCCCCCCAGTCGGGAGAGGGAGAGCTCCTTCTTGTTGGCAAGCGGGTGACCGGGTGGGGCTACCACCAGCATCTCGTCCTGCAGCCAAGGTTCGGCGAGCAGGTCGGGGTGGTGGTTCTCCCCCTCAATCAGTGCCATATCCAGCTCGAAGTTGGCCAGCGCATGGCAGAGCAGGTGAGTGTTGTTGATGGTCACCTTGGGGGGGAGCCCCAGCTCATGCTTGCTGCTGGCGAGCAGGGTGGGGAGCAGGTAGTTGCCGATGGTCTGGCTGGCACCAAGGCGAAGCTGGCCGCTCGGTTCGGCATTGGGGCTGAACAGGTTCTCGATATCCTGCATCCGGGTCAGCAGCTCTTCGGCGGCCGGTTGCAGCAGTCGCCCCTCATTGTTGAGCTGCAATCTGGGGTGAATGCGGTCAAACAACGGGGTGGAGAGCTGGCGCTCCAGCTCCTGCAGCGACTGGGAGACAGCCCCCTTGCTCAGGCAGAGCTCGTTGGCGGCAAGGCCAAGATTCCCATAGCGGGCAATGGTGGCGAACACTTTCAGCTGCTGCAGGGTCAGTTTCATTGTGTTTGGTTTTCCCGAATGATTGATTCAATTCATTTAGATATCGTAAACGATAAGGGGCCATTATCCTATCGCCATAGTCATCAATAGAAAGGTGTCATCATGATCGCAAGAACCCGTAAATCACTGGCTGCCGCCCCAACCCCCATGGCGGGTCTGGCGCTGGGCATTGCCAGCCTTGGTTGGTGTTGGGAAAATGCCGGTCACTTCGATGGCCGGATGCAACTGCTGGGCGCTGCCATTGCGGCCGTGCTGCTGGTGATCCTGACCTTCAAGTTTCTGCTTCACCCCCGCCTGCTGTTGCAGGATCTCGCTCACCCCGTGGTGGGCAGTGTGGTACCGACCTATGCCATGGGTACCATGGTGGTCTCCAAAGCGTTGGGTATGATTGCGCCGCAAGCGGGCGAGGCCCTCTGGCTGTTTGCTGTCGCAGTTCACCTGCTGTTTCTGGCCACCTTTATCTGGCATCGCGCCAAAGAGTTTGAAATCCACCACATGGTGCCGAGCTGGTTCGTGCCGCCGGTGGGCATCATCGTGGCTGACGTCGCCTTCCCGGGTGGTCAGTTTGCCCCGCTGGCCAACGGCCTGCTCTGGTTCGGGATTATCTGCTACGGCCTGATGCTGCCGCTGATGCTCTATCGCCTGATCTTCAGCCATGAAGTGCCGGATGCCGCCAAACCGACCATCGCCATTCTGGCGGCTCCTGCCAGCCTCTCTCTGGCCGGTTACCTGACCGTCAGTCAGGAGCCGTCACTGCTGCTGGTGGCTGTGCTGTTGGGGATCGCTATCCTGATGACCGGCATCATCTATCTGGCCTTTATCAAACTGCTGCGTCTGCCCTTCTCGCCGGGTTATGCCGCCTTCACCTTCCCGCTGGTGATCGGTGCCACCGCTCTGTTCAAAGTGGCTCATCTGGTTGAAGGGTTTGCGCAAGGGAGTCACTACGTCGAGCAGATCAGACTGCTGGCCCACTTCGAGCTTGGGGTGGCTACCGTGATCGTCGGGTATGTGGCACTGCGTTACCTGATGTTTTTTCTGCCGCAGCGTAATACCGAAATGAATAACGGCATGGCCCGCCAGGGTGCTCACCGTTAAATCTTGAAGAAGATGTGACATCGGGAAATGGATAAGCAGTGCGCTCCGAGAGCGACGGGATAAACGACCAGTCATACGATGGACAAAAGAGCCACAACCCTGGTTGTGTAATAAGCAAAATGCTTCGCAGTACGGGGCATTTTTTTATCTTTTCATCAATTCCGTCGTACTGAGCCTCCTTTTGTACGTGATATAGCGGATTTAACTGGTATTACCTGTCAGGACGACTACAATGCACCACCTTTTCGCCACGGCGCCTGAATCATGTCTGCACCAGATCCCGTTTTTGACCCCTCCTTTGAGGCTCATTTTCTTCATCCCCGTTACTGGTTCAGCTGGCTGGCACTCGGTGTGCTGATGGTGCTCGCGTTTGTTCCGGCGCGTCTGCGTGACCGGTTGGCCGAGGGGCTGGCTCCGTTGGTGTTTCGTATCTCGAAAAAACAGCTCTATATCGCCAGAACCAATCTGGAGATCTGCTTTCCGCACAAGAGTCCGGCCGAACGCGATGCCATCGCATTGATCTCGATCCGGGTGGGGCTCAAGAGCCTGCTTGGCTTCGGTGAGTTCACCATGCGCAGCGAGCGTTATCTGATGAGCCGGATGCAGGTGAGCGGCTGGGAGCATATTGAAGCAGAGCAGGCGGCTGGTCGGCCGGTGATCCTGGTGGTACCCCATACCTGGCCGGTGGATGCCGCCGGTTACTGCTTTACCCGCCGTGGGGTGCCCATGTGCACCATGATGAAACGGGCGCGCAACCCGGTCTTTGATTGGCACCTCAACCGGGCGCGGGCCAAGAACGGTTGCCGTGTCTATGAGCGCAGCGCCGGCATCAAGGCGGTGATCAGAACCATCAAGAGCGGTCGCAGCTTCTTCTATCTGCCGGATCAGGATCATGGCCGCGAGAAGAGCATTTTCGCCCCCTTCTTTGGTCACTCGAAAGCCACCTTGCCTGCGCTGTCGCGGCTGGTGGAGGTGAGCGGTGCCAAGGCGGTGCCGCTGCTGGCCTGCTATGACGAAGAGAATCACTGCTATCGGTTGGAGATTGAGGCACCGTTTGACAACTACCCAACCGCCGATGTAATGGCCGATACCTGCCGGATGAACGACACGGTGCAGCAGCAGCTGACCCGTCATCCCGGCCAGTACATGTGGTTCCTCAAGATCTTCGATACCCGCGAGGATCAGGAGGGGCTTGATGGCCTCTACGAGGCGGGCATCCAGCGCATTCGTCAGGGGCTCTCTCCTTACGCTTGATCGCGCGTAGTCTGGCGGCAGCATGCTGTCAGCCTGATAAAAATGGCCCCGAGAGGGCCATTTTTTGATCCCGAGTGGGATGGCCATCACCTCTGCGAATGGGAGCCAAGGGGCACAGGGTAGAAAAAAATGTCAGGATAACTACAATAACTGTTTGTTTTTGATGACTTGATGGCCGCCATGTCTCCGTTAGATCCGGTATTTGATACCTCATTTCATAGCCACCTGCTCCATCCCAAATGGTGGGGCAGCTGGTTTGCTCTGGGTTTGCTCTCCCTGCTTGCATTCATCCCGGTGCGAGTGCGGAACGGCTTTGCCAATCTGGTGGCACCCACCCTGCTGCGGTTTTCGAAAAAGCAGGCCTATATCGCCGATACCAACCTCAAGATCTGTTTTCCCGAGCTGGATGAGGCGGCCCGTGCAGCCCTGCTGCTCAAATCGATCCGGGTCGGCCTCAAGACCTTTATGGGCTTTGGCGAGCTGACCTGGCGTAGCCCGGCGTACCTGCTGCGCAACATCAAGGTAAGTGGCTGGGAGCATATCGAGGCGGAGCAGGCCGCAGACCGCCCGGTGATCCTGGTGGTACCTCATACCTGGGCGGTCGACATGATTGGCCGCTACTTCTCCATGATGGGCATCGAGATGTGCACCATGATGAAGAGCCCGAAAGATCAGGTGTTCGACTGGTACATCAACCGCGAGCGGGCCAAAGGGGGCAAGGTGTACGAGCGAAGCGCCGGGATCAAACCGGCGATCAAGTCGATCCGCGCTGGTGCCAGTTTCTTCTACCTGCCGGATCAGGATCATGGCCGTGAATCGAGCGTGTTTGTTCCCTTTTTTGGTCGCCCCAAGGCAACCCTGCCTGCCCTGCCCAAGCTGGTGAAGCTGGCCGGAGCCAGAGCAGTACCTATCTTTGCCAGCTATGACGAGGATGAGGGGCGCTATTTGCTGGAGATCGAGCCTCCGTTTGATCCTTACCCCACTGCGAATGCGATGGCGGATGTGGTCGCCATGAATCGCATGGTGGAGCAGCAGGTGACTCGTCATCCCGAGCAGTACATGTGGTTTCTCAAGATTTTCGAAACTCAGGAGCACCAGGCGGGGCCGGATGGCCTCTATGAAGCAGGGATCCAGCGGATCCGCCAGGGATTACCCCCCGAGCCCTGAGTTGAACTGGCCCGCTGGCGGGCCATGTCTGTTGCCGCGGCATGCCCGGAGGGGAATTTTCAGTACCGGGAGATGGACAAACAGCGGGCAGACAGTGACTAACTGAGTGCCGGAGAGAAAAATGGGCAGGTGGACGTGCAGCATACAATTTTGCAACGGGCAGAGAGAGTGAAAGGGCGGTCATGAAAGTTCCAAATCGAATCCAACCCCTGGTTGATGACGGCCTGGTCGACGAGGTCATCAGCCGGTTGATGAGCGGCAAAGAGGCCGATGTCTATGTGGTGCGCTGTGGCGATGAAACCCGCTGCGCCAAGGTATACAAGGAGGCGTCCAAGCGCAGCTTCAAGCAGGCGGTGGTCTATCAGGAGGGGCGCCGGGTGCGTAACAGCCGCAGCGCCCGCGCCATGGAGAAGGGCTCCAAGTACGGTCGCAAGCAGCACGAAGAGGTGTGGCAGAGCACCGAAGTGGATGCCCTGTTCAAGCTGGCGGCAGCTGGCGTGCGGGTACCCAGGCCCTATGTTTGCCTCGATGGTGTGTTGTTGATGGAGTTGGTCACCGATGCCGATGGCAACGTGGCACCCCGCCTCAACGACATGGCTTTCAGCCATGAGCAGGCGCTGGCGGATCACGCCAAGGTGATTGGGTATGTGGTACGTATGCTCTGCGCCGGTCTTATTCACGGCGATCTTTCCGAGTTCAACGTGCTGGTGGATAGCCAGGGTCCCGTGATCATCGATCTGCCGCAGGTGGTGGATGCTGCCGCCAACAATCAGGCCAGAGCCATGCTGGAGCGAGACGTCAACAACATGCGCAACTACTACGGCATTTATGCCCCCGAGCTGCTCAAAACGAACTACGCCAGAGAGATGTGGGCCCTCTACGAGGATGGCAAGCTCACGCCCCAGAGCGAGCTGACTGGTCAGTTCGAGGAGAGCCGGGAGGCCATCGATCTCGATGCCGTGCTTGACGAGATCGCCAGTGCCGAAGAGGAAGCTTATGCTCGTCAGGCACGGATGAAGGCAGAGCAGGAAGACAGCTACTAACCGATTCATTCCGGTCAACCCAATATCCAGGGGCGCTATCAGGCCCCTTTCTCTATCTGGTTTTTGCCTTGGTCAGCGTTTTGTCATAGTGCTGGTCAATCGCCGGGATCGAAACTCAAGTATCTGTTATTACGTAGCGCTGGCAGTGCCAGCAGCCAAGGCGGAATAACTCTTCTTATCGTCAGGCTTGCCATTCGATATCGAGCCTCTGAGCAATCAGAGCATCATGGCCTTGCTACCCGCAGGGGATGCGCTCTTCACCCTGTCTCGTGATGGATGTGGCTGTGGCCTTTACTCAGTGCCGAAGGATCCGAAACAGTCTGAAGAAGAGGTTGCAGCTCTACGCTGCAAGTATGAGAAACGGGGGAGCAAAGCCAGGATTAGCCGAGCTTTGCAGGCCGTCAGTATGGAGAGTCGACCGCGTAGTTGTGAAGGTATTGATAACGAGGTTGCAGAGTATCTGCAAGCCGTATGCGTACGCACCGGCAGAGTGGCTATTCTGCCATTTTTCTGTGGTGGGCCACCTGAAGATGAAAAGATAGCGTTGAGTCAGAAGGTGAACTGCCGTAGCTCCGATTTACCTACCGCCGGGGAGCTGCTGGAGCTCAATAGTCTGCTGCAGGTCAGCGACTGGTAAGGAGATTTAATCGGCGATCATCGGCAAGCGCAGCACGGTTGCCTCCCTGCCCAGATGGGTCAGCAGACGGCGCACGTCGTCGAGGCGGATGATCAGGGTGGCGGTGTTGACCAAGGGATGGCACTGCACCTGTTCGGCCTGCCAGATCGTTTCATCCACCACCAGCTCTACCGCGTTTTCCTTGTCGCGCACCATGGCGAGCAGGGTGACCGAACCCGGGGTGAGGCCAAGCACAGCATCGAGCCGCTCGGGTGAGCCAAAGCTCAGTCGCTTGATCCCGAGTATTGCCGCCAACCCCTTGAGATCGACCCGGCTCTCCTCCTGTGTCACTACCAGAAACAGCCGTTCGCTTTTCGGATCGCGCAAAAAGAGGTTCTTGGTCTTGGCTGCGGGAAGGTCGGGCAGCAGCGTACTTGCTTCCTCACAGGTGAAAACGGGGGGGTGATCGAAACGTTGGTAGGGGATGGTCAGCTGATCCAGCAGGGAATAGATTGTCACAGAAACTCCTTTTGTTGACAAAGTGCGGTAATAGTACGTTGTTAACCGAATGAAGGGAAATGACAACGGGAGCAAGCTTACCAGTTTGTCCTGCGCTTCGCAGCCTGCCTGATGATTGCGAGCTGACACTGTATGAACGTACAATAATCCCATTCTCGTACAGCCCCTTTATGCTTCATGACTGCAACTCAGCCCACCGTACCCGCCACTCCGCCGCTCGACGGTTTTATCCTGACTCGCCACGGTCGGGACGTGCGCGGTCGCAACGGGCAGCCTGCCACCACCGAAATCGTGATGTGGCTCTGGAGCGCGCAGGGGCCGGTGCGGGTGGTGGTGCCGGGACAGGAGCCGGTGTTCTTTTTGCCGCAGAGCCATATGGCAGAAGCTGCCGAACTGTTTAAAGGGGCCGGGGTGAGCGGGCGGTTTCGCCGCCTGCCGATGCACACCTTCGACGGTCGCCCTGTGGTGGGCTGCTATTTCACCACCCTGAGCGCCTTTCACCGCGCCATCGAGCTGCTGCTCATTCGCGGACTGGAGCACTTCGAGGCGGATATCCGGCTGCCGGAGCGTTTTTTGATGGAGCGCTTCATCACCGCTGGCGTGCGTTTCGATGGCCGGGCGGTGAAGAAGGGGGGCAAGCAGGGCTACTGGGAGGTGAACGAGGCGCGCTGCGCACCGCGGGCGGTGACGCCAACCCTCTCTTGGGTGTCGCTCGATGTGGAGTGCGCCATGGACGGAGCGCTCTTTTCGGTCGGTCTTTACAGCGAGCAGGATGCGCGGGTCATCATGATTGGCACCCCGGAGGCCGATGCCGAGAGCTGGGGCACTCGAGTGGAGTGGGTGGCGGACGAGAGCGCCCTGCTGAGTGCGCTGGAGAGCTGGTTCAGTCTGCATGACCCCGACCTGGTGATTGGCTGGAACGTGGTCAACTTTGATTTTCGCCTGCTGCTGCGCCGCGCCGAGCTTAACAAGCGGCGGCTGCGGCTTGGGCGGGGGCGCGAGCTCTGCTTCTGGCGCTCGTCACGCAATGACTCCCAGAGCGGCAGCGTCATCATTCCCGGGCGCATGGTGCTGGACGGCATCGACACGCTGAAGAGCGCCACCTGGCAGTTTCCGAGCTACAGCCTGGATGCGGTGGCGAGCGAACTGCTCGGTCGCGGCAAGGATATCGAGGATGTGGCCAACCGGGGGGAGAAGATCACCGAGCTGTTTCACTCCGATAAGGAGGCGCTGGCTCGCTACAACCTGGAAGATTGCAAGCTGGTGTGGGAGATCTTCGACTACTGCCACCTTATCCCTTTTGCTATCGAGCGCGCCTCCCTCACCGGTCTTGAGCTGGACAGGGTTGGGGGCTCGGTGGCCGCCTTTACCAACCTCTATCTGCCGCGGCTCCATCGTGGCGGTTACGTGGCCCCCAATCTGCCGGCCGACGGGGGGCTGGCGAGCCCCGGCGGTTATGTGATGGACTCCAAACCCGGTCTCTATCGCCATGTGCTGGTGCTCGATTTCAAGAGCCTCTATCCCAGCATCATCCGCACCTTTTGCATCGACCCCATGGGACTTATCGAGGGGCTGCAGCATCCCGAGCACGCTATTCCGGGCTTTCGTGGCGCCATGTTCTCCCGCGAGCGGCACTTTTTGCCGGAACTCATCGCCACCCTGTGGGCGGCGAGGGACAGAGCCAAGGCCGCCAGCAACAAGGCACTCTCCCAGGCCATCAAGATCATCATGAACTCCTTCTACGGCGTGCTGGGTTCGGGGGGCTGCCGTTTCTATGATCCGCGCCTAGCCTCGTCCATTACCCTGCGTGGCCACAGCATCATGAAGCAGACCAGCGAGTGGATTGAAGAGAAGGGGTTCGAGGTGATCTATGGCGACACCGATTCCACCTTTGTCCATCTGGGGCGCGAGACCAGCCCGGATGAGGCGGACGAGATCGGCCAGCGACTGGCTCAAATGATCAACGATAACTGGGCTGCACTGATCAGGCGCGAGTTCGATCTGCCGAGTTATCTGGAGATCCAGTACGAGACCCACTATCGCCGCTTTCTGATGCCCACCATCCGCGGGCTGGAGAAGGGCAGCAAGAAGCGCTATGCCGGGCTGGTTGGCAAGGCCAGCGAGGGGAGCGAACAGCTGGTGTTCAAGGGGCTCGAATCGGTGCGTACCGACTGGACCATGCTGGCCAAGCAGTTTCAGACCCGCCTCTATGAGCTGGTGTTTCACGACCAAGATCCCAGCGGCTATGTGCGCACCATGGTGGATGAGACCCGCGCCGGTCGTCACGACGATCTGCTTATCTACCGCAAACGGCTGCGCCAGAAGCTCGAGGAGTATCAGAAGAATGTGCCACCCCATGTGCGGGCGGCGCGGCTGGCCGATGAGGAGAACCTGCGCCGTGGTCTGCCCCAGCGCTATCAGCATCGGGGCTCCATCGCCTATCTGATGACCCTCAATGGCCCAGAGCCGCTGGAGTACCGGCGCAGCGCCATCGATTACGAACACTATATCGACAAGCAGTTGCGGCCGATTGCCGATGCCATCCTGCCCTTTATTGGCGAGTCGTTCGACCGGATCTGTGGTCAGCAGCTGGATCTTTTCTGATTGGTGCAAGTTGGCACTTTACTTCCCATGAATACTGGATAAAAATACAGTTATAAATCATGGAGAAGTTTCCTATGCGTCTTGAAATCATCATCGACAGAAAACATCAGATCCCGACCTCGACCATGGAGGCGCTGCGTCAGGAACTGCTCAAGCAGCTTGGTGAAAAATTCCCCGACATCCATGTGCGGGTCGCGCCGGGCAGTGCCATGGCCCTGACCGTCAGCCGTGCCAGCAAGGAAGACAAAGAGCTGGCCGAAGCCATGGTGCAGGAGGTGTGGGAGAACGCCGAGAGCTGGATGCCGGAAGAGAACGTCGCCTCCTGATCCCGCACGGTCAGTGGATAACTCGGGCGTTGGATAAATGGGCGGCGGATAAACAGGCATGCCCTCTACTGATCCGTTGATCCCCGGACAACAAAAAACGCAGCCAAGTGGCTGCGTTTTTTGTGGGTGGTAAGAGGCTCGCGATGGTTTTTCTGGCTCTGGGTTGAGCCAGGCCCGTTACAGCCCCGCCCAGCTTTTCAGGCTCTGCTGCTGTACCCGGCGATTGGCTTCGCGGATCTCCCCTTTGGCGCGCAGGTCGGCCAGCGCAATGGGCAGTGCGGTGCGGATCTCGTCACTGCTCATCCCGGCCTTGAGGGCCGGGTGATAGGCCATCTTGAGCAGCACATAGTCCAGCCCGGTCAAAAAGCTGTCGATGCTGTTGTCATTGAAGATGGAGGGAAACACCTTGTCCGAGTCGTTGGGCAGCCCCATCACCTGGGTGAACTCCTCCACCACGCAGTCGAGAAAGCGCCCCTTGGCCCGGCTGTAGTCTACCGGAATGATGATGGTGGCACGGCTGATCTCGTGTTTTGCATTGGTTGCGAAGTTGGCCAGGCAGAGCCCCTCCTTGAGTGCCATCTTGACCGATGGATCGCCCCCCATGGTGCGGTTGGCCCAGCTCTTCATCTTGCTGTAGTCGGTCATGATCAGGGTCAGATTGGGCTTGCTGCTCACCATGCTGATGGGGTGGCCGGTGATGCGGGCCAGATGGGCCGCCTGTACCTTCACCACGTCGGCCTGCAGCGGCTTGTCACCCGACTCATTGATAAGTTGCAGCCGGATCGGCTGCTGCCAGCGGGCAAAACGGGTTTGCCGTGCCTCGCCATACTCCCGCTCCATGGCGATGGCCATAAAGCTCTCTGTGAGATAGCCGTCGCTCTGCCAGCGCTCATCGGCACGGGCGCTGTGGCCCGCGAGCAGAAGCAGCAGCGCCAGCAGCCCGTGTGACGCGCGGCGGGGATGGGCAGCGCAACCCAAGTTGGCCATTACCAAAGTGGCAATAAAGCGCGTGGCACCAAAGGGGGTGGCGGCAAATGGCATGTTTCCTCCCTGAAACGGTTGTCAGCCTAGCGGTTGGCCTTGTCGATATCGCGCCAGGTGAGCCAGAGCCTGAGATCAAACTCCAGTTGATGATAGTCGGGCTCCATGTGCTGGCAGAGCTTGTAGAAGCTCTTGTTGTGATCCTTCTCTTTGATATGGGCCAGCTCGTGCACCACGATCATTTTCAGGAACGGGGGCGGCGCCTCCTTGAACAGGGCGGCGATGCGGATCTCGTTCTTGGCCTTGAGCTTGCTGCCCTGTACCCGGCTGACGTAGGTGTGCAGGCCGAGGGCATCCTTGATCACGTTGATCTTGCCGTCAAACACCACCTTTGACAGGGGCGCCGAACTCTTGAGGTAGCGGTTCTTCAGCTCCATGGTGTAGGCGAGCAGCGCCTTGTCGCTCTGGATCTGGTGGTTCTCCGGGTAGCGTTTGGCCAGCATCTCCCCCAGCTTGCCCGCCGCAATCAGCTGCTGTACCTGTGCCTTGAGGGGGTCTGGATAGCCGCCCAGATAAGTCAGTTCCGCCATGGTGTTACTCGTTACATCAAAAAGAGCGTCATTGTAGTTATCTCGGGTGAGCTTGCCTACTGCTGGCCGTCGCTGCAAGGGGCTTTGGCGCAAGAAAAAGGGCGGCCATTGCAACAATGGCCGCCCTGCGGGGCGTATTGACGATCAGCGTCGGCGATAGAGACCCGGATCCACCTCTTCGTAGTGGCTGGTCAGGTATTGATAGAAGGCGAGATGGGAAGGGGAGCTCGGTTTTTTCAGCTCCTCGCTCACCCGATCCGGCTTGGCGATGATGAACTTCGGGCTCTGGCGCTGGATATCGGCCAGCACCCGCTCGCGCACGTCATAGGGCGGATTGACGTTGGCAAAGAAGAGGTAGGCGGAAGCCGGCTGGCGATCGGTCCAGAGATAATATTGCGGCTGGATGCCATCGACCCAAATCTTGTCGCTCGGGCTGGTCTCGGCCTTGATGCGATCGACCCGTACCTGCGCCGCCGGATTGAAGGGGCGCCCCTTGAGGGTCCCTTCCCAGGCGTTGTTGATCATCAGCAGCAGCATGGCCAGCGTCGCCAGCCAGGGGGTGGCACTGCGCACATCCCAGGCGCGCCAGAGGGGGATGAGGATAAGTACCGGCAGCGCCCACAGCAGGCTGGTGGCGAGCACCTCGTTGACCCGCTCTAGGGACCACTCCTTGGTGCTCCAGCCAAAGGCGAGTTGCTGGGCCAGCAGCCAGCTGGCGGTGAGCACCACCAGCGAGATGCAGAGCAGGCCGATCGCATCAGCCTGCTGTTCGCTGCGATCCAGCAATACCGCCAGCGGCAGCACCGCCAGTTGCAGATAGAGCACGTCGTAGTGATCGAACACATGGCCGGAGACCGAGTTGGCGATCAGGGTAAACAGCACCCCAAACAGGGTCGCCAGCAGGGCGGGCAGATACCACTCCTGACGGCGGCTCAGCATCAGAATGATGAAGGCGGGCAGCAGCATCACAAGGCCGGTGCGCAGCAGGCCGACGGCGCCCACCATGGGGGAGAAGCCGTTGCCGTAGCTCCCCTCGAAGAAGATGTCGAAGGCGTAGTATTTGAAGGCCGCCAGCAGATCATGCTGCTGGAAGTAGGCGTAAAGCGGGCCGCCAATCAGCGCCAGCCCCAGCAGGCTGGAGATGAGCAGCAAGATGGCATCATGCCACTTCTCGTGCAAACACCAGTGGCAGAACAGCACCAGATACCAGGCGCCCCAGAAGGCGCCGTTGTTGGTGCGCATCCAGGCGACGATGGCGAAGGTGAGGGCCGCCACCAGCGCCGGCCACCAGCGAAATCCCTTGTCCAGCAGCAGGGTAATGAAGGCCCACTGGGCGATGAGGGCGAGGTGGAAAGTCCAGTCCTCGGTCATGTTGCCGTAGTAGTAACGGGTGCCGTAGAGAGCCAGCACCGCCAGCATGGCGCCAAGGCGCGCCTTGAACGAGAGTCCGAGCTGGGCAAAGGCCTGCCAGCTGGCCAGCAATCCGAGCCAGCAGAGCACCCACTCCAGTGCCCAGATCCCGACAAATCCCCCCAGTCCATAGCCCAGTGCGTCGAGGGCGAAGATCATCGGCCCCTTGATGTCGATCATGTCGCGATAGAGCACGCCCCCTTCGCTCCACATCTTGCCCATCACCGCAAACAGCGAGGCATCAAAGCCCGGCGCCATGGCGTGGAAGAGCGGATTGCGCAGACAGAAGAGCAGCGCCAGCAGGGCGGTCAGCAGCACGATGGCTGGCTTGATACCCGGGTTGACGCGAGGGGGAGTGAAACGGATGGAGTGATTCATGAAGTCGCCTGTTCCTGCAGCTGGTCTTGAAAGCGGGCCTATCTTGCCGAGCTAGTGAGTGCGATGCAATGGGGCGGGCCCGTGTGGGGCAAATATTCTCGAAAAAGCCCGGTTCTTGCAGAGATCCGGGCGCTGGCTGCGGCAATTTTGGCCGTCAGGGGATGTGGTAAAGGCATCCCCCCGATATCAACTGAAGTACTCAACCAGGGGGGGCTGCGCTTCCAGTGTGGGCAGGTGACGGGCCCAGCGGATAAAAGCGTCGGCCAGGGTGATGCCGAGCTCCTGATTGTGCTGGGTCAGGGTACGCGCCAGTGCGGTGTAACCCTCCTTGCCGGAGGCGGTATAGGCGCTCGACACTCCGCGATAGACCTGTTCGGCATTGACCGCTTGCCACTGGCCGGGGGCGGCTTCCCACTCCAGTCGGGTGATGCGCTGACCCTTGGGCCGATCGGCCTGATAGGTGAATCGCACCCCTGCGGTGTAGGGGAAGCTGCCGTTGCCATTGCCGACCACACCGTTGTTGGTGGCGTTGTCGATGGCATTCTCCAGCGCTTCCGCCAACTCGTGACCGTGCACCCGATAGAGGGTGAGGGGAATGGCAAACGGCAGCAGGCGACCGGCAATATCTGCTTCGCTCAGGGGGCCCGGCTCTAGCGAGCAGCGCACGCCGCCAGCATTGTGCAGGGCAAAGTCCACCTCGCCTACCTGTTCACGGGCGGCGGTCAGCATGGCGCGGGCCACCAGCGGGGCGAGCTGGCTGCCGTGGGGCAGGGTGGCATCCGGCAGCCGCTGATGAGGAAGTGGCGCCGCCAGTCGGGTGACGATGCGCTGGCTCATGGTTTCAATCTCCGGCCGATAGCGTTTGGCCAGATGTTGTTCAAGCTGTGGGTCCGGCTCACAGAAGGTGAGCCCGACAGGTGGCGTGGAGGCAAATGGCCAGGGCTGCCAAGGGAGCCACTCCAGCTGCCCCTCACTTTGCACAACGCGGCCCGCCTCATCGAAGGTGAGCTCGCAGACACCGAGGCAGAGGGCGCTGTGGCCAGCGTGCAAAATGGCCACCCCGTTGTTCATCAGCGGATAGCTGCCTTCGCTTGGCAGACCCAGCGGCGCGAGATCGCCGAGCAGGCTGTGGGTATGGCCGCCGATGATGAGGCTGAGCTCGGGGAAGCGCTCGGCCAGCAGCTTGTCCTGATCCAGCCCGAGGTGGCTCAGCAGCACGATATGGTGGATCCCTTCGCGCCTGATCTCCCGCAGCACCTTGGTGAGGGTGTCGGCGACCGCGTGGAAACGGGTGTGGGGATCCGGGTTGGCGATGGCAGCCATCTGGGCGAGGGTGATGCCAAGCAGCGCAAAGGGAACCCCGTCGATCACCCGACGATGCCAGGACTGATGGGCGTCGTAGAGATGGGGGATATCCCACAGCCCTAGCGGCGTGTCGGCAGGCTCCTGACTGTTGTCCAGATTGGCGGCCAGCACCGGAAAATCGAGCTGGCGCAAGAACTCCACCAGCGGGCCGTTGCCCAGATCGAATTCGTGGTTGCCAAGTACCATGGCATCGGGGGCCAGCATGGCGAGCAGGTCGGCGTTGGCGCGCCCTTTGAAGCGGTTGAAATAGAGAGAGCCCTGAAAGGAGTCGCCACCGTGCAGAAACAGAAAACGCTGGCCGGCTGCTGCGGCTTTGGCACGCAGTTGGGTCAGTCGGGTCAGGATCCGGGCATAACCGCCGCACTGGGTGCGCCACTGGCCTTCACTGACAGGGGAGAAGCTCATGGGCGCGCCATCGAAGTGGGAGTGGCAATCACTGAAATGGGCAAGTTGAACCGTAATACTCATCTCGGTCCTCCTTAGGGGGAAAATGAGCACCGAGTCTACTGCAAAGGGGGGGGAGGATACCAGCCCGGCAGGGTGCCGGGCTGGTCAGTGATCAGGCGGGTACCATGATCTGGGTGGCGATGATCACCACCAGCAGGCCGACGGCGACCGGCATACTGGTGCGCTTGACCACCTCGAACGGCGAGAGCTTGCCCATCCCCGCACAGGCGACCACCACCCCGGAGACCGGAGAAATGGTGCGACCCAGGTTGGAGGCTTGCAGCATCGGGATCACCAGATAGGCCGGGTTGATGCCAAGGCTGCTAGCCAGGTTGGGGATCAGCTCCACGAAGGCGTAGAAGGGGGCATTGCCCGAGCCGGTGGTGAAGGCGGCCAGGGTGGTGATCACCACCAGCGACAGCATCATGATCAGGCCGCCGGAGCCGAGATCCTGCGCGTGAGCCAGCAGGGTGTCGATAAAGCCGATGGTCATCAGACCCTGGGCAAAGACACCGGCACCGACCAGCAGCATGACCACACCGGCAAAGGCGTCAGCCATGTTGCGCCAGCAGACCTGCAGACCGTCCAGCAGCTCCTTGCCATTGCGGATACGCACGAGCTCCAGCAGGCTGGCCAACACCATGCACATGACGATGATGGTGACGATATCCAGCTGCGGACCCCATTTGCCGTCAAACACCAGCACCCCGATGATGGGGGTAAAGGGCAGGATGGCGTAAAAAGCAGGCGCAGTCGTCACCAGATCACCCGGGGCGACCGGCTCGTTGTGCTCACCGGATTTTTGATCAAGGTAGCGCTGCCAGAAGAAGTGGGTCACCGCCATACAGGCAATCGCCACCAGCGAGATGGGCAGGGTCAGCTTGAAGGCAAAGTCCAGCAGCGGCATGTTAGCGGCCTGGGCGGCCATCACCACGTCACCGGAGGTTGGTGCCAGAATGATGGCGGCTGGCGAGGCGCATACGGCCGCAGCAGCGCCACGGGAGATCCCCATGTTGACCATCAGTGGGAACAGGGTCGCCATCAGCAGCACACCCAGACCGGTTGCGGAGCTCACCGCCAGCGACATGGCACAGGCCACCAGATAGGCCGCCACCAGCAGGATATAGGGGGACTTGATGATGCCGAGCGGTTTGCTGGCCAGCTTGACCAGAATGGTGTTGGCGCCGATATGGCTCATGTAGCCGGCGAAGCCGCACAGCACCATGATCAGCATCCCCAGTCCACCGCCACGGTCATTGAGCAGGAAGCGGACGTATTCGAAGATATCGGTTGCGATATAACCGGTGCTGACCACCTTGCTCGGCAGCACCGCTTTGCCCATCAGGGCTGTGACGACCAGCAGCAGCAAGCCGCCGCTCAGCAGCACCCCGGTCGCGGAGTATCCTTTGAATATGGCGCGCCCGACCACCAGAGTGACCAGTGTGCCGATGATGAGTTCCAGCATATGTTGCCTTCTGATTGGATGAGAACGGGATGAAGAGTCTATTCCTGCAGAGGATGGTGGGCGACTGGAAACCGGATGTTGTGTGAGCTAAATCAACATTTAATTCCGAGAAAACAATCTTAATAAATTAAAGGAGCTGTTTTGGTTGTTTAATATTGTTTTTTCTTGCTGTATTAAGTCTTGTTTAAAGTGTTTTGTATAGGCTGGGGTGGTTTGGTAGGGGCAAATATTGCCATTCGGCATCTCATGGCTCCTCACTCTTGCGGTGTACTGGTGGTTGCCGAGGGGAACAAACACCATTTTGCCGCGCTGGCATCCAAAACCACCGAAGCAAACTGTCTGGCCCGCCATGCCATCCGGATATAGAGGAGGTCGCGCTGTTGGTCACCCCGAGATTCTATGCCGAAGAGGAAATACGGGGACTTTGCGAGTTGTGGCTCAATGAGGGGGCAGATCAGGACTTTTTTGCCAACCGTCTTAAAAATGATCATTTTATTCAGATAGATGGTCATGACATCAATGTGAAAAACTATCACCTCGACTGGCAGCGCATCAGCCGTCATGCTCAATAAAAATACAGTTTTGCCCTTGTGCCATACTCTGCTCACGCAACCTGTGAGCGTGCTCTGATTTCTGGGCGCATCATTGTATTGCGCCGCCTCGTCGTCACACATAGGCTATACCCGTCATCTGTGTGGCGGTGGGGTTCACCAAGGTTGGTACTCCGCCCGTGCAATCAAGGAAGGTAGTCTGGCATGGTCAGCAAGGTTTATGGAGTAGTGGGGGTCGGATTGTTGCTGTTGCCCCTGATGAGTCAGGCTCAGCCGAGCCGGCCGCAAGTGGTGCCAGAGTCCCGCATCAACGTCCGTTTTTATGAGGTCAATGCAACCAGCCCGGATCAGCTTGCCCGGGCGATTGCCCAGAGTGCCCCCAAGGTAAATGGCAAGCCCGTGCTCGGCAAGGCGAGTTATCAGATGGACTGGCAGCTGGATACCGAGCAGTTGCCGGGGCGCTGCCAGCTCAACCGGGTGACGGTCACGACCAACGCCACCGTGTTGCTGCCCCGCTGGCGTGAGAGCGCGAGCAGTAACGATCCTGCCCGTCAGCGCTGGGGGCGGCTGCTCTCCAGCATGTTTGACTACGAATCCCGCTTCAAGGAGATGGTGCTGCAAGGGGCCAACCAGGTGGGTGGCGCTATTTCTGGGCTACCCGGACATGCAGATTGTCAGGCACTGCGCTATGCCGCGTGGGCAGCAGGTAGTGGCGAGCTGAACAAGATCAAGGGACGGCTCGACGGATTCCAGCGGCAGACAGGTTACGGCGAACAGCTTGGGGTGCACTGGCCCAAGTGAGCGCGATCTCAAGACGCAATATCCACTATCGCACGATTTGATAAATAGAATGGCCGCCCGATGGGCGGCCATTCTATTTCTTTGCAGAGTCCGGTTTAGACCAGCGCTTTGCCCTTGAGCAGCTTGCGTACCCAGTAACGGGCCGGGTGGAGCGCCTCCAGCAGATCGGCAGCTAGCGGCAGGGGATCGCCGCAGATCTCGCTGGCGAGCAGCTCGCCACAGAGCGGCGCCGAGCAGAGACCCCGTGAGCCGAGCGCCCCCAGCACATAGAGGCCGGGGTGAAGAGGTAGCGGCTGGGCGTTGTGTTGATCATGCTGCAGCTGCGCATAGTGATCCGCCAGACCTTGCAATCTGGCTACTGGCCCTACCACCGGCAGGTGATCCCGGCTGGCACAACGTACCCCTACCCGTGCCTCGTTATCACTCACATCCACCTCGGCGGGCCAGGTTTGCTCCGGCAGGCAGGCTTGCAATCGCACCTGATTCTGGATTTGCTCCTCGGCACGAAACTCAAGGCTGCTCTGGTTACGCCCATAGCTGGCACCGATGCAGTGTTGATCGTTGTGGGCTGGAGTGAGGTAGCCATCATAGCAGAGCACGGTCTTGAGCCGGCTCAGGCTGGCCGAGGTCGGCACATGGCTCACCTGACCGCGCACCGGATAGAGCGGTAGCTCGGCAAAGGGGAGCAGCGCTGGCAACTGGTGACCGGCGGCGACCACCAGATTGGGGGCCTGCCAGTGGCGGCCGTCCTGGCTCTCTACTTGCCAGCCATCGGCCTGCTCGGCAATGGCAACCACCTCGGTGTTGAGTACCACCTCCAGTAGCCCGCTGGCTTGCGCCTCTTTCAGGGCGGCTCGGGTGAGATCGGCCGGACAGAGCCAGCCCCCCAGCGGGTAACTGACGCCGCTGTGGCCGCAGGGCAGGCCAACCACCTGCTCTACCTCTGCTGTAGAGAGGGGATGCATCAGCTCGGGTGGGAAGGGGCCCTGGCTCATTTTCGCCAGCTTGGCTGCCGATTTGTCGTCATAGCCGAGCTGGGTCACTCCGCACAGTGCAAAAGCGATGGGATGATGCGTGGCCAACGCCAGCAGCCGTTGGCGGGCATAGCCAAAAGCGAGGGAATAGAAGCGTGACAGGGCATCGTGCTCGCCGTTGAGCAGGGGATAGAGCGCCCCCTGGCGGTTGCCGGAGGCGCCGGTGGCTGGTTCGCCATCTGAACACAGCAACGTCACCTTGCGACCCCGCTCCATCAGAGAGAGCGCCGTCATGGCCGAGGCGATGCCGCCGCCGATGATCACTATCTCGCCCGCGCGTCCGGCAGGACGGGCATACCAGGGGGCAATGGTTTGCTGCGGCTGCTTGTCGGTGCGATCCCCCACCAGCATCTCCCGCTTGCTACCGTGGCCCTTCACCTTCTTCATGGCAAAACCGGCGGCAATCAGGCCGCGACGGACAAAACCGGCACAGGTAAAGGTGGCGATGGTGCAATCGGGACGAGCGAGGCGAGCGAGACCATCAAACAGCTCCTGTGTCCACATCTCCGGGTTCTTGGCCGGGGAGAAACCATCCAGATACCAGGCATCCACCAGCCCCTCTGCCCGGTGAGGCACTTGCGGCAGCATATCCTTGATGTCGCCAAACCAGAGATCGAGGCGAATGCGGCCGCCCGCAAAATGCAGGCGGTGACAACCGGAGACCGGCAGCGGCCACTGGGCGATAAGATCCTGACTCAAGTGGCCAAGTTCAGGCCAGGCAGCCAGCGCCTTGCGCAGATCGTCCCGGGTCAGGGGATATTTTTCAAAACTGATGAAGTGCAGACGGGAGCCGTTGCCGGATTGAGGCGCCTGTTTCAGGAAGGCTTGCATTGTCGCCAGAAAGTTAAGGCCTGTGCCGAAACCTGTTTCACCTATCACGAAACTGTCACTATCGTGGTGCGAAAATCGCGCAGGTAGCCGGTTTTGCTGCAAAAAGACGTAGCGGGTTTCACTTAGACCGTTATTATTGGAAAAGTACACATCCCCGAAGTCACTGGAGACAGGAGTTCCCGCTTCATTCCAATCCAATCGGGCATGATGTAAGGATGTTTGACTCACGTTTTCCTCGGCTCGCGTCACAAAATCGCGGGCATTCTACGTGAAAGCAGACCAGTTTGGCAGCCGAAAGCGGGTAGACTTGGCGCCAGTTTTTCCAGACGAGATGAATTAATGAGAAGAGCAGTGATCACCGGTATCGGCGTCATCTCCAGTATCGGCAACAACAAGGAAGAAGTGCTGGCCTCCCTGAAAGCAGGTAAATCCGGCATCACCTATTCCGAGCAGTTCGAGCAGCACAACCTGCGTAGCCGTGTCTGGGGTAACATCAAACTCGATCCGTCTGAACTGATCGACCGTAAAGTCATGCGTTTCATGGGCGACGCTGCGGCCTACGCCTACCTCTCCATGCAGCAGGCCATTGAAGATGCCGGTCTGGCGGAAGATCAGGTCTCCAACGAGCGTACCGGCCTGGTGGTCGGTTCAGGTGGTGCCTCCGGCAAGAACACCTCGGAATCTGTGGACATCGCCCGCGAGAAAGGGGTCAAGCGTGTGGGCCCTTACATGGTGCCGCGCACCATGTCCTCCACCACCTCTGCCTGCCTGGCGACCCCGTTCCAGATCAAGGGTGTCAACTACTCCATCAGCTCAGCTTGCGCCACCTCTGCCCACTGCATCGGTCACGCGCTTGAGCTGATCCAGCTTGGCAAACAGGATGTGGTCTTCGCCGGTGGTGGTGAAGAGCTGGACTGGTCCTCTACCATCCAGTTTGACGCCATGGGTGCCCTCTCCACCAAGTACAACGACACGCCGGAAAAAGCGTCCCGTACCTATGATGCGAACCGCGACGGTTTCGTTATCTCCGGTGGCGGCGGTATTCTGGTAATTGAAGAGCTGGAACATGCGCTGGCCCGTGGTGCTCACATCTATGCCGAGTTGACCGGTTACGGTGCCACCTCTGATGGCTATGACATGGTCGCGCCGAGCGGTGAAGGCGCGGTGCGTTGCATGAAGATGGCGATGCAGGGTGTGGGCAAGGTTGATTACATCAACACCCACGGCACCTCCACTCCGGTGGGTGATACCAAAGAGCTGGAAGCTATCCAGACGCTGTTTGGCGCCAACGGTCCCAAGATCTCTGCCACCAAGGCGATGACCGGCCATGCGCTGGGCGCTGCGGGCGTGCACGAGGCTGTCTACTCCCTGCTGATGATGGAACACGGCTTTATCGCTCCCAGCATCAACATTGAGACCCTGGACGAGAAGGCGGAAGGTTTGCCCATCGTGCGCGAGTACGAAGCGGCCGAGCTCAACACCGTCATGTCCAACAGCTTCGGCTTTGGCGGTACCAACGCCTCTCTGGTGTTCAGCAAGTTCAAAGTCTGATATCCGGTTGATATGAAAAAAGCGCCTCAGGGCGCTTTTTTTGTTTCCGTGATCTGCCATCACTCATTGCAGAGCAGAGCAGAGCAGAGCAGAGCAGAGCAGAGCAGAGCAGAGCAGAGCAGAGC
>NZ_JBODRQ010000048.1:0-23131 GCF_050633025.1 Aeromonas sp.
CTGTAAATCTGACGGCTCTGCCTTCGAAGGTTCGAATCCTTCTCCCTCCACCATCCTTCAAGAAAACCCGGCCTTGTGCCGGGTTTTCGCTTTTCAGGCCTGAGCATCTTCTTCTTGTCAGATCTGACAGTTGCAATCGAACCCCGCCTTGCTCATTGTGGCACCATCCAAATCAGGGAGCTCACATCATGTTTGAAGTCTGGGATGAGCAGGGCCACGCAACAGGCCTGACGTTGCAGGCACTCAAAGTCAGAATCCGCAACGACTATCAGGGCGATTTGATGGTGCGCTACAGCAACAAGCTGGGACTCCCCACGACCCTCTTTCTGACCATTCATCAGGGCGTTGCCTATCAACGCTTCAAAGCGGGCTCGCCAAAACTGGATTGGGAATGGCTGGCCACCGCAGGCAATGGCCACAGCCCCCGCAATTTTATGAGCGAACAGTTTCCCGATTTTCAACTCGCACTGGATAATTGAACATCAGCAACTATCGCCAACCCACCATCACAGATTACCCAAAAACTGATTTTCCATTCGCATGATATTCCTGCCAAATTGCATGATGACGTGGGGGCGAGTACAATCTCGCACCCCGAATATCCGGTGCATCTTCTTTAGATAACTCCGGATATGCCGTCATCGGGTCGCGCTGCATTGAGCCTCCTCTCGGAGGGCATCTTGCACCGCAACTCAACCATTACGATGCCATCAGGTGGCATCGTCCTGATTTGCAATCAGACATAAGAGTCCGACATGTTTAAACCAGAATTGCTCTCTCCCGCAGGTTCCCTCAAGAACATGCGTTACGCCTACGCCTATGGCGCCGATGCCGTCTATGCCGGTCAGCCCCGCTACAGCCTGCGGGTGCGTAACAACGAATTCGATCATGAAAACCTGCAGCTGGGCATCAACGAAGCCCATGCACTGGGCAAGCAGTTCTATGTGGTGGCCAACATCCAGCCCCACAACTCCAAGCTCAAGACCTTTATCCGCGACATGCGCCCTGTGGTGGAGATGAAGCCGGATGCGCTGATCATGTCTGACCCCGGTCTTATCATGATGATGCGTGAAGCCTTCCCGGATATGCCCATTCACCTCTCGGTGCAGGCCAACGCGGTCAACTGGGCCACGGTGAAGTTCTGGCATCAGATGGGCCTGACCCGCGCCATTCTCTCCCGCGAGCTGTCGCTGGACGAGATCGAAGAGATCCGCATGCAGGTACCGGAGATGGAACTGGAAGTGTTCGTTCACGGCGCGCTGTGCATGGCCTACTCCGGCCGCTGCCTGCTCTCCGGCTATATCAACAAGCGTGACCCCAACCAGGGCACCTGCACCAACTCCTGCCGCTGGGAGTACAAGGTGCACGAGGGTAAAGAAGATGACGTGGGCCAGATCGTCCACCGTCAGGAGCCGATCAAAGTGCGTCCGGACAACACCCTGGGCCTGGGCAAGCCGACTGATGCCCTTGTGCTGCTGGAAGAGTCCAACCGCCCGGGCGAGTACATGAGCGCGTTCGAAGACGAACACGGCACCTACATCATGAACTCCAAGGACTTGCGCGCGGTCGAGCACGTTGAGCGACTGACCAAGATGGGCGTTCACTCCCTGAAAATCGAAGGGCGCACCAAGTCTTTCTATTACTGCGCCCGTACCGCTCAGGTTTACCGCAAGGCCATCGACGATGCGGTGGCAGGCCGTCCGTTCGATCGCAGCCTGATGGGCACCCTCGAGAATCTGGCTCACCGCGGCTACACCGAGGGCTTCCTGCGCCGTCACAACCACAGCGAGTACCAGAACTACGACTACGGCTACTCCGTCTCCGACACCCAGCAGTTTGTCGGCGAGATCACCGGTCGCAAAGGTGACATGGTCGAGGTCGAGGTGAAGAACAAGTTCCTGGTGGGCAACAATCTGGAGCTGATGACCCCACAGGGCAACGTCCGCTTCAATCTGGAGCAGATGGAGAACCGCAAGGGCGAGCTTATCGATACCGCGCCGGGTAACGGCCACATAGTCTATGTGCCGGTCCCGAAAGATCTGGATGTGAACTACGGCATTTTGCTGCGCAATCTGGGCGACAGCCAGGATACCCGCAACCCGCACACGGCGGCCTGAGATGGCGCTGCTCATCACCGACAAGTGCATCAACTGTGACATGTGCGATCCCGAGTGCCCCAACCAGGCTATCAGCCTGGGTGAGGAGATCTACGAGATCGACCCCGGTCGCTGCACCGAGTGCGTCGGTCACTATGAGAAGCCGACCTGTATCAGCGTCTGCCCTATCGACTGCATCATCTGGGATCCCGCTCATGTGGAAACCGAAGATCAGCTGATGGAGAAGTTTGTGCGGATGCACCGGCAGTAACCTCTGCGGATGCAATGCAAAAGGCCGGGTAATCCCGGCCTTTTTGATCCCCGCTCATCGAATGGACGCGACTTTTTTTGACCAACCGATTCAGCTCACCCAACTCCCGCTGCGCCTCCAGCAAGTTGGTCTGTGCCTGCTCCAGCTTGCTCTGCTTGTCGGCAACCTTGCCCGGCTTGCCGGACACTCTCGCCTTCTGCAGCGCGAGCAGACGTTCATCCACCTCGCCACGCAGTTTGTTAACCCGCTCTTTCTGCTCCTTGAGCAGACCTTCATCGGTACAGTTGGCCTTGATATTGCGCACGGCCTGTTCGAGCCCGGCAATCTGCCCGGCATGATCGTGTGCTTTGGCAAACACCAGCGGATCGTTGACGTCCGGCGAACAGGCCTGGCAACCGACCGCTACACTGCCACAGTGCCTGATTCTGCCAACAGGTCCAACAAGCTGAATTAAAGGTGCGACAGAAGTTGTGCGACATCATGCAATCATCGCCTTGTTGGTTCTACAATGACGCTTTTCAGCATCCGGAGTCTTTTATGAATCAACAAATTGTGGTCATTGCCAACGGTGCCCCCTATGGCAGCGAATCTCTGTTCAACGCATTGCGCCTCGCTATCGCCCTCAACGAGCAGGGTGGCGCCAGCCTGAAGCTGTTCCTGATGTCTGATGCGGTGAGCGCGGCGCTGGCCGGTCAGGCTCCGGCCGAAGGGTACAACCTGCGCCAGATGCTGGAGATCCTGCTGGCTCAGGGCGTCACCATTCGCCTGTGCAAGACCTGCACCGATGCCCGTGGCATCACCGCCCTGCCACTGATCGAGGGCATTGAGGTTGGCACCCTGCCGATGCTGGCCCAGTGGACCCTGGCTGCCGACAAGGTGCTGACTTTCTGAACAATAAGGGGCTGGCCAGCGGCGAAGTCAACCCGGTTAGCCTACCATCGGCTCCTGCCGGGCACTTCGCCGCCCATGATGTCGGGCGCCAGCTTCATAAAGCGCAAAAATCGCCACACAAAGCAGCGCCATCAGCACGTAGAGCAATTGTCCACTCCACTGCTCGAGGATCCAGCCTCCCAGCAGCGCGCCGGCGGCCCCTCCCAACCCGGCCAGGGCGCTGGCGCCAAAGTAGCTCCCCTTGAGGTGGGTGGGGGCCATCTGATCGATCAGCACATTGAGCAGGGGGAAGAGGATAGTCTCGCCGATGCTGAGCAGCAGCACGGCGCCAAACCAGTGGCTGCGCACCGTCGGGTCTCCCAGCGCGAAGAGCAGCTGGGCCGCCAGAAAGAGCGCCATGCCGATATGAAGCCGTACCCGCACCGGCCAGCGCGACAACAACCGCAGCAGCGGGAATTGCAGCAACACCACGGTCAGGGCATTGGTCGCCACCAGCAGGGCAACCAGCTCGGCCACCTGCGGCATACCGGCTCGGGTCAGGTATTGCACCAGCGGCGAGTGAAACTGGGAGTAGACCAGCACCATCAGGAGATTGGCCATCACCAGCAGCAGGAAGGCGCGATCCGCCAGCAACACCTTGATGGCATCCCGCAGTCCGGGGCCAGCAGCACCCGGCTTGCCTGTGCTGCCAGTCCGGCGAAATCCCCAGCCAAAGGCCAGCGCCAGCAGCAGATAGCTCACCACCAGAAACAGGAAGGTCTCCTGCTGGGCGTTGATCCCGAGGGTCACTCCGAGCAGCGGCCCCAGCGCCGCCCCCAGGTTGAGCAGAAAATAGCGCAGGTGCAGTGCCAGCTCCCGCGCCTTGGCCGAGGCCAGACTGTCGGCCATCAGTGCCTTGCCGGGGGCATCGGTGAGCCCCAACGAGAGGCCGCTGCCCATCACCCCGACTCCGAGCCAGAACACCGCATGGGAGAAACCGAGCAGGCCGAAACAGATCATCGCCACCAGACAACCGGCCAGCAGTATGCTGCGCCGCCCGAAGCGATCAGAGAGCCAGCCGCCGTAAAAACTGACCAGGGTAGAGAGGGCCATCGAGCCACCCAGCAACAAGCCGATGAAGGTGGCCGAAAGGTCATACTCCCGATAGAGCAGAATGGAGAGGAAGGGCCACACCATGTAGTAGCTGGTGCGCACCATGAAGGTGCCCAGAATGACGATCCAGACCAGCGGGGTAAATTGCCTCAAGATGCTCCATGACATTGCTATGCTCCATGCCCCGCAGCTCTTACCACAAGATCCTGTCATAAACGGGGAAAGCATTCAGTTGTAACAGAGGGCCTCAATAGAAACAATCCTCGCTCACCGACAAGGTGCAACCGGATGCAAAAAGGCCAGCCGATAGGCATCGGCTGGCCTTTTGATCACGGGATTTCCCTCGGGCTAGCGCCAGGGGCTCTGCTGCCACAGACGCCCCAATCCGGCTTCCAGCGCCTGCGCCCCCTGCTGTCCCAGCTTCTGGGTCAGACTTTTTGGCTTGCGATAGCTGATGCCGACCACCTTGTGGTGACTTGCCTGCGCCAACAGATAGTCATCGCTGGTACTGAGGGTATCCACCAGCCCCAGCCCCTTGGCCTGACTCGCCAGCCAGTGCTCACCGGTGGTGACCTGATCGATATCGAGTTGCGGGCGGTGTTCGGCCACAAAGGCCTTGAAGCGCTCGTGGATCGCCGCCAGCTCCTCGCGAAACTTCTCGCGCCCCAGATCGTCGTTCTCGCCGAACATGGTGATGGTGCGCTTGTACTGACCGGCGGTGTGCATCTCGAATTCGATGTCATGCTTTTTCAACAACTTGTTGAAGTTCGGCATCTGGGCGATCACCCCGATGGAGCCGACGATGGCAAAGGGGGCAGCCAGGATCTTGTCCGCCACGCAGGCCATCATGTAGCCGCCACTCGCCGCCACCTTGTCAATCGCCACGGTGAGCTTGATGTCACGATCGCGCAGCCGCTGCAACTGGGAAGCGGCAAGACCGTAGCCATGCACCACGCCGCCACCGGATTCAAGCCGCAGCAGCACCTCGTCGCCGGGCTGGGCGACGCCAATCACCGCGCTCACCTCTTCGCGCAGGGAGGCCACCTCTTTGGCATCCATGCTGCCGTTGAAATCGAGCACGAACAGGCGACTGCGCTCATCACCGGCCTTGGCGCGCTTTTTCTGCTCCTCTTTCTGCTGCTTTTCCAGTACCTTGCGCTCGGCCTTGCTGGCGAGCGCGCTCTTGAGCGCAAACTGCCCCTGCTCCAGCTCGCAGGAGAGATCGGTCACCACCAGCTCACCCTTGCGCGCTTTCGGCTGGCGAGTGCTGACGATCATCAGGATGATGGCGCCGATGGCCAGCAGGAAGGTCACTGTCTTGGCCAGAAACAGGCCATATTCGGTCAGAAATGTCACGATGGACTCCACAATGGATCGGTTTTCGTCACATTCTAGGGAGTTTGACGGAGGCGCGCAAAAAATCGCAGCCAGTGCCAGGAAAAACCAACCCGAGCATCACAACCTCTCTATTTTCTTCACATTTTTCTTGCCGCTGGCTGGTCAAACGGGCGCGCGGATCAGTACACTTGGCGCCGATTGCCATGCACTTATGGCCGGAATTTGTTAACAGGAGTTGTCATGCTCGATTATCAGGCACCCCGCGATCTGCTCAAGGATAAAGTCATTCTGGTCACCGGTGCCGGCGACGGGATCGGCCGCGAAGCCGCCCTCACCTATGCCGCCCACGGTGCCACCGTGATCCTGCTCAGCCGCACCAGCGCCAAACTCGAAGCCGTGTATGACCAGATTGAGGCCGCCGGTTATCCGCTGCCCGCCATCGTGCCGGTGGATCTGAAAGGGGCCACCGCTGCCCACTACCGCGGCATGGCAGAAACCTTCGCCCAGCAGTTTGGCCGCCTCGACGGCGTGCTGTTCAACGCCGGTCTGCTCGGCACCCTCTCTCCGTTTGAACATATTCAGGAGAAGGAGTGGGACGAGGTGATGCAGGTCAACGTCAAATCGGAATTCCTGCTGACCCAGGCGCTGCTGCCGCTGCTGCGCCAGACCGCCAAGGCGCAGGGCGATGCCTCCATCGTCTACACCTCCTCCAGCGTGGGACGCAAGGGGCGCGCCTACTGGGGCACCTATGCCATCTCCAAATTTGCCATCGAGGGGATGATGGAAGTGCTGGCCGACGAGCTGGAAAACACCGGTGTGCGGGTCAATACCCTCAACCCGGGCGGCACCCGGACCAAGATGCGGGCCAGCGCCTTCCCGGCGGAAGATCCCATGAACCTCAAGACCCCGGCCGACCTGATGCCGCTCTACCTCTATCTGATGGGAAGCGACAGCCGGGGCAAAACCGGCCAGATCTTTGTGGCTCAGCCAAAATAAACAAGTTGCGTGGCCCAGCCCAAATAAATCAATAAAATACCCAGAGTCTTGTGCGGCAGGGGTTACATTGAATTAGGGAGCACTGGCTCCCTGTTCGAACCCCTGACCATCCTATATCCAATCAGGTTGAACTATGTTTCGTCCCAAGAGCACATTCGAGCAATGGCGGATCTTTCAGGCGGTGGTCGACTGCGGTGGCTACGCCCAAGCGGCCGAGGCACTGAACAAGAGCCAGTCCTCCCTCAATCATGCGGTTGCAAAGTTGCAGCAGAGTCTGGGAGTGCCCTTGCTGGAGGTGCGCGGTCGCAAGGCGGTGCTGACACCAGCGGGCGAGATCTTCCTCAAGCGGGCCCGTCAGTTGAGCCAGCAGGTGGAGGAGCTGGAGAATCTGGCCAACAACCTGGAGCGGCAGTGGGAGCCGCAGATCAACCTCTATGTCTCGGCGCTGCAGCCAAGGGATCGCCTCTATCGGGCGCTGGCCTGCTTCTATCCCCGCAGCCGAGGTTGCCGGATCAACCTGCACGAACGCATTCACTGCCACTTCAACGCCCTGCAGCCGGGGGATCTGATGCTCTCCGAGCACCTGCCCGGCGATCGCACCGGCCTGTTGCTGGACGAGGTGTGCCTGCTGCCCCTCTGCGCCGCCAGTCATCCGCTAGCCCAGCTGGAGGCCCCCATCAGCCTCGATGACCTCACCAGCCACAACCAGATCAGCCTTCACCCCCCCATTCACCGCTCGGTGGACTGGAACGATGCGGATGACACCGGCTGGAAGGCCACCCACTACCATGAAGTGCTCGCCATGCTGCGACTCGGCCTCGGCTATGCCTGGCTGCCGCACCATCTGGTGGAGCGGGAGTTGACAGAAGGCTCGCTTATACAGCTGGATCTGGAGAGCGGCAACGAGCGCCACCTCTACACCTACCTGCTCACCCTCTCCCCCGACTCCCTCGGCCCCGCAACCGAACTGCTGCTGCGCTGCCTGCGCAACGAATATCAGGGCGGATCATCGCCGCTCCCGCACGCACAGCCCCTGCACGGCAAATAACAGCCACATCATTCCTCAGACGTTGGGCACCCGCCAGCTGGCGGCCAGTGCCACCAGTGCCAATCCCAACGCCACCATAAAGACCCCGTGGAAACTCCACACCTCCGCCACTATGCCGGCGATGGCCCCTGCCATGATGGAGCCGGTGCGGATGCTGTTGGCAAACAGGGTGGTCGCCACCCCGGCTCGCCCCGGCATCAGATCCTGAAAGTAGGACATGCCGATCCCCGCCACGATACCGATGAAGATGGCGTTGAACAGCTGCAAGCCGATCAGGGCGTATTGCTCGGTGAGGGTCACCAGACCTGTGTAAAAGGCCGCGCCAGCCAGCACCGCCAGCAACATCATGGGGCGCTTGCCAAAACGGGCCGTGTAGTAACCCGCCAGCAGCATGAAGGGGATCTCCAGCGCCGCCGCCGTGCCCATCAGGATACCGGCAAGCTTCTCATCCATCCCGAGCTCCCGGGTGATGTAGAGCGGCATATTGATGAGGTACATGCTGTTGCAGGTCCACATCAGGGTGGAGGCGATAAAGAGCGCCCGCACCGCCGGATCCCGCCAGCTGCTGACTCGCTCGCTCTCTTCGGCCATCTTGGGCAGTGCCAGGGAGGGCAGCCAGCGCCACACCACCAGGGCGCAGAGCAGGTAGGCCAGTGCCGAGGCCAGGTACATCAGCTCGAAGCCATAGCCGATGGCCAGCGCAAAAGCGATGGGCGGGCCTATGACCCAGGCCAGCGAAAACTGGGCCCGCATCACCGAGCTGAACATGTCAGCCCGCTTGTTGCGGCTGTCGGAATACTCCCGAGCCAGCGCAAACAGCTGGGGACTGGCCGTGGCCGTGGCCGCCAGCGCCGCCAGCGCCGCCAGCATGACCCCCAGACTCGCCAGCAACCAGTAGTTGCGGTTCCAGGCAAACAGCAAGGAGAGCGCCACCCCGGCAAAACAGCAGCGCAGGATCAGTCGTTTGCGATCCCCCTTGTTATCGGAGCGATGGCCCAGCCACTGGCTGACCAGAATGCCCACAACCGCATTGATGGTATAGAAGAGCCCGACCAGAAAGGGGCGCACCTGCACCTCCTCGGCCAGAAACAGGCTTAAGGTAGGCACCTGCAATGCCACCGCGACGCCGGTCATAAAGGTCACGGCAAGAAACGAAAGAGAGACGGGGTCCGGGCGTTTGACCGCCGCTATCGACAGGCTCATAGGGTTACCACTGATTGGGAGAACGATACGGGATCACGGGCGGCTACCGTATGAAAAATCAGCCTCTATCTTATGTCACTATCAAGAGCAGGCTCAAGGATGGCATAAGCGGGTGTCCGCCTTGCGAGGGAGGCTGCGACCCCGTAGAGTGAAAGCCCATCCTGCCAGCACAAGGAGTTCGCATGTTTGATTTTGATCAGGAAGTAGACCGCAGTGGCACCATGAGCCTGAAATGGGACAAGTACAAGGGTCAGGATGTGCTGCCCATGTGGGTTGCCGATACCGACTTTGTCTCCCCCCCGTCCGTGATTGAGGCGTTGACCAAACGGGTTGCCCACGGCATTTTCGGCTATTCACGCCCCTCGCCGCGGCTGATCGAACTCATTATCGAACGGATGGCGACCCGCTATGGCTGGGCAATCGAGCCCGAATGGCTGGTATTCCTGCCCGGCGTGGTGCCGGGGCTCAACCTCGCCTGCAAGGCGTGGAGCCAGCATGGCCGCGGCATCATCACTCCCAAGCCGGTCTACTACCCCTTCCTGCAGGCACCGGGCTTCAATGATCGTCCCCTGCTCACCGTGCCGATGATTGAAGAGGCCGGTCGCTGGGTGCTGGATCTTGAAGAGCTGGAGCGTCAGGCTCCCGCCGCAGATCTGCTGCTGCTCTGCAACCCTCACAACCCGGGCGGCACCATCTTCACCCGTGACGAGCTGCTGGCCATCGATGCCATCGCCGCACGCCACAATCTGGTGATCTGCTCCGATGAAATCCACTGCGATCTGCTGCTGGATAAAAACGCCCGTCACATTCCCTACGGCGCCATCAGTGCACAAGCGGCCGAGCGCTGCGCGGTGATGATGGCCCCGAGCAAGACCTTCAATATCGCCGGTCTCTGCTGCTCCTTCGCCATTATCCCCAACACCCGTCTGCGCTTCAGGCTGCAACAGGCGATGCGCGGCATCAGCGCCGACGTCAACCTGCTGGGCTTTGTCGCCGCTGAAGCGGCCTATGAGGGTGGCGAACAGTGGCTGACCGAGCAACTCGACTATCTGGCGGCCAATCTGGCCCTGATCCAGCAAGCGGTGGCTCGCTGGCCCGGCGTCAAGCTGGCCAGTCATCAGGCGACGTATCTGGCCTGGATCGATGTGAGCGCCCTTGGCCTTGCCGATCCCATCGCCTTCTTCGAGCAGGCCGGCGTTGGTCTCTCCCCCGGCGCCCAGTTTGGTGACGGCCAGTTCGTGCGGCTCAACTTCGGCTGCACCAGAGCACGACTGACCGACGCGCTGGCGAGGATGGAACGGGCAGTTCTCGGCCACAGCAAGCCCTAATCAACCGGCAACGGGATGGACAAACCCCATCCCTTTTACCCTGTGTCATCAGCAAGCGGTCAACTCAGTCAACGGTCAATTATGTCTCTACGGATCTTGCATCACCTTCTGCTCCCCCTCTGTGCACTCTCTGCGCTGCTCCCCTTTGGCAGCCAGGCGCTAACTATCGGAACAGGCCCGCTCAATGGGGTCTACTACCCGACCGGTGGCGCCATCTGTCGGGTGCTCAATGCCGGCCATGCCCTGCATGGGGACAGCTGCACAGTGCAGAGCACCCGTGGCTCGATGGCCAACCTCAAGGCACTCGACAAGGGGGACATACAGCTGGCGCTGGTGCAGTCCGATGTGTTGCACCACGCCCTGCACGGCACCGGCCCCTTCAGCGGACAGGGGGCCAACAATGAGCTGCGCAGCCTGTTTCGCCTCTATCAGGAGTCGCTGACCCTGCTGGTCGCCCCCAATAGCGGCATCACCACCCTGGCAGATATCGAAGGGAAGCGGGTCTATCCGGGCAACAAGGGCGCCGGTGAACAGATCACCAGCCAGGCCCTGATGGCAGCCATGAGATGGCAACCCGGGCAGTTTGCTGCCTATCAACTCAAGTCGGACAGTGAACCGCTGGAAGGGCTGTGCGATGGCTCGCTGGATGCCGCTTTTGTGGTAGCCGGTCACCCCAGTCTGGCGGTCGGCGATCTGATCAGCCGCTGCAAGGTGCGCCTCATCCCCATCGAAGGGGAGCAAATCGACAAGCTGCTCAAGCAGCACCCCTACTACCAGCGCAGCCGTATCGCCGCCAACCTCTATCCGGGACAGACTACTGCCATCAACAACATAGGAATGAGTGCCGAACTGGTGGCGCTGGCCAGCCTGCCGGACCCCATCGTCCGAACCGTGCGCGATACCCTGCTGGCCCGGGTCAAACAGTTCAGCCGGTTGCATCCCGCCCTGAGCAAGGTGACTCCAGAGCAGTTACAGGCGCAAACCGAGCTGCCCCTCCATGCGGGGATGTCGGATCAACCTCCAACCCCCTTGCCACTGACCCCCGAGCAGTTAACTGCGGAACAGCTGACACCGGAGCCGTTAACACCAGCGCCATCGACCTCGGAGGCGGTGCCCACGACAGAGCCGGTGGGTGCCGCCGACGGGACGACTGCCCCCCCTGAAGCGCCCTCTGACGCGACCGCCACCAGCAGTGCCGCAGTGGCGACAGAAGCCACAGAGGTTAATCCCTTGCCCGAAGAAGTGCTCGAGGTCACCCCCGAGCTCACTGCTACGCCGACCACAGAGGGGGAAAGAGTGGCTCCCTCTGCCGCAGCGTCAACGGTTCCATCACCATCGGCTGCCGTGTCGACTCAGTTGCCACAGAGTGTCTCTGCGGCCACTGCGCCGCAAGAGCAGGCAACCCAGCCTGTCAGCAGCGCAGTTGCTGACGAAACCCCACCGCAGGATAAAACCGATACACTTCCCTCCCCTGCAACCAGCGCAGCCACACCGCTGCAACCCTGAATGGTCAGCGCCCACAAATGCATCAGGGCAGCCTCGGCTGCCCTGATTATTGATATGCGCTCGATCGTGGCGAAGTCGATTGGCCTGCTCACCTTGCCGTACCGCTACGGCTCCATCACCCGGGTCAGATAGGGGTTGGGCCTCTGGATCTCCTCCTCCACCCAGTGCAGCAACTGCTTGATGGCCCGCGACAACACCTGATTCTGGCGCACCACGTAGCCCAGACTGGTACCGGGAAAGTCGCCGAGGCTGGTGACAGGCGCGGTGAGGTTGAGGCGCGGATGCAGGGAGAAGTCCGGCACGATGGCGACACCAAAGCCCGCCTCGGCCCAATCGAGCTGTGCGTCGACGCTGCCCACCTCCATGATGCGGCAAGGGGGTAACGCCAACAGCGGCAGTGACGGGTCGATCAGCGCCCGGGTACGGGTGTCGTGACCGAGCAGGATCAGGGTCGGCTCATCGAGGGGATCGCTCTTTCTCTCTTCATCCACAACACCCGCTACCGCCCGCGCCTGCCAGCGGGCAAGACCGTGGCCCAGCGCGCACCAGGTCACCTGTTGCAGCTCGGTATAGAAGAGGGGCTCGCTGCGCTTTTGCGCCATCACGAAGCCCAGATCCGCCTTGCCCGCCTTGACCAGCTCGGCCGCCTGATCCGAAGTGGTATTGAACAAAGTAAGGTCGATGCCGGGAAACTCCCGCTTGAAGCGCTGGAACGGCTGGATCAGCAGCAGGCGCGAGATGATATCGCTGGCGGCGATGGCCAGCGTCCCCTGACTCAGCTGGTTGAGGGCATTGAGGTCGGACTGGCAGAGCTGCAACTCGGCAATGGTGCGCTCGGCGCTTTGCAGCAGCCGCTCCCCTGCCTGCGTCAGGCGAAACGGACTGCGTTCAATCAGCCGCACCCGGGTCGCCTGCTCCAGCCGCTTGATATGCAGGCTGACATTGGGCTGGGTCATGTGCAGCTCGGTGGCGGTCTGGCCAAAATGTTGCAATCGGGCCAGGGTGACAAAGGTTTGCAGCCAGTGGATATCCAGCATAAGAGTCCCTCAACCCGCGATGTGCGGGGTTTGCCAGGCAAAATCGAGCAGTTTGCCGCTTAATTGGTCATAATTATATGGTTCTCTTATCAGAATTATAAAGATAATTAATTTTTCTAATCCGTATCAGGCTCCTAGGATGGACGCCTAACGTCTTAGGAGAAAGAGTCATGTCGTCTATCGTAGTCGTAGGTGCTAACTGGGGTGATGAAGGCAAAGGCCGCATCGTTGATTATCTGGCAGGTCAAGCTGGCGCCAGCATTCGCTTCCAGGGCGGCAACAACGCTGGCCACACCGTGGTCAACGACCTTGGCACCTTCAAGCTGCACCAGGTTCCGAGTGGCGTATTCAACCCGGATTGCCTGGTTGTCCTCGGCCCGGGCATGGTGATCAGCCCCGAGAAACTGACCGTCGAACTCGACGAAGTCAAAGCCTCCGGCGTGACTCCGAAGCTGGCCATCTCTGACCGCGCAACCCTGTGCCTGCCGCTGCACGCACTGGAAGATACCCTGGAAGAGCAACGTCTGGGTGACGGCGCCTATGGCTCCACCCGTCAGGGTATCGCCCCTGCCTACGGCGATCGCGTCATGAAAAAAGCGATCCTGGTTGGCTGGCTGAAACAGCCGGAAGTACTGGTCGAGCGCATCCAGTTCATGCTGGACTGGAAACTGCCGCAGATGAAGGCTATCTACCCCTCCTTCGAATTCACCCAGACTGCCCAGGAGATGGCCGACTGGCTGCTGGAAGTCTCTGCACCCTGGATCGACGCCGTGTGCAACGTCAGCATGCCGCTCAAAGCGCTGCAGGCAGAAGGCAAGACCCTGCTGTTCGAAGCACAGCTGGGCGCTGGCCGTGACCTGATCTACGGCGAATACCCCTGGGTCACCTCTTCCCACGTATCTGGCGCCTACGCCGGTATCGGTGGCGGTCTGCCGGGTCTGCGCCCGGAGCGCGTCATCGCTGTGGCCAAGGCATTCAGCTCCTCTGTCGGTACCGGCACCCTGCTGACCGCCATGGAGAACCAGGACGAGTTCCGCAAGATCACCAACGAGTTCGGCGCTACCACTGGCCGTCCCCGTGATGTCGGTTACTTCGACGCCGTCGCCACCAAGAACGGTGTCGAGCTGCAAGCCGCCACCGAAGTGGCTCTGACCAAGCTGGACTGCCTGACCGGTCTGCCGGACCTGAAGATCTGCGTGGCTTACGAAGGTGCTCACACCGAGAACCCGATTTGGCCGCAAACTGCCGCACTCTCCCCCGTCTACGAGAAGATGGAAAGCTGGAGCGAAGACATCACCGGTTGCCGCACCTTCGAAGAGCTGCCGCGCGCTGCTCAGCAGTACGTGCTGCGTATCGAAGCGCTGCTCGGCGTACCGGTTCCGATGGTTTCCGTCGGCCCGGGCCGTGACGAGATGATCCTGCGCTAAGCCGCACCTCTCTTCGTCAAACAATAACCGGCATCCCTGATGCCGGTTTTTTTATGGCTGCCGTTTACCTTCTTGTCATAAAAAACACCAAAAGGCTCAATTAACTCACCAATGGAGCTCATATTGAGCCTTTCTGCAACATTATGCTGCCCTGCCCTCGCTAAAGTGAACCCGTTACCACACGAGGAGTCACCCGATGAAATTGCTCAAACAGAGTGCCCTGTTGCCACTGCTCTGCCTGACGGCCATGCCAGCCTTTGCCATGACCCTGAAGAGCACGGATATTCACGAAGGCCAGCTGATGGCCAAACAGTTCAGCTTCAACGGCTTTGGCTGCAGCGGCGATAACCACTCGCCCCAGCTGAGCTGGCAGGATCTGCCGGCTGGCACCAAGAGTGTTGCCATCACCGCCTATGACCCAGATGCCCCCACCGGCAGCGGTTGGTGGCACTGGCTGGTGGTGAACCTGCCTGCCACCCAAAGCGAGCTGGCCAGCAATGCCTCCGGCAAGCTCAAGCAGGGATTGGAGATCCGCACCGACTTTGGCAGCCAGGGTTACGGCGGCCCCTGCCCGCCCGCAGGTCACGGCATGCACCGCTATCAGTTCACCGCCTGGGCCCTGCCCCATGATCTCGAGGTGAAGGCTGATACCCCGCCCGCTATGGTAGGCTACATGCTCAATAGCATGGCGCTCGGCAAGGCCACCCTGACCGCCACCTTCGTCACCCCTTAGGAGCCAACCGGATGAGCACTCCCCTGCTGCAACAGAGCCACTATCTCGGGATCCGCCAGCAGCCCCTGCACCGGGTGCTCATCTACGCCCCGACCCTCATCTGGGTCACCCAGGGGAGCAAGCAACTGTGGTGGCGCGAGCGGCGTCTGTCGTTTGACAGGGAGCGCTGGCTGCTGATCCCGGCAGGCCACCAGCTCACCTTCGTCAATCAGCCGGAACAGGGCAAATTTCGCTCCCACGCCATCACGCTGCTCACCCCGCCGCCGCCAGAATGGCTGGCCGAGTCAGCCTCTTCCCACGCCGATCTGGAGGAACCTGCCGTCAAGGTCACCCCCGGGCTCGCCTTCTGCTTTGAGCTCATCAGCACCATGGCCGAACGGGGACTGAGCGAGGCGACCCAGGCCGAACTGCTGCGCGGCTTCTATGCCGAACTGCGGGCCGCCAACGCCCTCGGGTTGATCTTTCCCGCCAGCACCATGACCCTCGCAGAGCGGCTGGCACGCTACCTGGCGGTGGAACCCGGCATCGCTCACACCCTGGAGGCGGTGGCCCCCCACTTCTCCATGAGCCGCGCCTCCATGGTGCGCAAGCTGGCCGCCGAAGGTCGCAGCTTTCGCCAGTTGCTGGCTCAGGTGCGCATGAGCCACGCCCTCAACCTGTTGCAACAGGGCCTGACCCCGCTGGAGGTCGCCCTCGCCTGCGGTTATGACTCCCCCAGCCGCTTTGCCGCCCGCTTCAAAGAGCAGTTCGGTTTGACCCCCTATCAATATCTGCAAACCTGCCCTGCCGCCATTACGAGCAAAAACAAGTAAAACATTACTAAATAAATCAACTCTGTAACTTGATGTAACCAGGTGATTTATCTCACAATTTCTCCTCTCAATAGTGTGACCTCACACCAAGGTCTATATTAATCAATAACGTACAATTTCCCCCGCAAACGCTTTCACTAAAAAAGCAAAAAGCACTCTGTCAAAACTACAAAAACGGAATGGGAGAGAATAATGTTTCGTAAAACTTTACTTTCAATGGCCCTGGGTACCGCACTGTTTGGGCTGACCGGCTGTAACGACAATCAGTCGGAAAGCAGCACCGTCGCCAAGCCGGAGCAGGCCATCCAGTACAAGGATGTGATAGACCGCCGAGGCACGCCGACCCAATTCCGCGACTTTGACAGCTACTCCAACCTCAAATACAACCCGCTGCTCGATCTGGGGGCCTGGCACGGTTTCCTGCTGCCTGCCAGCGACAAGGAGTGGGGGGGCTTTACCGGCCCCATGGTCATCTCCGAGGAGTACAGCCTCTTCTTTGCCAGCGAGCTGGACAAGCTCACCCTGAGCGATGCGAGCGGCCGCCCGTTCCCGCTCACCAGCGCCCGCAAGCAGGAGGTGTATGCCATCCCCGGTGCGCTGGTGCAACGCTTCGAGTTCGAGCCCTTCACGCTGGAGCTGGAGCTGCGCTACGGCGATGCCCGCACCGCCCTTATCCGCACCCGACTCATCAACCAGACCGATGCCCCGCTCACCCTCAACCTCATTTGGCAGGGCGAGTTGCTCAATCAGTGGGATGCCCAGGATACGATTGCCAGCAAATATCCAGGCTGGACTCGCACCATCAGCGAGAGCGACAAAGGGATTGAATTCCAGTTCGGCAAACTGCGCAGCACCTGGAACATCATGCAGAGCGGCAGCGCCCGCTATCGCATCGACCGCACCCTGCCAAGCCGCACCACCCTCGACCAGAAGACACTGGGCTACCAAAGTGACGCCAGCATTACCCTGGCCGCCAAGGGGAGCGAGGATATCTACACCCTGCAGAGCTATCTCCACTCCGCAGATGACGCCAGCCGCTACCAGCAGAGCCACCAAGCCTTGCTGGCCAACCCGGCCAGCTATTTTACCGACTCCATCCGCCGCTGGGAGGACTACCTTGCCAAGGGTCTCTCCAATCAGGGGATCCCCGAGTCGGAACGTCGCATCGCCGTCAAGGCGATGGAGACCCTCAACGGCAACTGGCGATCCCCAGCTGGCGCCATCCTCCACGACGGGGTGACCCCCTCCAATACCGCCCGCTGGTTCGACGGCGTCTGGGCCTGGGACAGCTGGAAGCACGCCTATGCCATGGCACACTTCAACCCGGAGGTGGCCAAGAACAACGTGCGCGCCATGTATGACTATCAGGTGCAGCCGGATGATCCGGTACGACCGCAGGATGCGGGCATGGTGATCGATGCCGTCTTCTACAACAAGCTGGCGGATCGCGGTGGCGATGGTGGCAACTGGAACGAGCGCGATACCAAGCCGCCCCTCTCCGCCTGGGCCATCTGGGAAATCTACAGCGCCACCAAGGACAAGGCCTTTATCGCCGAGATGTATCCCAAGCTGCAGGCCTACCACGACTGGTGGTACCGCGCGCGGGACAACAACCGCAACGGCATCATCGAATATGGCGCCACCAAGCATGTGGAGCACAACGACGAGTACGGCAATATCACCTTCAAGGTGCAGTACTCCAACGGTATTCCCGCCGGGCTGGATCTCTCAAGCTGTACCACTGAGGGGGATGGCTGGTATGCCTGCGCCGGTATGCCGCTCTATCAACAGGTGTTGAACGTGGGCGGGTACAGCGACATGGATATCGGTGCCCAGCACGGCGCCGGTTGGGAGTCAGGTATGGACAACGCCGCCCGCTTCGGCTTTATCGAACCGGGCCAGCTGCAACGCTATGCCGACAAGACCTATGGCGGAGATTTGGCCAAGGCGCGTCAGGACTGGAACGTCGCCTTCTTTGAAAACCATCAGGACAATGGCGATTTGATCGGTTTCTCCATCGATCAGGAGTCGGTGGAGCTCAACGCCTTCCTCGCCAAGGAGAAGCGCATTCTGGCAGACATGGCCGACTTGCTCGGTAAGCCGGGCGACGCGAGCCGCTACCGCGATGGCGCGACCCAGCTGGCTGGCTACATCAACAGCTGCCTGTTCGATGAGGCGTCAGGCTTCTATTACGATCGCCAGATTGCTCAGGGGGATGTCGCTGACGGCAACGGCTGCGTCGGCAAATTGCTGACCGCTCGCGGCCGTGGCCCGGAAGGGTGGAGCCCGCTCTGGGCAGAAGTCGCCGACAAGGAGAAAGCGGCGCGGGTGCGTGAGGTCATGCTCAACGCCCAGGAGTTCAACACAAAGATCCCGCTGGGCACAGCCGCGTTGACCAACCCGGCCTACGATCCCAATATCTACTGGCGCGGCCGGGTATGGCTCGATCAGTTCTACTTCGGGGTGAAGGGGCTCGAAAACTACGGCTACCGCAGCGATGCCGAAGCACTGGTCAACAAGCTGTTCAACAACGCTGAAGGGTTGGCAGGCAGCGGCCCCATCCGCGAAAACTACAATCCGGAGACCGGCGCCATGCAGGGGGCCAGCAACTTCAGCTGGAGCTCGGCCCACCTCTATATGCTCTATCGCAACTTCCTGAAACCACAGGCGTAAGCTTGCTCCACCATGCAAAAGGCCTCCGGATGGAGGCCTTTCTGTTTTCACTCAAGTGGCACTTACACAATACCCGCCGCGCTGCGGGTGCGAGCTCGTCTTAGCCGTTCGTGAGCGGCAAAGAGAGGCGTTTGGCCAGTGCCTGGAAGTGCTGGCTCACCTCGGCCCCGAACAGGGGGTCGCCAATGGCGCGGTTTTGCCAGTTTTGCTCCAGGTGACGCCAGTCATCCTCGGTCAGGGAGTCACGCAGATGGGGGAAGATCACCCCCTCTTCGTAGTTCATGTGCGCCTCTTGCAGTTCCACGAAGCGCTCCAGCTTAGTGGTGAACTGATCGAGGGGGATCACCGCATCCATCAGGATCATCTCCACCATCTCCTTGAGATCGGCCCCGGCCTCCAGCAGCTTGACGTGCTCCTCCTGCAGACGGTTGGCGACCTCCCCTTCCACCACCCGATATTTCAGGTAGTAGTCATAGATGAGGTCTTCCTTGGGATGGTGGTACTTGTCAGAGACCTCCCGCAGGTAGTCGATGACATCGCGCACCAGAAAATAGCTGATGGGCTCTTCGGCACGGATGGCTGCCAGTTTGTGCTTGAGCAGCTCCAAAAGTCGGGCGATGTTGAGATGATCCTTGTGCAGACTGGATAACATGGGCACTCCTTGGCTCTGAATTAATCTTATATCCCTGAGTATACGGTCATTTGTCGCCCGAACTTTGCACTCAATCAAGTGGGATGCAGACAGATTTCCACTCTATCGGACTCTTGCCCTGTTGTTCCAGCAAGCGATTGGTCTCGCTAAAGTGACCGCAACCGATGAAACCGCGGTGGGCAGAGAGGGGGCTCGGATGCGGCGCAGTCAGCACATAGTGGCGCTGGCGGTCGATGAAACGTCCCTTCTTCTGGGCGTGGGCACCCCACAGCAGGAACACCACCCCCTGACAACTGGCATTGATCTGCTCGATGACCCGATCGGTAAAGGTCTCCCATCCCAGATGGGCGTGGGAATGGGCCTGACCGGCCTGCACCGTCAGCACAGTGTTGAGCAGCAGGACGCCCTGTTTGGCCCAGGATTCGAGAAAGCCGTGATTGGGTGTGACGAAACCTGGCAGGTCACGCTGCATCTCTTTATAGATGTTGACCAGTGAGGGAGGCGTACGCACGCCGGGCAGAACGGAGAAACAGAGACCGTGTGCCTGATTGGGGCCGTGGTAGGGATCCTGGCCCAGGATCACCACCTTGACCTGATCCAGCTCGGTCAGCTTGAAGGCATTGAACACATCGGTAGCTGGCGGGTAGATCACCTTGCCCGCTTCCCGCTCGGCTCTGACAGTTGCCAACGTACTCTTGAAATAGTCCTGCTCTTTCTCAGAGCCAATCACATCACTCCAGGTCAGCACCCCGGCCTCCTCACTTGATACGGCGAAGGGCTCAGGATATTGGGCCAGCCCGCAAGACGCAACCGTGGCTCACGCTTTCCAGAGCCTGGCGAGGCGCCCCGAACACTCCAGCTTGCGCAGCCCGGTATTGAACAGCAGCATCAGACGGCGCGCCTCGGGATCTGCCTTGCGCATCAGCAAGTATCCCGGTTGCGACCCGATGGGGTCGGCAGCGCCGGTCAGTGACAGCGATTGGGGATGACGAACGATCGCCTGCTGGAACAGCAGTCTGTGCCACCTGCTCATCCATCACCAGATAGTGGACTCGTCCGTAGAGCAGCTTGCCCATGCTCTCCTCATCGGAATCTGACCACTCGAGGGTGAGCCCGGCCTGGCGAGCCGCAAAACCATCGCCATAGAAGTAGCCACGGGTCACCCCGACCGGCTCGTGTTTCAGCTCACCCAGATTGACCGCGGGCGTACCGGTCAGCGTCATCAGGCGAGTGGTGAAATGGCCGAGCGAGGCGGATAGATAGAAAAGCTGCTCCCGCTCACGGGAGCGAAACCAGGGCATGGTGACCACATAGCGCCCCTCCAGAGTCAGGCGGTAAGCCTCGGCCCAAGAATATCGGCCCAAGAATAGAAGTGAAAGCTGACATCGCCCCCCTCTTCAGCAAAGGCCTGGCGCACCACCTCACAGAGAAAGCCCTGATTGGGCAACGACTCACTGATATAGGGCGGCCACTCGCCCACTGCAATACGCACCGTCTCGGCTCACACCGCAACACTGCTTGCCCAGCAACAAAACTGGGCGAGTCATGCCCACTTTCGCCACCCATTATTCGCCCGGCACTCTCCTCGCTTTTTTTGCTGAGTGTAGCCACCCCCTCAATTAACCTCAGAAAAAAAGCTAAAAAGATGTAGTTAAATTACTAGATTAACGAGATAAAAGATGCATAATTTGGATATCTTACAAAATCAGAAAAATGACCTATTTTTGATTCAACTCAAGAATTTAATCCCATCGAAATGGCGCTTTGTTGAATTTTCTTGATCTAGATCAATTTTGGTAATATTACCACCGTGGTATATATGACCCCATCAAAGAAAAGGTGTAAGGCAAGGGCCCTTTAAGTCATCGCCATCGACGGTAGCTTAAATACATCAGGGTAATTTCCTTACAGTTGGATTCGCGTTCCCATTGAGGAGTCATACCATGATCAAAGGCATTCAAATCACCCAGGCCGCCAACACCGCTCTGCTGAACTCTTTCTGGCTGCTGGACGAAGAGAAGCAACAAGCTCGCTGCATCTGCGTCAAAGGCGATGCTTTCGCTGCCGATCAAGAAGTGCAACTGGCTGACCTGGGTCAGTTCGAATACCGCGAACTGCCGGTTCAGGCTGAGCCTACTGTTGAAGGTGGCCAGCACCTGAACGTCAACGTGCTGCGTCGCGAAACGCTGGAAGATGCCATCGCCAACCCGGAGAAGTACCCGCAGCTGACCATCCGTGTATCTGGCTACGCAGTGCGTTTCAACGCTCTGACCCCGGAACAGCAGCGTGACGTGGTTACCCGTACTTTCACCCAGAGCCTGTAATCAGCGCCCTGCAGTGAAGAGCTGATACTTGCGGTATCAGCACAAAAAAACGGCCGATTGGCCGTTTTTTTATTGCCCCCGCACCAGCAAACGCGGCCGTGCGGGGGGAAACAGCGCTTACGCCCTGTCCACTTCCAGCTGCCCGGCCTTACCGCCGAGCACCGCATCCATCTTCTTCTCGTCCAGCTGCTTGCAGTATTTGGCGACCACCACGGTGGCAACACCATTACCGATCAGGTTGGTCAGCGCCCGTGCCTCGGACATGAAACGGTCGATCCCCAGGATCAGCGCCAAACCAGCCAGTGGCAGATGGCCCACCGCCGAAATGGTCGCTGCCAGCACGATAAAGCCACTACCAGTCACCCCCGCCGCCCCTTTCGAGGAGATCAGCAGTACCACCAGCAGGGTGATCTGCTGGAACAGATCCAGCGGCGTATTGGTGGCTTGGGCGATAAAAATCGCCGCCATGGTCAGATAGATGGAGGTGCCATCCAGGTTGAAGGAGTAACCGGTCGGAATGACCAGCCCTACTACCGATTTCTGGCAACCCAGCTTCTCCATCTTGTCCAGCATACGCGGCAGAGCAGACTCGGAGGAGGAGGTCCCCAGCACGATCAGCAGCTCCTCGCGGATGTAAGAGATGAAACGCAGGATGCTGAAACCTGAGGCTTTGGCGATGCTGCCCAGCACGATAAAGATGAAGAAGAGGCAAGTGAGATAGAAGCAGGCGATAAGCTGGCCCAATTGCACCAGAGAGCCCACTCCGTATTTGCCGATGGTAAACGCCATGGCACCGAATGCCCCTACCGGCGCCAGCTTCATGATCATGTTGATGATGCCGAAGATGACGGTGGAGAAGCTCTCGATGACCCCGAAAATAATTTTCCCCTTCTCGCCGATATGGTGCAGGGAGAAGCCAAACAGCACCGCAAACAGTAACACCTGCAAGATATTACCGCTGGCAAAGGCTCCGATCACACTGCCCGGAATAATATCCAGCAAAAAGGCGATAATGCCCTGGGACTTTGCCTGCTCCGCATAGGCGGAGATGGCGCTGGCATCCAGCGCAGCCGGATCGACGTTCATGCCGGCACCCGGTTGCAGCAGGTTGACCACGCACAGCCCGATGATCAAGGCGATGGTGCTGACCACCTCGAAGTAGACGAGGGCGATGGCACCGGTCTTGCCGACCGCCTTCATGCTCTCCATCCCGGCAATGCCGGTAACCACGGTACAGAAAATAACGGGGGCGATGATCATCTTGATCAATTTTACGAAGCCATCACCGAGGGGCTTCATATCGGCGCCCAGTTCCGGATAGACATGCCCCAAAAATACCCCGAGGGTAATCGCGAGCAATACCTGAAAATAGAGGCTGCTAAATAGTTTCTTTTGCATTATTAACGTCCTGTTAATTTAATTGCACATTGTTATAACAGCAATAAACATGCAGATAGCCGGGACGGGATATCTGCGTATCTCGCCCGATCCATGCTGTTTCTGCATTACTACGGCGACTACTTTACATGCAACAAAATGCAATTAAGAGACATCAATCACACATCCAAATTAACAACATTAACGCCACGACAACAAATAATTGTTTGTTCTTAGATTAATTTGAGTCTTCAACTAAATATGGCAGATATAAAAATGCCCCGCATTGCGGGGCATTTTCATCAGGCATGACAGCGTCGGGATCAG
>NZ_JBODRQ010000049.1:0-22197 GCF_050633025.1 Aeromonas sp.
GGTGTGGGGCAGGTAGATGTGCTCACCCTCTTCGATACGGGGATCATGCTGGTCAGCAATGGCGACCACCCGAGCGGCCTGACCGTCGGCCCGCAGTTCGCGCAGCAGGTCCAGATCGTATTGCCGGGTGTAAGGGTCGTTGGATATGAGCTGGACGATCAGAGTCTGTGCATTGACGACGGATTTCGGGCCATGGCGAAAACCGGTGGGAGAGTCAAACATGGCGACCAGCCGACCACCGGTCAGCTCCAGTAACTTGAGCGCCGACTCCTGGGCAACGCCTTGCAGGCTGCCGCTGCCAAGATAGATGACCCGTTGTGGCAACGGCTCATTCCATGCCGGCACCAGCGGAACAACCTGCTCAAGGATCGCTTCACTGACGCCAACCAGTGAGGCGCAAGCCTGCTGGTTGAACTGTGTTGGCAGGAAGACGGCAAGACAGCTCAGCATCATGCTGGTCAAGCTGCTGGTCATGGCAAAGCTGCGATCATTGGTCTGGGGCGGCATCAGCAGGGCCAGAGAGCGGGCATCTTGTTGGCAGCGGCAATAGAGCGCCCCTTCGCCGTTACAGGTGAGCACCAGATGATGGCAGTTGCCGAGCAACTGGCTGGCCAGTTCGACCGCCGCCACGCTCTCTGGACTATTGCCAGAACGGGCGAACGAGATGAGCAGGGTCGGGCAATCCTCGGCCAGATATTCGGCCGGATCGGTGACGATATCGGTGGAGGCAATCGCCTCGAACCGGCTATTCAGGCGGGCAGAGAGGTAAGGAGCCAGTGCTCGCCCGGCAAAAGCGGAGGTACCGGCACCTGTCAGGATCACCCGCAGATTGCCATGGGCGAGCAGGGGGGCGAGAAAGTGGTCCAGTGTATGACTGCACTCCTCCACCATGGCAAGGGTCTCTCGCCAGGTTGCCGGTTGTTGCTGAATTTCGCGGGCTGTCGCCAGGCCGTTGGCCGTGCGCAGCATCTCTTCTGAGTAACCAAGGATCATGTCTACAACTCCTTAAACAACAGGGTCGAGCTGGGAAGGACAGGGGCTGGCTGTGCCGCAGGCTTTGGCATAGCTGCGCAACACTTCCTGCACCTGATCGAGAATGAGCTCATGGGGATTGGCCGACAGGGTGCCCTGACGAACCTTGCGGTACTGCAGGGGCAGGTTCTGGCTGAGCAGTGGCAAGGGGATGGGCTCTGCGGCCAGGTTGGTGAGCAATCTGGCATAGCACTCATCGACGCGCGTATCGGGCCAGTAGTAACGAATGCGGTCTGAGTAGCTGTAACCTCGAGCGAGTCGGCATTCGTTGGCACTGCCCTGATAGTGGCTGCGCCAAAAGTCGGGGCGATCCAGCATGGTCTCTTCCATCACCTGGCGCAGGCCCGAGCACGCCTTGGCGACAACCAGCTCCTCTTCGATAGCGGCAAGGGCAAACAGCGCTTCACGCAGGGCAAAGGTGAGGGCCGGGCCGACCTTGAGAATGGCAAAGTGGTCGCGAACCAGCTGACGATAAGCCTCGGGGGTCTGGTAATCGGTGGAGTGAGCCTCAAACACCAGATGAGGGTAGGCTTCGATCATCCGGCTCAGTGGTGCCGCTTTCGCGGGTTGATAATCGATGATGTGGGTATGATCAAACTCGACGCCGGGCTGGACAACGAGCCCGATCACTCGTGGCCAAATATGGGCCAGACCAACCTGAGCGAAGGCTTGCTGGTGGGCCTCCAGAGTATGACGGGCCGCTTCCGGGGTGGTGACGGCCAGCTCGGCTAGCTCTTCATGAGCACCGCCCGGCACCGGCACCTCGGTGCCAATCACATAGACCAGATCGCTCTGGCCAAAGGTGGCCAGACAGGTTTGCTCGGCGATCTGCGCCAGACGGGCGGCCCGCTCTGCAACCAGCTCATCGGTCAGCGGCACCGGGTCCCCCTGACAAGACATGCTGCAGTCGAGATGGATCTTCTTGAACCCGGCGGCGACATAGCAGGCAATCAGCTTTTCGGCATGGGCCATGGCCTGCTCGGCTGGCTCACCTTGCCAGCGGTTTGGGCCAAGGTGATCACCCCCGAGGATGAGTCGGTGCGCCGGAAAGTGGCACTCGGCAGCCAGTTGATAGAGGCGATCACGAAAATCGGCCGGAGTCATGCCGGTGTAACCACCGAACTGATCCACCTGATTGGAAGTGGCCTCGATCAGCAGCAGTTGATCCCCTTCGGCGGCCAAGCGCAAAGCGGCCTCCAGCACCAGCGGGTGAGCGGAGCAGACGGCATAGATCCCGACCGGTTCTCCCTGTTTATGTCTTTCGACCAGTGCCAGCATGGATTTCATTTTGATCTTCCTTCGTTGCTCTAGATGAAAGTAACCTTTCGTTTCATTTTCTTTACCCTAGTATCGACACAAAGAAAACGAAACAAAAGAGTTCTATCTTCTTGAGATGGATCACAAAAAAAGAAAGGTACTGAAAGGTGATGGGCGATATGAAATGAAAATATTGCTGTGAAAAAGCTTAGTAATGGCTTGATTTGACTCTGCTGCTGAGCGTTAATATGAAAACGTAACGAAGTGAAAGAATATTTTCACCACAGCACTCCGGCAGAAGAGACTATGCAAACAACAGAAAGAAGCACGCTCGGGACCAGCGAGCGGCGGGAACGAATCATTCAGCAACTGCGCAGCAATGGCAGCGTTCAGGTCAATGAACTGGCCACCCACTATCAGGTGTCGACCGTCACCATTCGCAACGATCTGGCATTTTTGGAAAAACAAGGGATAGCTGTACGCGCCTATGGGGGCGCTCTGTTGTGTGAACCCAATCAGGCCGTACCCGAGCGAACCATAGCCGACAAAAGTGTGCTCAATACGCCGGCCAAACAGCGGATCGGCGCGCTGGCGGCCACACTGGTGCCGTCCGGGTGTCGTCTTATCCTCGATTCGGGCACCACGACGCTGGAGGTGGCGCGTCATCTGCGCGAGCATCAGGAGATCCTGGTGATGACCAACGGTATGAACGTGGCCAATGCACTGCTGGAGGCGGAGGGGGTCGAGCTGCTGATGACCGGCGGTCAACTGCGCCGCAAATCACTCTCGTTCTATGGGGCGCAGGCCGAGCAATCCCTGCAAAACTACCATTTTGACCTGCTGTTTCTCGGGGTGGATGGCATCGACCTCGAGCGTGGTGTCAGTACCCATCACGAGGATGAAGCGCGCCTTAACCGCTGCATGTGTCAGGTCGCCGAGCGGATCATCGTGGTCACCGACTCCAGCAAATTTGGCCGACGCAGCCTGCACAAGATTATCGACACCCCGCGTATTCATACCCTGATCAGCGATGATGCTCTGCCAGCAGACGTGCTGACTGGCTTGCGTCATGCCGGGATCGAGGTACTGCTGGTACCGGCGGATCCCCACTGATCGCGGCAGAATTGCGTTAGCCTCCGGACGCCAAAGTCAGGGTCATACCGATACTCATACGGTCACCTCTGGCAAGTAGCCGCAAACCGGGGTGACCGGCCAGGTGGTGGGCATTGGCTGCGTGACTCTGGGGCTCCAGACAGACGAAGCCACTCCCCTCATCGGGCTGGTAGAGCATCAGGAAGGCACACTCGCTTGCAACCAGCAGCCGCTGCTGGCGGGCAGGATGGTCAAGCTCGGCCTGACCACGCCAGCCGCCATAACAGTGATTGAGCCAGCCTTGCGGGCGAGTCCACTGACGAAAATCGAGGTGGGGCGCCAGTCTGCTCGACCAGTCGGTCGGCAGATGATCCGCTCCCTCTTGCCAGACGCCGCTCGCCAGAAAGCGAATTTTTGTCTGCTCGTCGCGCCAGAAGAAGGGGTGAAAACCCGCACCGTAGAGGCAGGGGCTCTCCCCAAGATGGGTCAGGCTGATCCGCGCCACCAGGCTCACACCCTGCAGCCGATAGTCGATCTCCGCCAGATAGTGAAAGGAGCCATTCTGACTGGTGAACTGCAAAGTCACTGAGCTGTCGGTCAACGCCACCGGTTGCCATCGCTGTAGCCAGCCATCCCCATGCAAAAAGAAATCGGGATCAATGGGACTTTCTGGTAAATCATGCGTCTCCTCCCACAACTCAAAACGGTTGCCTGCGACCCGATTGGCCAGTGGCAACATGGGAAACAGCGCGCTCTGCCCGGGATGCCACGGCACATCAGGCTCGGTATCTCGCAGCAGCGGGCGCCCCTGCTCATCCTCCAACCCCAGCAGACAGGCCCCTTGTGTTGAAACCCGCATCCGAAGATGCGGGTTGCCCAATGTGTAAACCGTCATGCCGAGGCGCTCGCCTTGGTCGGCGTCAGCTTGACCTTGCCCTGGGCCAGCTGGGCTTCCAGCGCCTCCAGCGTCACCCCTTTGGTCTCGGGCACCTTGCGATAGATAAAGATGAGACCGGCGAAACAGATCAGGCCATAGAGCAGGAAGCTACCTGCGGCCCCCAACCCGGCGTTGAGCAGCGGGAAGGTGTAGGTCAGCACGAAGCAGGCGATCCAGAGCGCCAAGGTTCCGGCCGACATCGCCAGACCCCGAACCCGGTTCGGGAAGATCTCGGAGAGCAGCACCCAGGTGACCGGCGCCAGGGTCAGGGCATAGATGGCGATGGCCGCCAGCACCAGCAGCAACACTGGCAGCCCCAGCACGCCTGTGGCGTAGGCCGCAGCCATCATGCCATAGATGATGGTCAGTCCCGCCGAGCCAATCAGCATCAGCTTGCGGCGGCCAATCTTGTCCACCATGGGCAGCGCGATCAGGGTAAACAGCAGGTTGATAAGACCGGTGGCGACGATGGATTTGAGGGTGCTGTTGATGTCAAACCCGGCGGAGGCAAAGATCTCCTGCGCATAGTTAAAGATCACGTTGATACCGCACCACTGCTGGAAGACCGCCAGCACGATCCCGATGATGAGGATCGGCCGCACCGAGGGTTTGCTCAGCTCAGCCAGCGAGACCTTGTGGGTCTCACCCACCAGGGTCTGACGGATATCGGCCAGGGTCTGCTTGGCATAGGCATCCCCGCCAATCTTGCCGAGCATGCGGGAGGCTTTCTCATACTGACCATCTTTGGCCAACCAGCGCGGCGACTCCGGCACGAAGAACATCAACACCAGAAACGCCAGCGCAGGTACCAGCTCGGCACCGAACATCCAGCGCCAGCCGGACTGTCCATTCCAGGTCGCCAGAATATCGGCCTGAGTCGCATTGCTCGCCACCGGATCGGCGATCATCAGATTCACCAGCTGAGCCGCCAGCACCCCGATCACGATAGTAAGCTGGTTGATGGCGACGAACTTGCCCCGCTTGTCGGCCGGGCTGATCTCGGCGATGTACATGGGCGAGAGCGCAGAAGCCAGACCGATGCCGATCCCGCCGATGATGCGATAGACCACGAACAGATCGAAGTTGCTGGCCACAGCCGTGCCCCACGCCGAGATGGTGAAGAGGATGGCGGCCAGGATCAGCGGCTTCTTGCGACCGAAGCGATCGGATGACCAGCCGGAGATGGCTGCCCCCAGCACGCAACCCACCAATGCCGAGCTCATGGCCCAGCCGGACTGGGCCGGGTCGGTGATGGAGAAATAGGCCTCATAGAAGGGCTTGGCCCCGCCGATCACCACCCAGTCGTAGCCAAACAGCAGGCCACCGCAGGCGGCCACCAAACAGATCATCCAGACGTAGCCCATATTGAGCCCATTCGTATCCAATTGACTTTTAGTGTGTTCCATGACTCATCCTTTCTATCTTGTCGATTGTAGGGTGAAATGACGCCCCATACTGTGGCAGGGCGTCCGTTGTTGTTATGGCTTTGATGGATTGAGTGACAGCTCGCGGCAGATCAGGACAAAAAGGTGCCCCTTGTCGTGAGCCGGGTTAAGGGTGAGGAGCTCTCGCAAGGTCTGTTCACAACCATCCCGCTGACCCAGCCCCAGCAGGCCGAGCCCCCTGACCAACAGACAGTGCTGACGATGTTTGTGCTGCGGGTCGTCATCCAGCACGATGAGATCCGGCAGTGAGACAGCGAAGAAGTCCGCCTCGACCGACTCGTCCATCGCCTGCTCGGCCCACGCCACCATCCCTTCAAAGAGACGCTGCGCCTCCGCCACCCGACCAAGACGTGCCAGCGCCATACCCTGATAGAAGAGGTAATCCACCGGCTGATCGTTGTAATAGCGGCTGGCCCCCAGCGACCCCTGACCCAGACAGGCCTGTTGCAGGCACTGAGCCGCCAGACTCTGGTTGTCACAGGCCAGATGGCAGAGCGCTAACAGGTAATGAATATCGTTATCGGTCTGTCCCACCAGACGCCCCTCTCCCAGATTGTGGGGGTAGTGCAGCGCCTGTTGCAGCAACGGAATAGCCTGCTCGTGACGTCCCTTAGTCATCAACGCCAGCGCCCGGCGCTGCTGATTGATGAGATACTGACCGGTCACCTTGCCCTCCCCCCCCTCCCAGGGGTGGAATTCGCGCAGCCGCAAGATCTCTGCCGCCGCGTCCAGCTGGCCGGTGATGTGATAGAGACCGAGCAGTTCGGCGGTCAGGTCGTCGCGCTTGAGGGCCACCTCACGATGCGCCTCCAGCAGCGCCAACCGCTCGTTGGGTGCCATGGCGCAGCGCTTGTGCAGCTGATCCAGTTCAAACAGCAAACGGGCATCATCCGGCTTGAGAGCAAAGGCCCGGCTCAGACACTGCTCGGCCGCCACCGGATCGCCGCTCTTGTTGAAGTGATAGATGCCAAGGTTGCGCCATGCCGGGGCAAACCCGGGCGCCAGCTCGCACACCTGCTGCCACAGGGCGATGGCTTGCGGGTAGCTACGCTTGCTGTAGTGGAAGCAGCCCAGCAGGTAGCTGGCAAACCAGCTATGGGGCAGTTGCGCCAGTATGGTCACTTCGCCAAGGGTATTGGGGAAGCGCACCTTGCGGCTAAACGCCAGCTCGGCTCGCACCAGCAGGGCATACTGCACCTCACCTTCCGGCAACAATGCAGCCTGGAACAGCAGCGGCAGGGTCTCCTCCACCGGCAGTGTTGAGAGCAGTTGCTGCGCCAACTCGGGCCGTCCCAATGCCAGCAGATCGCTTACTAGGAAGCAGAGATTCACCCCGCGCCCGTTGCACAGGGTGCGCAGCGCCTCGAGATCGCTCGGCTGCTCGCTTGCCAGCCAGCGCAAGAAGGCCAGCTGATAGTGAAGTGGATAACGAACGCGCTGCTCGTCGATATAGGCGATGGCTGCCTCCCGCTGGCCAGACTCCAGCAGCGCCAACCCTTTGAGGGCCATAGCGCCGTAATGGGTGCCGTTGACGGCTAGGCTGCGCTCGACAAATTGCAGCGCCTGCGAGGCATCGCGACGCACCATGGCGATGCGGGCCAGTCCGAGGAAGCCGCTGTCGCGGCAGTTGCCACTCCAGGTCGCCTTGTAGAAGTCATCGAAGGCGGCATCGAACTGGCCCAAACGCTCCTCGATATGGCCCCGCAGCAAGCTCGCCTTGCCACACTGGGGGTTCTTGTTGAGGCGATGGGCACGGGTCAGCGCCTGATTGACGTAGGCCAGTGCCGGCTCATAGTTGGCGCGGTTGTACTCCAGCGTTGCCAGCGCCAGGTTGCAGCGGTAGTCGCCGCCATCAAGCTCCAGCGCCCGCAGGTAGTAATCAAAGGGCGAGCGGCTGGCGTGCAGATACTGCTCAAGATGCTGGCCGATGAAGTAGAGTTCATCGACCGAGTCGAGATTGACGGCGGGCTCCGGTGCGGTGGCAGGATCCGGCAAGGCCTCGCCTGCGGGCTGATGCTCGAGATAGCTCAGGATCGGCTGGCCCTGCTCATCCAGCAGACGAACCTGCAAGCGTCCCTCGCTGGTGATGGCCTGCGGCTCAAGCCAGGCCTGACCCGGCTGCAGATCCAGAGGTTGCGTAAACAGTACTCCTCCCTCGTCACTTACCTCGAACTGAGCCCCGCAAAGCGGTGCTACCGCATAGACCCCGCAGACGAGGCCATCATCGCTACGCTCCAGCTTGATGGCGGCGCGGGTGTTGGCGTTTTGCAGGGTGCCGAGGGTGTTATAGGGCAGGAAGTTCTGCACAAACACTTTCTCCTCCCCCGCATCCAGCCAGGTGAAGTCGGGCTGGTTGTCGGTATAGACCCCGGTCATCAGCTCGATGTAGGGGCCGTTGTCATCGGTCAGGTTGCGATCCCAGGCCAGACCGAAGTCACAGTTGCCCCAGCTCCACTGCTTCTTGCCCGGCGAAACGTGGTGATCCGCCACGTGCAACAGGCCGCCCTGCTCATCATGGCAGTAGGCACCGACGAAGTCGTAGTCAGACTTGTCCGCCATGTAGGAGGTGGGCACCGGAATATTGCGGTAACGGGAGATATCGACCCCGGCGGAGTAGTCCACCTTGTAGTAGGTGCCGCGGGCGATGGGGAAAGCACTGACGTCGCGCTTGCCGTGGTCATAAACGGCGGTCACATCGGGCGGGAAGACGCTCTGGTGGGCATCGCCTCCTTTCACCGCCGGGTTGGACCACCAGAGGAAGTGGCGCGGCGTGTCGTTGCCGTTGAACACCTTGCCAGTGATCTCGATAAGCGCCTTGTCGGGATAGAGGGTGAAGCCCGCCATCACCTGCAGACCGCGCATCGGTTCCACCTCGCCGAGCCAAACGGTCTTGGCGCCCCCCTCGCGCTCCGCAATGGTGAAATCCACAGGCATGAAGGTGGTGGGTCTGTGGTGCTGCGGCCAGTTGAACTCGATGCCACCGGAGATCCAGGGCCCCACCAGCCCCACCAGCGCCGGTTTGATCACCTCGTTGTAATAGACGAAGTCGCGATTCATCACCTTGTCGTAGGCACGGTGGATACGGCCACCCAACTCCGGCAGCAGCATCACCTTGATAAAGTCGTTCTCCAGCCAGACCGCCTGATAGGACTTCATCTGCTTCTGGCCGGTGAGGGTATCGATCACCCCATAGGGATAGACCCCCCCCGAGGAACCCTGATAGACCCGCTTCTCGAGAAACATGGGGTTGGGATCTTCGACGCCTACCTCGTAGGTCGGCAGTGAGATGGTCTCTACCCAGACCTTGACATCAGCTCTCATTAATTTCGCCTCACTCAACATTTGTTAGTAAAGTTTTCAGTGAGACCAGATTAGAATGGTTAAACCACTATTAATTGCCTAAAGATCACGCAATAAAGTAAGCGGAGTTTAGTGAAGCTATGAGCATGGGGTTGAACAACCAGAAGGTCCGCCACCACAACAAGCAGGTGCTGCTGGCCCTGCTCTATCAGCTGAAGGAGGCGAGCAAGTCTACCCTGGCGCGCCACTGCGAGCTCTCCATTCCGGCGGTCAGCAAGATCCTTGACGAGTTGGTGGCCGATGGCGCCATCAGCCACAGCGATCAGAACCTCTCCCAGCGCGGCATCAATGGCGGCAGCTACCGCATTGCCAGCGGCCAGGGGGCCATTCTTTGCCTCAATATCAGCCCCACCCATCTGGAGAGCATCCTGGTGGATAACCTGATCACCCCGCTGGATGAGTTCAGCGACCAGAAGATTGCCCCGCAAACCCCCGATGAACTGCTGCACCTGATTGAAGCGCACTACTACCAGTACAAGCGCCGCCACAAGGGACTGGCGATCCGGCTGGCCTTGGCGGTACACGGTCAGGTCAACCCGGCGACCGGGGTATCGCAAACCATGCCGCAAGCCCCCTGGCACGCGCCAGTTGAGCTCAAGTACCTGCTGGAGGATCGCCTCGGCTGCGAGGTGATGGTGGATAACGACTGCATCATGCTGGCACTGGCCCAGAAGTGGCAGGGCCGGGAAGGGAACGGGGATTTTTGCGTCATCAACGTCGATTACGGCATCGGGTCCGCCTTTATCATCAACGACCAGATCTACCGGGGTGCCCTGTTTGGCAGCGGCCAGATAGGCCACACCATCATCAATCCGGACGGCAGCGCCTGTGCCTGCGGCCGCTATGGCTGCCTAGAGACAGTCGCCTCGCTGTTTGCCATCAAAAAACGGGCCCGGGTCTTTCTCAAGCAACAAGCGAGTACCGACAACCCGGCGCAGACTGGTGTAGAGCTGGATACCGCCCAACTGCTCGCGCTCTACCATCAGGGGGATACCATGATCCGTGCCCTGGTGGACGAAGGGGCCCGCGCCATTGGCCTGAGCCTCTACAACTTCCTCAATATCCTCAACATCAACCGCATCTGGCTCTATGGTCGCAGCTGCGACTTTGGTGAAACCTGGCTGCAAACCATCGTCAGTCAGACCGGCGCCAACCCGTTCGACTGCAGCGATGCGGTCAACGCCACCCATATCCGTTTCGGCCAGCTCAGCCGCGCCCAGCAGGTGATGGGGATTGGCTATCTCTATGTGGAGCGAGCCTTGGCAAAAGCCATGTAAAAAGGGCAGGTTTCACAAATGAAACCTGCCCTCACGATCTGGTGCCGATAAGGGGAATCGAACTCCTGACCTTCGCATTACGAATGCGCTGCTCTACCAACTGAGCTATACCGGCTTGTTGCCGTTCAGATTCATGCAAAAAAGCCTATGTGTCAATCGAGACAACTCCATTTTATGAGTTGGCTCATGGTGTTAGCGGGCTTAGAGGTCGACAAACTCGGGGATATGGGCCCGGCCGCGGCTTTCGAGAAATTCGAGCAGGGCGCGGGGGGAGCGCACCAGGATCCGCTCTTGCGGGAAGCCCGCTTCGGTCACCAGACGGTGGCAGTGGTCAAAATCTCCAAGAGTAAATGCCACGTGGGAATCGGAGCCGAAGGTGAGATAGGCCCCCAGATCTCGCGCGGCTTCGACTATGGCACGGCAGTTGCCTTCGCTCCCCGGGCGGGAATGAATGAAGGAGGAGTTGTTGATCTCCAGCGCTACCCGATAGTCCGCCGCCGCCTTGACCACCGCCTGAATATCGATGGGAAATGAGGGGTTGCCCGGGTGGCTGATCATGTCGACCCGGCCGCTCTTGATGGCGTTGATCATCGCCTGGGTATGGGTTGCCTGATCGCAGGGAGGGAATACCTGCTCATGAAAACCCGCCATGATCATGTCGAGGCGCGACTCGTAACGCTCGGGAAAATCGATCTCCCCCTCCAGGTTTTTGATGTTGGCCTCGATACCCCGCAGGATCCCTACCCCATCCACCACTCTTGGCAGTATTGGCAAGTTGGCAAAGTGCCAGACATGAGGGGCATCGGCCATCTCGGGGCCGTGATCCGTGGTGGCAAACAGCTTAATCCCCTTGGCCCTGGCTATCGGCAGATAGTCATGGATGGTGCTGTAGGCGTGGGTGCTGGCAATGGTGTGAGTGTGGGTATCGACCGGGTACTTCATCTTCTCTCCCCTCATATTTTGAAAGGGCAGCATAGCAAAGAGCAGCGGCTCGGGCCACGCCAGTGCTTGCCACACTTTGTCACAAAATACCGCGAAGCTGACATAGTCTGAGGGGCTCTGGCTGGCATACTGCCCCCGTCGATACCTGCCTGAACTCGCATCGACAGTTTGCCGTCAGGATGACGCGAACTCACTTTCCCCACCGTCGCGCCCTGCGGCGGTTTTTTTTGCCTGCAAACCGCAAACCGGTAACAAACGCGCAAAAAAAGGCCCAACTAGCATGGTGCAGGTTGGGCGAGACTTAATGTTTAATTGCAGTGGCATAGATATAGAGTCCTGCTTTTTGACTAAGTTCCGCCCACTTTGCTTTTTTCATCGAAAAACATTCCGCTAACACTCATTCACATTCTCTTGACACTTCACGTTATGAAACGTACTTTTTAAACATTCGTTTAAGTGAGGTGTCCAGTGAGTAAAATCGATACCAAAAACCGTATTCTCGACGCCGCTGAAGTGCTGTTTGCCGAGCGGGGATTTGCCGATACCTCTTTGCGTCTGATCACCAGTGAGGCCGACGTCAATCTGGCGTCGGTGAACTATCACTTCGGCTCCAAGAAGGAGCTGATCCAGGCGGTACTCGACCGCTATCTGAGTCTGTTCATGCCCGATCTGGATGCCCGCCTGCGGGTGCTGATGGAGCAGGAGCAGCTGACCCTGCTGCAACTCTTTGAAAGTTTTGTCGAACCGCTGATGAAACTCTCGGCGGTGCGGGCCAACGGCCCGGCGATCTTCATGCAACTGCTGGGGCGCGGTTATATCGACAGCCAGGGCCACCTGCGTCGCTTTATCACTGCCCATTACGGTCCCATTTTGCAGCGGATCACCCAGGCGATCTCCAAGGCCAATCCGGCTCTGTCGCCAGCGGATCTCTTCTGGCGCCTGCACTTCACCTTGGGCACCGTCGTGTTCACCATGGCCTCCGCCGATGCGCTGCGCGACATCGCCCTGGCCGACTTTGGCCAACAGCTCGATGTGGAAGGGCTGGTGCGCAATGTTATTCCTTATCTGGCGTCCGGAGTCGGGGCGCCCGTGGAGTCGACCAGGCTCTCCCTGGCCGTGTAACAACCAACAATAAATCAACGGAAACAGTGAAATAGAAGGAACTTCGGTATGATCACATTGCTTGTCCTGCTGGTGCTGGCGATAGCCGTTGTGCTCGGCGTACCCTCCATCCGTAAAAAGGTGGTAACCCGTCCGGTGTTCGGCATCTTCAAAAAGATACTGCCGCCCTTGTCAGCCACCGAGCGGGAGGCCATGGAAGCCGGCTCCGTCTGGTGGGATGGCGAGTTGTTTCGCGGCAACCCCGACTGGAAAAAACTGCACGGCTACGGCAAGGCCGAGCTGACCGCAGAGGAGCAGGCTTTTATCGACAATCAGGTCGAAACCCTGCTCGCCATGGTTGACGACTTCAAGATCGTCAATGAAACCAAAGACCTGCCAGAACCGGTGTGGGACTATCTGAAGAAGGAAGGCTTCTTCTCCCTGATCATTCCGAAATCCTATGGTGGCCGCGAGTTCTCGGCGATTGCCAACTCCACCATCGTCACCCGCATTGCCACCAAGAGCCTGAGCGTGGCGGTTACCGTCATGGTGCCGAACTCCCTAGGCCCGGGCGAGCTGCTGATGCACTACGGCACCCAGGCCCAGAAAGATTTCTGGCTGCCGGGGCTGGCCAATGGCAAAGAGGTGCCCTGCTTCGCCCTGACCGGGCCGGAAGCGGGCTCCGATGCGGGCGCCATTCCTGACAAGGGGATCGTCTGCAAAGGGATGCACAAGGGTGAAGAGGTGCTGGGGATTCGCCTCAACTGGAACAAGCGCTACATCACCCTGGCGCCTCGCGCTACCGTGCTGGGGCTGGCATTCAAACTCTATGACCCGGAAAAGCTGCTGGGTGACAAGGAAGAGCTGGGCATCACCTGCGCGCTTATCCCTACCAGCCACCCAGGCGTGCGCGTCGGCGATCGCCACTACCCCATGGGTCTGGCGTTCCTAAACGGCCCGACCTTCGGCAAGGATGTGTTCATTCCGCTCGACTGGATCATCGGTGGCCCGGATTACGCCGGTCGCGGCTGGCGCATGCTGGTGGAGTGCCTCTCCGCCGGTCGCGGCATCTCGCTGCCTGCCCTTGGCACCGCTTGCGGTCATATGGCGAGCCGTACCGTGGGCGCCTACTCCTATGTACGCAAGCAGTTCGGCATGTCCATCGGCAAGTTTGAAGGTGTGCAAGAGGCGCTGGCTCGCATCGGCGGCCTCACCTATCAGCTGGAAGGGGCCCGTCGCATGACCGCCGGTTCGCTGGATTTGGGTCAGGCACCGGCCATCGTCACCGCGATTTCCAAGTACCACATGACCGAGATGGCGCGTCAGATCATGGATGACTCCATGGACATCCACGCCGGTCGTGCCATCCAGCTGGGCCCGAAAAACTACACAGGCTACGCCTACATGGGTATTCCGGTCGCCATCACGGTGGAAGGGGCCAACATCCTGACCCGCAACCTGATGATCTTCGGGCAAGGGGCCACCCGCTGCCACCCGTACGTCTTTGCCGAGCTGGAAGCGGCGGCTGATACCGACGTGGAGCGCGGTCTCGAGAAGTTTGACGCCCTGCTGATGAAGCACATCGCCTTCGGCGCCGGCAACTTCTTCGGTTCCCTGTTCCAGGGACTGACCCTGGGTCAGTTCAACAGTGCACCGGTAGCCGGCGAAACCGCTCGCCACTACAAGCAGCTCTCCCGCATGAGTAAAGGGCTGGCCCTGTGCGCCGACGTCTCCATGCTGATGCTGGGTGGCGATCTCAAGCGCAAGGAGATGATCTCCGCCCGTTTGGGTGACGTGCTGAGCCACCTCTACCTGGCCTCCGCCACCCTCAAGCATTACGAGGATCAGGGCCGTATGGTCTCCGATCTGCCGTTCGTGCAGTACGCGGTCGAGCGCAACCTCTACCTGATTGGCAAGGCGTTCGAGGGCTTCTTCCAGAACTTCCCGAACAAGGTGGTGGGTGCCGTACTCAAGCGTGTGGTATTCCCGTTCGGCGTCGGTTACAAGATGCCAGCAGACGATCGCTGCCACGCCATCTGTCTGGCCATGATGAAGCCGGGCGAGTTCCGCGACCGTCTGACCGCCCTCTGCTACGTCGGCAAGGACGAGGCGGATCCGGTCGGTCTGATGGAGCGCGCCTTCCAGGCCATGGTCGCCGTGCAGCCCTACGAGAAGAAACTGGTGCAGGCCCAGAAAGAGGGCAAGCTGCCCCGCAAACTGGCGCTGCCGGAACTGGTGGAATCCGCTTTGGCCAAATCGGTGCTGAGCAAGGACGAAGCAGACAAGCTGCTGGCCGCCGATGCCCTGCGCTACGAAGCGATTCAGGTAGACAACTTCGCCCCGGGCGAGCTGGAAGGCTTCTCCCAGCAACCAAACAAGGTCGATCACGCCGCCTGATCACTCGGCAAGCCTGCACCGCCCCCCCTCGTGGTGGTCTCTTAAGGTAAAAATCCCCAGCATCGGCTGGGGATTTTTGTCTTAAGAGACAGGTGGCAGAGAGGGGCTCCACCACCAGCATCGGATCGCCTTGATGGAATATATAGCGAATTCTTCAGGTAACGCAGAAAATAATCAGGCCCCGATGGGCCTGGTTATTATTCGCAGATCGAGCTTCATCAGGCGACCGATTCACGCTCCACCAGCTGTGCTTCAAATTTGAGCGGCAACCCATCCACCGGCTTGTGATCGAGCAGACGCAACGCCAGCTCGGCAGCGCGGCTGCCCATCTCCTCAATAGGGTAGCGTACCGTGGTGAGCTTGGGATAGATGTAGCGGGCGTAGGGGATATCGTCGAACCCTACCACCGACACCTGCAGCGGGATCTTGTAACCCCGCTCCAGCAGGCAAGAGATCGCCCCCGCCACCATGCCGTCGTTGAAACCGAGCACGGCCGTGAACTCGACGCCACGGGCCAACAATTCACTCATCGCCACATAGCCGCCATTTTCGTCGGCAAAGGCGCGGCTGACGAGAGCAGGATCAAAGGCGATCCCGGCTCTGGCCAGGGTCTGGGTGTAACCGGCCATCCGCTGCTGACCATCGACAAACTCTTCATCATCGGAGGTGATAAAGGCGATGTTGCGATGACCGGCATCCAGCAAGTGCTGGCACGCGGTAGAGATCCCCGCCTGGTTATCGAACCAGACGCAGCGATCCTCAAAGCCCGGCACCTGACGGTTGATGAAAACGATAGGGGTAGAGCCTGCCGCCAGCTCGCTCAGCTCTTCGTCCGGGAGCGCCTTGCTGTGGAGGATCAAGGCATCGCACTGACGCTGCAGCAGCGCCTGAATGGCGTGACGCTCGCGCGCGATATCGTGGTTGCCAGACATGACAATGGTGAACTTGTTGGCCCGATCAACCATGCTCTCTATGCCACGCATCATCTGGGCAAAGAAGGGGCCGCCGCAGAGGTCGCCAACCAGCACGCCAATGCAGTTGGAACGCTTGCTGACCAGTGCCTGGGCAAAACTGTTGGGTCGAAAATTCAGTTCCTTCATGGCCGCCAGTACGGCCTCACGCTTTTCCGGTGCTACCTGTGCCGTGTTGTTGATAACCCGCGATACGGTGGAGATAGACACATTTGCCAGCTGAGAAACGTCTTTAATCGTTGCCACTATCCATTCCTTCATTGTGGGGGAATCTGTCGGTGCCGACGCCTGAGTATACCCTGCGGTCTAATGCAATTCCCGGAGCCAGGTCACCGGGCATGTTTCCTTTGGTAACAAAACCTTACCCGATGATACCAGACTACAGAAAAATTTGAAAACAGGGGCCGGCTGGTAGCCCCCCCCAGCTCAATAGGCGTGATTGAGCTCCCGCTCTGACATGAAGCGCAGCGGCTGCTGCAACTTGTGCTGATAGATGAGATCGAATGACAACACATTCTGTACGTAGTTACGGGTCTCCTTGTACGGGATGCTCTCGACCCAGACGTCCATCGGCTTGTTGTCACTCTGTTCACGCCAGCGCTTGACCCGGCCCGGCCCGGCGTTATAGGCGGCTGCCGCCAGGATCCGGTTGCCGTCATAGACATCCAGCAAGCGCTTGAGATAGGCGCTCCCCAGACGAATATTCATCGTCGGATCAAACAGTTGCTGTTCACTTCGATAGGGCACACCCAGCTTGCCGGCAGTCTCTTTGGCTGTAGCAGGCATCAGCTGCATCAGACCGCGCGCCCCCACCGGCGACTGGGCCAGCGGATAGAGGGCACTCTCCTGACGGGAGATGGCATAGAGCAAACTGGTGTTCATGGTGCGCTCTTGCGCCATCTGGGAGAAGGTGCGTTTGAGCGGCAGCGGGAAGCGCAGGTCGAGAGCATCCCACGCTTCGGCGCGAATGCTGGCGAGAATGGCCAGCTCGTGCCAGCCCTGATTGAGGGCGATATGCCCAAACTCGATACGCTGGGCCACCGGATTGCGATCCATGTTGTGGATCCACTCCGAGCGGGCCGCTGCAATCTCGTTCATCGAGAGCAATTCGCGCACCCGCAACAGGAAGGGCCAGCGCTGGCTGGCCGTACGCCAGTCCGGTACATGCTTGACGCTCTGGTTCTTGATGCGATAAGGCACTCCGGTGCGCTGGGCGGCCATAAAACCGTAGAAACCGCGCAGGTTGGCAGTCTCCAGATAGAGATCCCGCGCCGGTTTTTGCTGCCCCTGCACCTCAAGGGAGCGAGCCATCCAGTAGCGCCAGCGATCCTCTTTCTGACGGGCCATCGGCATCATCTTCACCCAGCCGGAGAGGCCACGCCAATCCTGCTCCCAGATGGCCAGTCGCGCCCGCAGCTCGGTAATGTCGGGATCCGCCAGCTTTTTCACCGTGCTGTCGACCCAGCTGCGCTGGGCAATGGAGCGATCCAGCAGCAGGCGGCGAGCAATGGCACGCTCTACCGGTTTCACCTCGGCCTGGGTCAGGCCAAAACGGCTACGAAACAGCGCAAGCTGGTGCAGCACCGACTCAGGCTCCTGATTGGCATAGCGGGTCAAGCCGAGGGAGAGCAGCTTGCGGGAATAGGGATTGCTGCTGAAATAGGCCGGGTTCATCGCCTTGGCGGGCTGCTCGAACAGGGTCACCATCTGATCGCCATAGCTTTGCAAGCCACTCCCCAAGGTCGCGCCAAGGTGGCGGATCAGATTGGGGTTTTCCGCCTCGAACGCCAGCGTCATCCGCTGCCAGATCTTCTCCTGGGTTCGCTGACCGGATGCCTGCCACAGCTGGAACAGCGGTGAGCAGGCATCGGGGCGCGATTGACCGCTCATCCAGATCTTGCCCGCCCCCTGCAACGCCTCTTTCGGCTTGCCGGTGTAATAGAGCGCCTGATAGTGCATGCAGAGCAGATCGGTGGAGCTCGGCTTGGCCGGATAGAAGCGCAGGAACTGCGACCACTGCTGGCTCTGGGCCAGATAGGTCAGATAACTGCGCTCCAGCCGGTTGGACTGGGGGGTATCCCCATGCTGGCGGATAAAGCGGGTCACATCGTTGTAATCCGCCGCCCCCGGACGAAAGGCGAGCTGATAGTAATCGAGATAGGGCAACAGGGGGTAATGGGTCAAACGGGCACGAATTTGCTGGAAACGGGCCTGATCATTGGCCCGTACGGCGTCATACGCCTGACGGTAGAGCGTCTGGTCGGCAGTCTGCGCCATCAGGGTCGGCACAAACAGCGCCGACAAAACTATTCCCCATACAGCTTTCACTGAACATCTCCATTGAGGGCAATACACCGCCCGGTGGCGGTGGGTCTACTGCCTCTCATTCTACCCGTTGCCGAGCAGCGCTACAGCGGGGAGCAGGGACTATTTTTCTGCCTCCCTCAGCTGCATTTCGCGCATCTGATCCGGTCTGGTCAGGCGCTGTACATATTTCTCCAGATAGGGCACCGGCAGCGGCTTGGAGGCGAGATAACCCTGATAGAAACTGCACCCCTGCGCCTTGAGAAACTCCAGTTGCTGACGGGACTCCACCCCTTCCGCCGTGACGTTGAACCCCATATGTCGCGCCATGGCGATCACCGCCTCAACGATGGCCATGTTGTCGCCATCTTTCGGGATGTCCTGAATGAAGGATCGGTCGATCTTGAGCTCATCGGCAGGCAGCCGCTTGAGGTAGCTCAGGGAGGAGTAACCGGCGCCAAAATCGTCGATGGCAAAGCTGATGCCGAGCTCCTTGAGCTCGGTCATCTTGCTGATGGTGTCCTCGGCATGACCCAGCACCACGGATTCGGTGATCTCCAGATTGAGGCAGGCCGGATCCATGCCGGTTTGTGCCAGCACATCGTGGATCCGCTCGACAAAATCGGTGGCATGGAACTGCTTGGCACTGACGTTGACCGAGATCTGCGGAATGTGGATGCCGTTCTCCTCCCACCGTACATACTGGGTGCACGCCTCGTGCAGCACCCAGTTGCCGATATCGACAATCAGGTCCGTCTCCTCGGCGATGGGAATAAACTCTGCCGGCGAGACCAGCGAGCGACCGGCTGGCTGCCAGCGGATCAGCGCCTCGACACCTATGATGTCCCCTCCGTCCACCATGTGCTGCGGTTGATAATGGAGGGTAAGCTCCTGCTGACTGAGGGCATTGCGCAGCTCGTTGTGAATGAGTAGACGGCGATCCGCCTGCTGCTGCATCGAAGCATCGAAGAAACGACGGGTCTTGCGGCCAGCGGACTTGGCCTGATACATAGCCGTATCCGCCTGCTTGAGCAGATCATCTACCCCCTGCTCCCGCCCCGGAAACAGAGTAATTCCGACGCTGGCGCCGATATGCAACGCCTGCCCCCCATAGGAATAAGGCGCGGCAATCTCGGTGATGAGTCGCTCGGCAATGAGATCGGCCTGCATCTCCGCCTGGGGCGGGCTGGCCGAGAGCGATGGCAACAGCAGCACAAACTCGTCACCGCCGAGACGGGCCAGACAATCGCCCTGTCGAACCAACCGTTTGAGCCGGATCGCGACCTCCTTGAGCAGCCAGTCACCGGTGGCATGGCCGAGGGAGTCATTGATGGTCTTGAAGTGGTCAAGGTCGATAAAGAGCAGCGCACCAATCAGGCCGTCGCGGGTTGCCTCGTTGAAGGTCTGCACCAGGGTCTCGTGCAGCTGACGGCGATTGGGCAATCCGGTCAGCTCGTCGTAATAGGCGAGAGCCTGAATGCGCCGCTCGGCCGCCTTGCGCTCGGAGATATCCTCGAAACAGATGACAAAGTGACTGATCACCCCTTTTTCATCCTGCACCGGCGTCACTATCTCCCACTGGGGATAGGTATGACCATCGACATGGCGACGCTCGGTCTCCCCCTGCCAGCGACTCAGGGTATTGAGCTCATAGCCCAATCCCCCCAGATTTGGCCAAAGATCCTCTTCCAGATGCAGGCCAAGTACCGACTGGCTGTCAAAACCGGTGATCTGGCTAAAGGCGTTGTTGACCCGCAGGATCTTGAACTCCGGATCGGTGATGATGATTCCCTCGTGGGTTTCGAAAGCTACCGCAGATAGGCGCATCTGGGCATCGGACTGCAACCGCTCCAACTCGGCCACCATCCGGACTGAAAAAGTATTAAGCACCGAAGTGAGGGTGCTGGTATCTGCAGGGGTCGAATAGAGCAACGCCAGATGACCAAGCAACCGACCTCTGGCATCAAACAGCGGTTGACCATAGTAGGTCTGCCCGGCCACCAGCCAGGGTTGATACTCCTGCGACCCCTCGATCACCTCGAAGCAGATGGCCCCTTGCTTGTAGAGCTCCTGACAGGGGGAGCCCGCCAGCGGGTAGTCTTTTTGTGCCAGCCCGTCGGCGGCCAGCACACGAATCCGATCTGCACCACACAGCGCCCCCACCCAGACCGCATCCATCTTGAGGATATGAGCCAGCTGGCTGACCAGGGTATTGAAGAAATCGAGCCCGGTGCGGGCAGAGAGCGCCTGTGCCAACTGGGTGAGCAGGGTGGTTTGCAGCAAGGGCAGCGAGAGGTTGACGGCGGATACCACGCTGTTGGCACTGTCGAGCGGGGCCAGCCAGCCACAGCAGATCTGCAGAGTGGGCACAAACTGGCCGCTCCAGAGCATATGATTGAGCAGCCCCTGATCATCTTTAAGATGACCAATAAACTGCCCAGGCAGACGTGATTCATGAAGCCGGTCGAGAAAATCGGCAAAACCAGCCTCATCTTCCGGTAACAGGCGAGCGGCCCAGGGATGATTGCCCTCCCCTTGCCACTGCTGGTAAGCCCCCTGATCGGAGAGACTCCACTGATCATGTTGCCGATCGAAAAACCACATGACTTGCGTGGCTTGCTGCTTCATTTACCACTCCAACACGACAACCAACCACGTTGATGTCCAATCAGGCATAGCAACGCCCCCTGCATCCTCTAGATCAGAGGGTTGTGAGGGAAGAGTACAAACATGCGATATCAAGCAGTGGAAACCGGACATGAGGTCGACACGAAGTGCTGCCAAGAAGGGACAGAAACGATCCTATTCCCGCCATACTGCCTGCCAGTTTCATGGAGCTCAAGCTGTTTTTGGCACGAAACCGGAAAAGATCACAATTTATAAGTTGCCGAATAGCTAAGGGATTGTTATGTGATGCAAATCACATTTCAATCTCTATCAATGAGTAATCTGAGGGTGAAGACACAAGCAAGACGACCCGAAGGGGGCCAATATGAAAATCGAAATTACCAGCAAAATCATCGACATCACCCCGTCTATCCGCGAGCGTATTGAATCCCGTTTTGAAAAGCTCGAACGTCTTCAGGTGCCTCTCATCACACCCCATGTGATTGTTTCCAAAGAGCGTCTGATGTTCATTGTCGAAGCCAGTGCTGGCATCCCCAACGGCAAACTGTTTGCCCAGGCAGAGCATGAGGATCTCTACGCCGCCATCAACGAGCTGGGGCAAAAACTGGAACGCCAACTCAATCGCCATACCGAAAAACCCATTGCCCGTCGTGCCAATACCGCGCTTAAGGAGCAGGTTGAACCGGACGAAGCTGACGCATAAGACATACTGTTTACCACAAGCATAAAGGCGGGTTATCCCGCCTCTATGCTTGTCTGATTATCAACACGCAGATCAAGATACACACCACTCCCTAACTGAGCCAGTGAAGACGGGTATCGACCCCTTGCTCTAATCTGTCGAGTATCGGCAACAGCACCAGCGGATCCTCCTCACGCGGCGCACTGACGACCTTGTGTTGCAGTTTCTCGCGGCCCAGCAGCGTCAGATTGTCAAACACCGCCTCATCGATCAGCGGCTGTCTGGCAACCAGTGGCGGCGTTTGCAGTGCCAGCCAGAGCCGCACATCCACCATACTTCCTCCTTGTTGCAACCGCTCATTGATGGCACTGCAGTCACTCCCCGCCCCCTCTGCCATCAACACCGGCGCCTCTCGCAGCTCAAAATATGCTCGCCACTCCCGCTGGTCCGGGATTGCAGCCGGCTTGGCATCGAACCAGGGCTGTTCCTCCACCGCATCGGTGAGCAGCGCCAACAGCAATCGGAAATCCGCCCGATCGCCATGCTGAAGATCCTGGTTGAGACGTTGCCCCAACTGGCCCTCATCGACGAGCAGATGATTACGGATTGAACTGGGCAGCATGAGTTAACTCTCGAAAAAGGCGATTTCACTGGTTATCGGCCACAAGTCCAACTCTTTTAATGGAAAAATACCGCTTGGGGGTTCCCAAGCACGACAGATCTGTTAGTATGCGCCTCGCACTTGGGGAGGGGTTCCCGAGCGGCCAAAGGG
>NZ_JBODRQ010000050.1:0-21956 GCF_050633025.1 Aeromonas sp.
GCCACGAATGAAGGCACGTTGGCTGCAGCAATCTGGATCTCTTTACCAGTTTGCGGGTTACGACCGGTGCGGCCTGCGCGGTGGGTTACCTTGAAGGTGCCAAAACCAACCAGTTGTACAGCATCACCTTCTTTCAAGCTCTGGGTAACACCATTGATGATCTCTTCCAGAGCCACTTTGGCCTGAGCTTTGCTCAGATCTGCTTTGGCGGCAATTGCATCGACAAGTTGAGCTTTGTTCATAACATTTCCTTTATGATCGGGCATTTAGCGCTGGGCCACTCTATGCAAAAAAAAACGCTCAGGCAAAGCCTTTATCGAGTCGAACTCGTCAAACGCTGGGGTTTTCATCAAGATCTGCGGAAATAGTCACATTCCACATCCGAAAAAACGTGCGCAGGCCTGCAACCTCAATCCCGAAGAAACAAACGACCGGCTGTTTTTTCGCCACCCGACAATATCCCTGCGTGGCTATTGACGCTTGCCCTGATTTTCCATAGTTATAGGTTGTGTCACTGCTCAAACGGCCAGGCATATCGAACAATTGGCCAGCCTTTGCCCCATGGAGGGATTATGTTGACGAAATTGGAACAGACCAAACAGGCGCTGGCAGGCAAGCACAAAGCTATCGATGACTGGCTGGATGCAAGGCAAGCCCTGCTAATTGGATACATGCAGCTGGCAGGCCTCACTCCAGCCCGCACCAAGCAACGCAGCCTGCCCAAAACAGAAGAGTTGCATAAGTTCTGCGATCATCTGGTCGACTATGTCAGTGCGGGCCATTTCGAAATTTACCACCACGTGGTCACCGCTTTCGAGCAAGCCAGCGGCGAAACACTGGAGCTGGCCAAGCGCATCTATCCCCATATTCGCACCAGTACCGAATTCGCCCTCGAGTTCAACGACAAATACAGTGATGCCGATGAGGCCCAACTGCTGCTGCTGGATGATGACCTCAACGAGTTGGGTCCGGTACTGGAGGAACGGTTCAAACAGGAAGACCGCCTGATCAAGGCGCTCCACGTGGTAGAATCCTTGAGTACCCAGCAAACCTGAATGCCATTTTCGGAGCAAGTTCAAGATACTGGCCACCAAGGTGGATTACACTCAGAGCAATAACCTTGGTGTCCTCACACTTTGTATACAGGAGATGAGCATGTCTGAGCGCCGCCGTTTTGCACGGATCCTCTACTTGACCATGGCAGAACTGACTCAGGGGGAGCAGAAGTGGCAAACTCAGCTGGTCGATGTCTCCTTGCAGGGAGCGCTGTTGCTCCGACCCGATGACTGGGAAAGCAGTGACAACAAGGAGTACCAACTCAGTTTTATCCTGAGCGGTAGCGACATAGAGATCAGAATGCAGGTGGAGCTGACCCATGAAGCCAGCAAAAAGCTGGGGTTCTACTGCCACCACATCGACATCGACAGCGCTACCCACCTCAAGCGGATGATAGAGCTCAACATTGGCGATGAAGAGCTGCTCCACCGTGAGCTGGAGCAACTGCTAAGCGAACATCTGGAGCATGGCCAGCCTTGATGGCAGATTCCACCTCGTAAAAAGAGCGCCGAGGCGCTCTTTTTGTTGCTCTGTAGTCTCTATTGCAATGCTGAGGGATTACAGCGCCTCGAGTGCATCAGACAGCTTCTTGACCGGTACCACCGCCATCCCCTCGATAGGGTGCTTGGGAGCATTTGCGTGCGGCACGATAGCGCGACGAAAACCGTGCTTGGCCGCCTCCTGCAACCGCTCCTGACCGGACGGCACAGGGCGAATTTCACCTGAAAGGCCCACTTCACCGAACACCACCAAATCCTTGGGCAGCGCCTGATCCCGGAAGCTGGAGACCATCGCCAGCAGCAGCGCCAAATCCGCACTGGTCTCCTCGACCTTGACCCCGCCGACCACGTTGATGAAGACATCCTGATCCGCCATCTGCAGGCCGCCATGACGGTGCAGCACCGCCAGTAGCATGGCGAGCCGGTTGTGATCCATCCCCACAGCCACCCGGCGCGGGTTGGAGAGCTGGGAGTAGTCTACCAGCGCCTGCAACTCCACCAGCAGCGGTCGGGTTCCCTCCCAGATCACCATGACGATGGAACCGGGTGCCTGATCCTGACCCCGACTGAGGAAGATGGCGGAGGGGTTGCTCACCTCGCGCATCCCCTGTTCGGTCATGGCAAAAACCCCCAGCTCGTTGACCGCCCCAAAACGGTTCTTGTGTGAACGCAGGGTGCGAAAACGGGAGTCATGGCCACCATCGAGCAGTACCGAACAGTCGATACAGTGTTCCAGCACCTTGGGACCAGCCAGAGTGCCATCCTTGGTCACATGACCAACCATAAAGATAGCCACTTGGTTCTGCTTGGCATAGCGAGTCAGCAGCGCTGCCGCTTCACGCACCTGAGAGACTGAACCGGGAGACGATTGCACATCCGCCACATGCATCACCTGAATGGAGTCGATCACCATTATCTGCGGCTGCTCCTGCTGGGCAATCAGGCAGATCTGCTCAACGCTGGTCTCGGAGAGCATCCGCAGCTTGTCGGTGGGCAGTCCAAGACGATTGGCCCGCATCGCCACCTGCTGCAGCGACTCCTCGCCAGTGACATAGAGAGTTTTCATCCGCTCTGCGAGACCACACATGGTCTGCAACAGCAGGGTCGACTTGCCCGCCCCCGGATTGCCGCCAATCAGAATGGCCGAGCCGGGCACCACACCGCCACCAAGCACCCGATCCAGCTCCTTGAAACCGGAAGTAAAACGAGGGATTTCGGTGGTGGCGATCTCTGCCAATGTCTGAACCTGGCTGCCAACCGCGCCGGCATAACCGGTATAGCGGGCACTCTTGCCCGCAGGGCTCACCGAACCGAGGCGCACCTCGGTGATAGTATTCCACTCCTTGCACTCACTGCATTGACCTTGCCAGCGTGTGAAGTCGGCACCACATTCTGAACAAACATAAGCAGTTTTATTTTTGGCCATTGATAACTCGGGGACAGGATGAATTCCTGCTTGATATACTTGTTTGCGACAGACAGATCAAACCCAGAATCGGAAAAGTGACTTTCCGCGGCAGGAACACATGGATTCAGAACAGCAACAACATCTGATTGAACAGCTCATCCCCTTGCTACGGGAGAAAGATTTCGAGGAGATCTTTCAGCGCATGACTCAGGAGGAAAACAGCAACAGCCGTTTTCTGCTCAAGATGGAGCTCAAGCGCAAGTGTTCCCCCTGCCGCAGGGTCATCGATATGCGCGATGAGCTGGAGGATGAGTGTCTGGTGCATGAGTTCAACGACATTACTCACTTCATGCCCGCCGATGCGATTGCTCTGTTCCAATCCCAGTGCTATCTCTACCGCGATATCTATACCCTCGGTGTCTACGAGGCGCTGCAACAGTGGCAAAAACAACAGCACCACTACGCCCGCGTGGATGGTCAGCTGTCGCCTCCGGCCAGTCCCTTCCGGCAATATGATGTCAACACTATCGCCTTTGCCAGCTACTACGGCCGTCGTCAGGAACGGATGCACTTCAGCTCGCCGGTACTGATAAAACTTCAGGACGGGGAGAAACTGTTCGCCAAGAGTTCCGACCTATCGCTGGGGGGGATGAGGGTCTCGGTGCCCTATCTGCCCAACTATCACACCGGAACTCAGGTGGAGGTCTTTTTCACCGGGCTGGAGCGTGACCATCCCAATCCGGTACTGCATCAGCCGGTCAGTTATCAGATCCTCGGTGAAGAGAGCAAGGAAGGGAAATATTGGCTTAGGCTGGTGCGCTCCGGCGAGCAACCCGCCTTCGATGCCTTTCTCAGCGACTTTATCGACGCCAACAAGATCCGTTATCGGGTCAGTGTCGATTACCTGCTCTCCGCTGCAATCATCAAGGGGTACGAACAGTTCTACCTACCACGGATGACAGGCATGCCGCTTTTCTTCAGCACCGGCGACAGTCCCAACCTCGAGATAGCTCTGCGGACCGAAAACAACCAGCACCTGCTGGAGTATTGGCGCGATGAAAAGAACCGCGATACCCTCGCAGGCCTTTTCAGCGCCGAGCGGATGAAACGGCTCTGCCCAGCCCCCGGCACCACCACCGAGGTCATCATCTACTGCTTTACCCACTCGGTACGCAGCCATATCTACTTCTTCTCCGCCACAGCAGAGGAGCTGCACCAGAGTGGCCTTACCGCCCTCTTTTTCCAGGTGGGCTCGCGCCGTCCCAGCTGGCGTGTCTACAAGTTCACGCTGGAGGCGTGCGATCAGATCGAGGCTGATATAGGACAACTACAGGGGCAGGACAACCCGCAGCTGCAAGATATCCTGCTGCTCGAGCGCCTCAAGCAGATTGGCTATTGCGGCCTGCTGCAGGAGATCGGCCAAGAATCCCAGCGGGAAGAGTTTTATCAGGAGGAGCTCAGCCACAACGCCAACAAACTGCAACGCTTTGGTCACGAACAGGGAGTTGCCCCGTTCGAAATTGAGACCCTGCACTATGTCCAGTTGCGCAAGGAGTTGCGTTACATCCATAAAACAGCGGTTGCCATCCACCACAATGGCAAATCCTGGATCGGCTGGACCCGCGACATCTCGACTCACGGTCTGCAAATCGAGCTGGAAGATGCCTTTATCGGCGAGAAAAACGATGTGGTGACCATCGCCCTGCCCCGCTTGCAGGAGCTCTCCAAGAGCATGGATCTGCAGCGCCTCTCCTACCGGCTGGTCAGCCTCAACATGACCCGCACCGTGCTGCACCTCTGCATCGAAGGAGATTCTGATCGCCATACCGGCCGCCAGTTCTTCAGCCTGCTTATCGAGAGCAACCAGAACAAGCTCAAAGCGGCGCAGGAGCAGCGCCGTTACCGCGGATTGGCCCGCGCACTGCGTAACATCTACACCCATCACCTGTTCAACACGCCGGTCTACGTCAACAAGTTGAAGGGGGCCCCCAAACCGGCCTCCATCGGCAAGTCTCTGCAACCGCGCAGTCTGCAGCGCCTGCTGCAAGCCTGTGCCGAGCTGCCGGAGCAGGAGAACCTCTATCCGCTGTTTCAGGGGGAATTGCTCAAGGAGCTGCTGATGAACCCGCTGCGCACCATCGAGCGGGAGGACAAACCGAAAGAAGAGGAGGTCTATATCGCCAGCATCCAGACCAAGGCCGGCTTGCCCATCTTCAGCAGCCGACTGGCCAGTGAGTTTACCGGGATGAAGGAGAAACGCCAGTTCATCGAGCTGGCGCTACAGGAAGGAGAATTCTACTCGGTACTGGTTGGTGTCTCCCGCACCGGCAGGCCCGATACCAACTTCATTGCCAACGAGCTGGATTACATCGCCAAATTTGCCATCCACAAGGCGAAAAAGCTGGAGGAGGAGCTTTGGAGCGTTGTTGGGGTCGGCGAGCTGACCGACACCACCCAGGCGACCCTGTTCCGGCTCGGTATCACGCCGCCACTCAATTGATCCCTTCAATATTAAGCAGGGCGCATCATGCGCCCTGTTCTTTTATCACACTGCCTGTGGATCCAGCAGCCAGTCGAGGATCCGGGGGAAGTGATCCTCCTGTGCCTGCGGGGCGGTCAGCATATTGATGTGGTCATAATCGAGGCGGTTGCCGTTATCCCGCCCCAATCGGGTGTGGCGAGTGGCCGAGCCCATCTCATCGCTGAAACGGCGCACATCGGTCGGGTGGCCCAGCACCTTGTCCGCCTTGGCCGAGATCATCCAGAGCGGTGGCCAGTTGACCCGTGCTGCCGCCTCGTCATAGGCAAAACCGTCCTGAGGATCCTGCCAGGGGCCGCACTTGACCCAGGGGATGGTCTCCTGCAGATAGCGCAGCGGCTCATCGTCAGCACCGATCTTCAGATTGCGAGCTGCCAGAAAACCACGGCGGCGGGCAAGCCAGGGGGCCAGCCGATTCCAGATCAGATCCACCTTCAGCCAGCGCTCGGGATTGTGCACCGACACACCACGCTTGGTGCCAAAAAACAGCAGGCTGGCCACCTGCTCCGCCAGCTCGGGAAAGCGCACAAGGGTCGAGGCCATGATGACACCGCCCCAGGAGTGGGCCACCCAGTGCACCTTGAAGCCGTGATGACGCTCGGCAGTCCAGCGGTGCAGGGCGGGCAGATCCTCGGTGATCAGCTCATGCTGACCGTGTTCCGCCTGCTCGGCAATGGCAGGAGTGCTGAGCCCCCGCCCCCGCAAATCAGCCACATAGACCTGATAGCCGTGACGGGCCAGAAAGCAGGCCAGCCCTTTGCCCGATTCGGTATAGAAAATCCGGCCGTTCTCGATGGCGCCATGCACCATCAGGATCGGCTCGCCATGCACGGCGACCCGGGGTTTGATGTGGCGCACATGCAATTGATGGCCACCACAGGGGATAAACAGAGACTGCTGCAACAATTCCATTTTTATTGGTTTCCTCCTTGAAACACTGTCAGCGCTTGTCCCAACGTTGCTCGCTGCAAGCCCGCGCCGCCAGCAGGCAGATCACCCCCTCCAGATCGTGATGATTGAGGGTGGCCGCCGCCTGCGCCCGCACCAGCGGCTTGGCGTGAATGGCGATGCCAAGGCCCGCGACCCCCATCATCTTGAGATCGTTGGCACCATCGCCGATGGCCACGGTCTGGGCGGGTGCAATGGCATATTCGGCCGCCAGCTGCTGCAACACCTCGGCCTTGACGCTGGCATCGACGATGCGCCCGCTCACCTTGCCGGTCAGCTGGCCCCCCTCCACCGCCAGGTCGTTGGCGAAGATGGCATCGAGCCCCAGCTCGCGCTGCAACTGGCCAGCAAAACGGGTAAAGCCGCCAGAGGCGATGGCCACCTTCCAACCCGCCCCTTTGAGGGTATCGACCATCAGCTGCAAGCCCGGCATCCAGGGCATCCATGCCGCCACCTCGTCGAGAATGGTGACCGGCGCCCCTGCCAGCAGGGCCACCCGGTTGCGCAGGCTGTCGGAGAACTCCAGCTTGCCCTGCATCGCCGCGGCCGTCACTGCAGCCACCTGCTCGCCGACCCCGGCAAGCCGGGCAATCTCGTCGATACACTCAATGCGGATCGCGGTGGAGTCCATGTCCATCACCAGCAGGCCGGGCTCGCTCAGGGTCGGCAGCGCGGGCAGATGGCAGAGATCGATCTCCCACTCACCGCTCTTGAGCTCGGCCACCAACTCGGCAGAGAAGCGATCGCAGCCAAGCAGCAGCAGTGGCACACCCGCCACCTCGGTGGGAGGATAGAGGGTGGCCGCCAACCCCTGCGCTGCCAACAGAGGTGACAGATGCGCCAGATGGGAGGCGCCCAGCCCCTTGCCGAACAGCACCAGCCAGCCGCCCGCTAGTGGAGTCTCTGTCGGTTGCAACGCATCTGCGCTGAGCTGCCAACAGGGTGAGCCGGACAACAACGCGGGCCAATCGGATAACAGAGGGGGGAGCCGGGACAACAACATAAGGGAGACGCCTTCCTTGGTGAACAGGGGGTTAACAGTGCTGGCCCAGAGTAGCGTATTGCTTTTTGTACAGGCAAGCGCCAAGATCCCGCCACTCCTTGTTACCATGAGGTCTCACGCTTGCAGCGTCATCTTCCCATCAAACGTGTGCTCAGCCTGGGTGCCGGCATCCTGCTCGGATGCTGGGTGCTCGGTGTGCTCATCCATATGCAGGGTGAAAGCCAGGCCTCGCTGCACAGCGAAGCGCGCAACCGGGCGCAGGCGCTGGTCGCCTATGCCGCCCGCGACATGAAACGCTGGGTCAAGGAGGAGAAGAGTAGCGAGCTGGAGCGGCTGGCGCAGGATCTGGCGGCGGAGCCGGAGATCCTTGATGCCACCCTCTACGACGGACGCGGCATTCCCCTCGCCCAATCTGAACAGGCGGTGCCGCTGGAGAGCCTGCTACCCATCGGCAGCGATAACAAGTCATTGCCGGAGCAAGGTAAGGGGCGGATCCAGTTCGTGCAGGAGATCCGGGATGGCGAGCAGACCATCGGCTTCCTGCGCATCACCCTGGAAGAGCAGCAGATACTGGCGGACAAGGACACCCGGCTCAAGGTGGTGCAGGAGAAACAGCGCCTGATGGTGCTGGTTGCCCTGCTGGCCGGGGTGCTCATCTCCTACGGCGTACGCCGCAACTACATGCGGGTGCGCAAGCACAAGAAAAAGAGTACGCCCCCCTCGCCACCTCCGGAAAACTGATGGCGCAACCAGAGAGCAGATACAAAAACGGCGGCCGAAGCCGCCGTTTCTTATTCACAAGGGATTACTTGTCGCCCAGCAGGACGGAATCCAGCGCGATCTCAATCATGTCGTTGAAGGTCAGCTGACGCTCTTCAGCTGTGGTCTGTTCACCGGTACGGATATGGTCGGAGACGGTGCAGATGGTCAGAGCCTTGGCACCGTACTCTGCGGCCACGCCGTAGATACCGGCGGCTTCCATCTCGACCCCCAGGATGCCGTACTTTTCCATGACGTCGAACATGGAGGGGTCCGGGGTGTAGAACAGGTCGGCGGAGAAGATGTTGCCCACGCGCACGGCAACGCCCTTGTTCTTGGCGGCCTGCACGGCATTGGCAACCAGGTCGAAGTCGGCGATGGCAGCGAAGTCGTGATCCTTGAAGCGCAGACGGTTTACTTTGGAATCGGTGCAGGCACCCATACCGATCACCACGTCACGCAGTTTCACGTCTTCACGCACAGCGCCACAAGAGCCCACACGGATCAGGGTCTTCACACCGTAATCGGTGATCAGCTCTTTTGTATAAATGGAGCAGGAGGGGATACCCATACCGTGGCCCATCACGGAGATACGACGGCCCTTGTAGGTACCGGTAAAGCCGAACATGTTGCGCACATCGCACACCTGCTCGACGTTTTCCAGGAAGGTTTCGGCGATGTACTTGGCGCGCAGGGGGTCACCCGGCATCAGCACGGTATCAGCAAAGGCGCCATCTTTCGCATTGATATGAGGAGTTGCCATTCTCTTGATTCCTTCACACTAGGTTGAGTTTTATTGTTTTATAAATTGCCCGCCGCCGAAGTGGCGGGCGGGTAAATTACAGGAAGCTGGTACCGTACGCCAGTTTCGGCAGGCCGTGGTAAGCCGCGATGCTCTGGCCGATATCGGCAAAGGTCTCACGACGGCCGACGGAACCGGCTTTGACCGGCTTGCCGTAGAACAGTACCGGGATGTACTCGCGGGTATGGTCGGTACCGCTCCAGGTCGGGTCACAACCGTGGTCGGCGGTCAGCACCACCACGTCGCCATCTTGCAGCAGCTCAAACAGCTCCGGCAGGCGGGAGTCGAAGTACTCCAGCGCACTGGCATAACCCGCCACGTCACGACGGTGACCGTAGGATGAGTCGAAGTCGACGAAGTTGGTGAAAACGATGGTGTTGTCACCGGCCGCTTTCACCTCTTCCAGCGTGCGATCCCACAGCTCGGTCAAACCGGTCCCTTTCACCTTCTTGGTGATGCCCTGCTCGGCATAGATGTCAGCGATCTTGCCGATGGAGACCACCTGGCCACCCGCATCTTTCATGTAATCCAGCACGGTCGGTGCTGGCGGCAGCACTGAGTAGTCGTGACGGTTGCCGGTACGCTTGAAGTTGCCCTTGCCACTGCCCACAAACGGACGAGCAATCACGCGGCCGATGTTGTAGGGCTCCAGCAGCTCGCGCACGATGTGGCACAGCTCATAGAGCTTCTCGAGGCCATAGGTCTCTTCGTGGCAGGCAATCTGGAACACCGAGTCGGCAGAGGTGTAGAGGATCGGCTTGCCGGTCCGCATATGCTCTTCGCCCAGATCGTCCAGCACCTGGGTGCCGGAAGCGTGGCAGTTGCCGAGATAGCCGGGCAGGCCAGCTTTTTCAACGATGGCGTCCAGCAACTCCTGCGGGAAGCTGTTGGTGTGATCCTTGAAGTAGCCCCACTCGAACAGCACGGGCACGCCAGCGATCTCCCAGTGACCGGACGGGGTGTCCTTGCCGGAGGAGAGCTCCTGGGCAAAGCCGTAGGCGCCGACCACGTCGATATCCTTGTTCAGACCCGCCGGGAAGGCGCCGGAGGCCTGCTCGCAAGCGTGGCCGAGGCCCAGCTTGCTCAGGTTCGGTAGATTAAGGGCGCCACGGCCCTGCGCTTCACCCGCCGCACACGCCTTGGCGATATGGCCAAGGGTGTTGGCGCCCACATCGCCGAACTTGTCGGCATCGGCTGCAGCGCCAATACCGAAAGAGTCCATCATCAGAATAAAGGTACGTTTCATGGGTCTTCCCCTTGTTACAAATCGGCCAGCGTGATGCGGCGGTACACTTCAGGCAGTGCCTCCGGCCGCTCGCCACCAATCCGGACAGCCGCCTGCACCATGCTGGCAGCCTGAGCATATTGCTCTTCGGTCTGAGCGTGGATCATCGCGATCGGCTTGCCAGCATCGACACTCTGACCCAGGCGGATGAAGTCGGTCAGGCCAACTGCATAATCAAGCTTGTCACCGGCAGCACGGCGACCACCGCCCATCGCCACTACGGCCAGCCCCAGCTCGCGAGTATCCATGGCCGTCACGAAACCGCTGTTGGCCGCAAAGACCGGGCGTACGATGGCCGCTTTCGGCAGGTATGCGTCGTAACGCTCCATGAAATCGGCCGGGCCACCCAGACCAGTCACCATACGACCGAAGATCTCGGCCGCCTTGCCGTTATCCAACACCGCCTGCAGCTTGGCACGGGCATCACGCTCGTCGCTGGCAAGGCTTGCGGAGATGAGCATCTCGGTACACAGGCTCATGGTCACTTCGTGGATCCGAGGGTTGCGATATTCACCGGTCAGGTAGCGAACCGCTTCGCGCACTTCCACCGCGTTACCGGCGCTGGAGGCCAGCACCTGGTTCATGTCGGTCAAGAGCGCAGAGGTGCGGCAACCGGCGCCATTGGCCACGGCAACGATGCTCTTGGCCAGCTCTTCGGAGGCTTCGAAGGTCGGCATAAAGGCGCCGGAGCCCACTTTCACATCCATCACCAGCGCTTCGAGCCCAGAGGCGAGCTTCTTGGAGAGGATGGAGCCGGTAATCATGGCGATGGATTCGACGGTGGCAGTGATGTCACGCACCGCATAGATACGCTTGTCGGCTGGGGCCAGATCGCCGGTCTGGCCGATGATGGCAACACCCGCCTCTTTCACCACTTTCAGGAAACGATCGTTGTCGACCGAGGTCTGGTAGCCGGGAATGGCATCCAGTTTGTCGAGGGTGCCGCCGGTGTGGCCCAGGCCACGGCCGGAGATCATCGGCACGAAACCGCCGCAGGCAGCGACCATAGGGCCAAGCATCAGGGAGACCACATCACCCACACCACCGGTGGAGTGTTTGTCGACAATCGGGCCACCGAGATTGAGGTGATCCCAGGTCAGCACCATGCCGGAGTCGCGCATGGCGCAGGTCAGAGCAACCCGCTCATCCATGGTCATGTCTTTGAAGTAGACCGCCATCGCCAGCGCGGCAATCTGCCCCTCACCGATGGTATTGTTGGTAATGCCCTGAATGAAGAATTGAATTTCTTGGGTACTGAGCGCTTCACCGTTGCGCTTCTTGCGAATAATTTCTTGAGGCAAAAACATCTTTCATTCCCTCCGCCGTTGTTGGCGTCAAACAAGCCTGAATAGTTGCCCACACACCGCATGGTGGGGCAGAACAGGGTGGGAACTCCCCACCCTCTTTATCAACTTATTAGTAACCGCTGGTGTTGGCCGGCTTATCGCCGTGGCCCAGTGTTGCCAGCAGGCTGGCCAGCAGACTGGACGCACCAAAGCGGAAGGTACGGGCGGATACCCAGTCGTTGCCGAGGATCTCTTCGGCCATGGCCAGGTACTGACCGGCAACGGCGGCATCTTTCACGCCACCGGCCGGCTTGAAGCCCACTTTCGGATTCTTGGCCTTGATCACTTCCATCATGATACGCGCCGCTTCCTGGGTCGCATTGACCGGCACCTTGCCGGTAGAGGTCTTGATGAAATCGGCACCAGCATCGATACAAATCTCGGAAGCGCGACGGATCAGCGCCTCTTCTTTCAGCTCGCCGGTTTCGATGATCACTTTCAGCAGCACGTTGGCACCACAGGCCTCTTTACAGGCTTTGACCAGATCAAAACCGATCTGGTCGTTACCGGCCATGAAGGCGCGGTACGGGAATACCACGTCCACTTCATCGGCACCGTAGGCAACGGCAGCACGGGTCTCGGCCACGGCGATCTCGATGTCATCGTTGCCGTGCGGGAAGTTGGTCACAGTCGCGATACGCACATCGGCAGCACCGATCTCACGCAGTGTCTTGCGAGCGATGGGAATGAAACGGGGGTAAATGCAGACGGCGGCAGTCAGGCCAGCCGGTGACTTGGCCTTGCGGCACAGGTCGATCACCTTCTGATCGGTGTCGTCATCGTTCAGGGTGGTCAGGTCCATCAAATTCAGGGCGCGCTGAGCGGCCACTTTCAGATCAGTCATTCTGTTCTCCAAAGTCTCTATTTAATCCAGATAACCGGGCACCACCATACCATCCAGCGATGGATGCACAGTCAGTAATCCCCAGCTATACGGGAATGGAATTACAGTGCGAAGGCACCGGCTCTATCGGGATACTATTCAAAGCACCCTGCAGGCACTGCGACTGTAAATAAGGCAAGAGCCCTGTCACTTTCTTACAAAAGTGCGGACTTGGTTCCATGAAGACTTGAGAAAGGCCGACAGCATCTGACCCGACTTCCCAATCAATTCCATTTGACCGCCAACACCCGATTTCATCGAGTATTAGTCATTGCCAGCACCCTGCTGGCAACGCCTATTTCAGCCGAGATACCCCCTGTTTGCAAGCCGGATTTGCCATTTTCAGAGGTACCTCACATCTAGCAAATCCGCATTCAAAAATGCCTTACGAAAAGAAGCGAGTCAGGATCCAGGAGTAGGCCATGCCCCCCAGATACACCCCGACAATCCCCATCACCCCGGACAAAACGGGCGGCGCCGGGATCGGCAATTTGAGGAAAGAAAACAACAACCCAACGATAAAACCGGCAACCATCGCCAGTAGCACTTCATTCATATAACCTCCGATTTGACTCATTTTATTATTAGTTTAGATAGGAAAACGGTTGTCACCGCTCCATACACGAACGCCACGGCAGATGCCGTGGCGTTCGTGTTTATACCCTGTCAGTCAAGCGGCGATTACATGCCGGCTAGTGCCAGGAAGAAGCCTGCGATGGTCGCAGACATCAGGTTGGACAGAGAGCCAGCCAGTACGGCTTTCAAGCCAAATTTTGCAATGGTGCTGCGGCGGTTTGGTGCCATGGACCCCAGACCACCCAGCAGGATGGCAACAGAGGAGAGGTTGGCAAAACCACACAGCGCGAAGGAGATGATCGCCTTGGTGTGATCGGACATGGCCACACCGTTGATCAGCACTTCGTCTTTCAGGTACGGAGCGAAGTTCAGGTAAGCCACGAACTCGTTCACTACCAGCTTCTGACCGATGAAGGAACCGGCAACAACAGCTTCACTCCAGGGCACACCGATCAGGAAGGCCAGCGGGGAGAAGATCCAACCCAGCAGCAGCTCCAGAGAGAGTTGCGGATAACCGAACCAACCACCCACACCGGAGAAGATACCGTTGATCATGGCGATAAGACCAATGAAAGCCAGCAGCATGGCGCCCACGTTCAGGGCCAGTTGCAAACCGGCAGAAGCACCCGCAGCAGCCGCATCGATGACGTTGGCAGGCTTGTCGTCCAACTCGGCGTCAGCGGAGTTTTCATCGTAGTTCGGGGTCTCGGTCTCGGGAACCAGCAACTTGGCAAACAGCAGACCACCCGGCGCAGCCATGAAGGAAGCAGCGATCAGGTACTCCATCTTCACACCCATGGAGGCATAACCAGCAAGAACAGAACCAGCTACGGAAGCCAGACCACCACACATGACGGCGAACAGCTCGGAATCCGTCATCTTGGCGATGTAGGGACGAACCACCAGTGGCGCTTCAGTCTGGCCTACGAAGATGTTGGCAGTCGCAGACAGGGATTCAGTGCGGGAAGTACCCAGTACTTTCTGCAGACCACCACCCAGCAACTTGATCACAATCTGCATAATGCCCAGATAGTAGAGCACTGCAATCAAGGAGGAGAAGAAGATGATGACTGGCAAAACGCGGAAGGCAAAAACAAAGCCGCCGCCACCGAACACTTCAAACATCTTGTTGCTGACCAGACCGCCGAACAGGAATTCGATCCCGTTCTGGCCGTAACTGATCACGCTGGATACCGCATCGGACACACCGACCAGAATATCGCGCCCAACCGGAACATAGAGTACGAACGCACCCAGACCGGCTTGAATTGCGAACGCACCCAACACGGTACGCACGTTGATTGCCTTGCGGTTGCTGGAGAACAGCACCGCAATAAGGACGAGCGTTGCCATCCCTATCAGACCCATGAACAAATTCATTTTTATCTTCCTCTAGTAGCACCTGGCTTGTTAGTGAGTTGTTATCAACCACAACTAATCAAGGGGAGCGCATTATACTAATTAAAGTCCGATAAAATAGAATGCTGGTCACATTTTATCGCTGTCAAAATGCCCAAGTGTCACGAAGTTAGACGGCAAACGATTTTTAGGCTTGCTTTTATTACTGATAACTCACTCGTTTGTTGCCATTTTGTTTCATTTCAACTAATCGTGATGAAAAATATTTCGGGCAGCTTCAAATAACACCTTGGTAACATCAGCCGATGATTCATCCCGCAATGTCATCAATATTTCCGCTATTTTCGGCAGCGCTTCCGGGGTATTTCGGGAGCCTTGTGCGCCTTGCAACGGCATATCGGGCGAATCGGTTTCCAGCACCATGGCCTCGAGCGGCATGGCCCGAAATACGTCTCGCGTCTTGTTTGCCCGCTCAAAACTGATTACCCCACCCACCCCGAGTCGAAAGCCCAGTTGCCAGAAGGCCTCCGCCTGCTGCAACGAACCGCTGAAAGCGTGGATCACCCCGCCACGAGGCGGCTTGAAGCGGCGCAACAGCTTGGCCACAGTGTCATTGGCGCGCACCGAGTGGATCATCAGAGGTAATCCGGCATCAGCAGCCAGCCGGATCTGAGCCTCAAACAGCGCAAATTGTCCCTCCTGCGGCACGTGAGAACGCAGGTCCAGCCCGCACTCACCAATGGCCACCAACCCGGCAGGTTGACTCATCACCAGCGTTCGCAGCCGCTCCATCACCCCCTCACTCTGCTCACCGGCATACCAGGGATGAATGCCCAAACCATAAAAGAGGCCGTCATGCTGATCTGCCAGTGCCATCACACGAGGCCAGTTATCCTCTGCGATGGCAGGAATGATATACTCAGTCACCCCTAATGCCCGGCAACGGGCCAGCAGCACCTCCCTGTCCTGGTCGAACTCCGGAAAGTCGAGATGGCAATGGGTATCTATCAGTTGCATCTCACTCACACCTGTTTGCGCTATTTAATGGGTCATTGAACATGATGCACAACAGAAACAACGGTTTTACCCTGATTGAACTGGTGCTGGTGATCATAGTGCTGGGGATCCTGCCCTGCTCCGCTTTATCAATATCAAGGATGATGCCCTGAAAGGCATCCCCACGACAGCGATCGGGCGAAATACAAAAGAGCCGGTCAGCATGGCTGACCGGCTCTTTTAACATTCCCCGAAGAGATTATCCGATGCGCGACCGCTCATCCACCTCACAGGCTTTTCAGTTTCTCTTCCGGCAGGGCCAGCTCGTCGTTGTGGTTAACGCCGATTCCGCGCTCCAGTACATGACGGGCGATGGCGTGCGCCTCTTCCAGCGAGTGCATGCTGTAGGTGCCGCACTGATACTCGTTCAGCTCGGGGATCTTGGCCTGATCCTGCACGGTCAGCACGTCGCTCATGGCCGCCTGCCAGGCTGCGCCAACCCGGGCTTCGTCCGGCGCGCCGATCAGGCTCATGTAGAAACCGGTACGGCAGCCCATGGGAGAGATATCGATGATCTCCACGCCGTTGCCATTCAGGTGATCACGCATAAAACCGGCAAACAGGTGCTCCAGCGTATGGATACCGCGCTCGGAGAGGATCTCCTGATTCGGCACGCAAAAACGCAGATCGAACACGGTAATGGTGTCCTTGTTCGGGGTCTGCATGGTCTTGGCCACACGCACCGCTGGCGCTTCCATACGGGTGTGGTCAACGGTAAAACTGTCCAATAACGGCATTTCTGACTCCTGATTTGGTTACCAGAACCAGCCCCCACGGGAGAGCTGATCCTTGCATTGACGGTACTGGGCGCCGTAGCGCTGGGCGCGAGCTTCCACCTTGCTAGAGGTCTTCATCAACCACCCCTTGCTGCGATAGCTGCCACGCCGGTAGCCACCCCACCCTTCGTGATAGTTGAGGTACTGGCCATAGGCATCCCACTTGGAGGTGCCATTGAGCCGTTGGGCCTTGTTAGTGTACCAGCCCATAAAATCGATGGCGTCGGCAAAGTCATCGCGGTCACTCCAGCTGTTGCCGGTTTCCCGCTGGTAATCGGCCCAGGTTTCATCTTTAACCTGAGCATAACCATAAGCCGAGCTGGCCCGCCCGGTCGGGATGAAGAGGAAATACTGCATCGGCGGCTGGGCATCATGTACGTACGAGGACTCCTGATACATCATGGCCATGATCACGTGGATCGGCGTCCCCCACTTCTCGTTCATCTTGAGCGCGGCCTTGTGCCACTCCGGCTTCTCGCGAAAGATCTGGCACAGATTTTCCGGCTGAGCCGGTGGACGGGTACTACAGGCGGTCAGGCCCGCCAACAGGCTGGCGACCACAGCAAAACGCATCCACCCCATCAAATGAGGCCGCACTTCGCACCTCTGGTCAGGTAAAGAGATAGCCAAGGTCAGATAGCGTCTTCGTTCTCTTCGCCGGTACGGATACGAATGACACGCTCCACCTCGCAGACGAAGATCTTGCCATCACCAATCTTGCCGGTACGGGCAGTGTTCTGGATCGCTTCCAGACAGGCATCGAGATCCTCATCCTGCACTACCAGCTCCACCTTCACTTTCGGCAGGAAGTCGACCATATATTCGGCGCCGCGATAGAGCTCGGTATGGCCCTTCTGGCGGCCGAAGCCTTTGACTTCGGATACGGTCATGCCGTTGATGCCGATCTCGGCCAGGGCCTCGCGCACATCGTCCAGCTTGAACGGTTTGATGATGGCTTCAATCTTCTTCATGGTGACTCCTTACCAGTTCTGTTTGCCAAACCCGGAAGTAATGGGGTAACGGCGATCCTTACCAAAGTTGCGGGCCGTGATGCGGGGCCCAACCGCCGCCTGACGGCGCTTGTATTCGTTGAGATCCACCAGTCGGATCACCTTGCGCACTACCGCTTCCTCAAAGCCCTCTGCCACCATGTCGGCGACCGACGCATCCTCTTCCACATAGCGCTTGAGGATCGCATCGAGGATGTCGTAAGGGGGCAGGCTGTCCTGATCCACCTGATCCGGCGCCAACTCCGCTGAAGGAGGACGGTCGATAACCCGCTGCGGGATCACGTAGTCGACCGAGTTGCGATATTCGCACAACTTGAAGACCAGCGTTTTGGGCACATCTTTCAACACGTCAAAACCGCCCGCCATGTCACCGTACAGAGTGGCGTAACCCACCGCCATCTCGCTCTTGTTGCCGGTGGTCAGCACGATGCGACGACGTTTGTTGGAGAGCGCCATCAACAGCACGCCACGGCAGCGGGCCTGCAGGTTCTCTTCGGTGGTGTCGCGGGCGGTACCTTCAAACAGCGGCGCCAACTGGGTCATAAATCCTTCGAACATCGGCTCGATGGAGATGATGTTGAACTCAACCCCCATCCGCTCGGCCTGCTCCTTGGCATCTTCCACGCTCATCTGGGCGGTATAGCGGAATGGCATCATCACCGCCTGCACCTTGTCGGCACCGATGGCATCTGCCGCGATGGCCAGCGTCAGCGCCGAGTCGATGCCACCGGAGAGGCCCAGCACAGCCCCGTGGAAACCGTTCTTGGTGACGTAATCGCGCACCGCCAGCACCAGCGCCTGATAGGTCTCGGCCAAGGGCTCCAGCGGCGCAGCCGGTTCCCGCTCTTTCACCGGCTGGCCATCGGCAAAGCGTACCAGCGCCAGCTCTTCGGCAAACGGGGCCAGCTTGTGGGTCAGTTCGCCCTGGCTGTTGAACACCTTGGAGCAGCCGTCGAAAATCAGCTCGTCCTGACCGCACACCTGATTGAGGTAGACCAGCGGCAGACCGGTCTGATCGCAGCGCTCCGCCATCAGCTCGCGGCGGATCCAGGGTTTCTCCTGATCGTAGGGCGAGGCGTTAATGGTGAGCAGCAGCTCGGCCCCTGCCGCCTTGGCGGCCAGCGCCGGGCCCGGCTGCCACAAATCTTCGCAGATGAGCAGCCCCAGCTGGTGACCACGGAACGGCACCACGCAGGTCTCGGTCGCCGCGGTGAAGTAGCGCTTCTCGTCAAATACCCCGTAGTTGGGCAAGTCCTGCTTGAAGTAACGGGCAATCAGCTGGCCCTGCTCATAGAGTGAAGCCGCGTTGTAGAACGCCTCCCCTTCACGCCAGGGATGACCCACCAAAATGGCACAGTTACCCTGCCATTCGGCAACACGAGCCAACGCGGCTTCGACCCGGATCATCAGATCGGCACGCAGCAACAGATCTTCCGGTGGATAACCGGTCAGGGCCAGCTCGGAGCAGACCAGCAGATCGGCACCTTGCTGTTCGGCCTGAGCGGCCGCAGCGAGCACTTTGTCAGTGTTATCTTCGATGGCGCCTACCGTCAGATTCAACTGGGCAAGCATCAGAGAGAGGGCTTTTGCCATGGCGATGCATCTTGAATTCGAAAATGATGGGGAATGATAAAGAAAAGGGGGGCAATCTGCCAGTTCACGACAGGCGTAACCGTGTGACAGCAACCAGCGGGAAGGATAAGCTGTACATAGTCACGGAACGACAGGCCTTCGCAGATATGAAAAACGCCGGATTTACCCTGATGGAGTTGATGATAGCCATTGCGCTGGGCGTCATTCTGCTGGGAATAGGTATCCCTTCCCTCACCAACCTGCTTGGCAGCAACAATCTGGCGACGCAGGAGAAGAGCCTTCTCAACCATTTAAACTACGCCAGACAACAAGCTGTCTCCAATCAGCAAACCGTCACGCTTTGCCTGACTACCGTAACACTGATTAATAATATTGCAGTCGAGGGTTGTATCCCGGCCAATGCGAGTGGAACTAACCGGCTACTCGCCTTTATCGATAGCAATAGCGATCTGAAGCTTAATGGCAGCGAGGTCACGATTGCAGCAAGCCCTGAGTTTCCGGCAGAACTGGCCATTTCTGCCGATGCACAGGCGCTGCGCTTCCTCCCGGATGGCACACTTGCCACAGGCAGTACCGCCACCTTCTCAATTTGTATCAGCGGTGAGAATGAGGTTGAAATTGAAATAAAGGCTTCCGGACGTGCGCATTCCAAGACGAGTGGCACTATATGCCCGTGATATTTAGCACGCCATTAATGACAAAAGAAGCAGTAGAGGGTGCGCGCGTCTCAACTCAATGACTATGCTTGGAGTCTCTCTTGAAGAAGGACTCACACGGCATGTTACGAAATGGATTTACCCTGCTTGAGTTTTTGATATCGGCAAGCCTGACAACCATCCTGCTGACCTTGGGACTGCCGTCATTGGCAAATCTGCTGACATCGACCGACAGCGACATCTACACCAGAAACCTGCAGGACCACCTGATCTTCGGCCAACGGCAAGCCATCACACAGCAGCAACCCGTCACAGCATGTCTTGCCATGCCTGTCAGAAACTCCACAAAAGAAGGCTGTGTACTCGCAAATCAAACCGGCGCCCAGCGCATGCTTGTCTTTATCGACATCAATCAGGATCGCCAATTCGATATTGCAAGTGGCGATATCTTGTTATCAGCAACAGAACCCTTTCTTGAAAAACATACCGTGACGACCAATCGACAATTTGTACGATTTAGTCCAGATGGCACTGCGATTGGCACCAACATGACACTCCGGTTTTGTATCGACCAGGCGCCTCGAGTCGATATCATCGTTTCCCCATCCGGCAGAAGCAGAAGCGAAAAAAAGGGGCTGAGTTGTTCTTAGCCCCTTTACCCTACTCAATAACCAACGTTATCTGGGTTGGATTTCATCTTGTTTTTTTGCATCAGCCAGCGAAAAGGTGGCGGCCAAAGGAACGCACTCGATTACCTCTGTGACAAGATGCACCACCCCATCAATCTCATAACCTTTCTGCTTAAACACCCTGACCAGATTTGCCTTGCTCGTATCAGTTACCGGTTGCTGCAACACCATCTGCACGCCACCTTCCAGAGTGACATAACATTTTATGTCTTCCGTTTGGGCATGAACCAACAAGGGCAAGCCCACACACCAGAGCAGCATCCGCTTCATCTCTGTTCTCCTTCATAGAGGTAGATTTTCTTGGGAGACATATCCATCTTCGCCTCCTCTGCACCTTGCGAACACTCACCTTTGCCAGTACAGCGCTCAGATTCTCCCTGTCCATCATCTTTGAGGATGACCTCCTTGCCGGGTGCACCGCCGATAATCCTGATCCGGCCATCGTCACCACCGTGGATAACCAGATCATCGGCCACTTTGTTTTGCACCTCGACATAGCGCTGGATAACTTCCTGATTGGTGCTATCGAGTACGTATTTGAACGATGTGCCGTAGTGCATATCAATCATGTATTGGCGCATGGCGCCAATCGATTGAATGGTGCACTGCTGGAAGTCCTGCACTTGTGGCAGAAAGGAGGTGAAATAGAGCTTGCCTTGCAGCACCAAACCCGAACCCATGGATTTTTCGCCGCTCTCGTTGAGCCAGAATTTCCATCCCAACTTGCTGGTCAACGCCTTGGTGGTATTGACTGCCTGCTCTTCATTCAAACCAGCAAAGGGGTCGCTGGTCACGTCATAGAGATCATTGAGCGTGATCGCGGCTGGCACAGAGGGTTCTAACGTCCCTCCAAACAAGGTTGGATTGACATTGTAATCACGTAGCATCACATAGACATTTTTAGTGGTCGCTTCCGAGGATGGTCGATTGCGATCACCACTCCCTATCAACACGGCATCAAACGGGCGCTCACTGTAGAGATAATTGGTGCCATCATATTTCCAGCCCTTGTTGATGGTGCGAACCAGAACCGGCTGCGTGAAGAAGCGGCGGTCATCTTCCTGCTTCTTGGCAGTACCTGTTAAATGGGTATTGCCCAGACTGGCAAACTTGATGGCCGTCCATTTGGATTTATCTTCTCCTTTCATATCGATACGCCAGATCTGGCCACCGGTATCTCCTGCATAGATTCGGTCTGAAATACCATCTCCATCGCTATCCAGCACGGAGACAGAGCCTGGCATGCTATAAACCATGCCAGCGACTTGCTTGTTTGTTGCACTGGTCACATCCGGGGTGAAGCTAAATAACAAAGTCCCTGTTTCAGCATCAACGATATAGACTCCAAGCCCCTCACTGTCCTCAGCTCCCTGCCCCAAATAGCTTTTTGCCTGATCATACCCACCAGAGAAAATCAAGACTGGCTTATAGATCTTTTTATCACTTACCACTGTGAAATAACTTGGAATAAATGCGGCCTCGGGAATAGACCAAGTTTCACCAAGCTTACCAAAACCAGCGCTATTTTTATCCAGTCGCCACATAAGCGTTGGAGAATCGGTATTTGATATATTCAAGGCATAATAGGCCTTGCCACCACCGCGCAACCCGGTAAATAACCACACCTTGTCACCTTGTGACGACTTGATATGACCATCTTTTACTTGCTCATTGACCAGCACTGTAGGCGATGCATCCACACCATAGAGATG
>NZ_JBODRQ010000051.1:0-21699 GCF_050633025.1 Aeromonas sp.
GGGTCGTTAGCTCAGTCGGTAGAGCAGTTGACTTTTAATCAATTGGTCGCTGGTTCGAATCCAGCACGACCCACCATCATTTCAGAATCCCAGGTCGTTTAGCTCAGCTGGGAGAGCACCTCCCTTACAAGGAGGGGGTCACTGGTTCGATCCCAGTAACGACCACCATATTCGCAAGCGAGGCTGAGATATCAGCTGCGGTTGCAGAGAAAGTCCCCACTCAGATGGGGATTTTTTTTGCCCGCAATTCAGTACTCCAGCTTCTTCTGTTGCCGTTGTGGCGAGCCGAACGCCACCTCTTATTGTGCAACTCTGCCATTTCGCACATTCTCTACTCTGCTCTGTCGAGATTGCCCGACTGCACTCCTGTCCATCGTGATGCTGCTTATATAAACGCCTGTAATAAAGTGAACGCCAGCAATAAAAAGGGCAGGCCAAGGCCTGCCCGCAAAGATGCGCAAGGTGCTACATGATCCCGCGGATCAGGATCCCGCTGATCAGCAGCGGTGCCACCACGCGCCAGCACCAGAGCAGTGCCAGACGCAGGGCGGGTGACAGGCCCGCAGGCAATATGGCATCACCCAATCGCCAGCCCAGCAGCAGGGTCAGTACCAGACCAAACAGCGGCATCATCAGGTTGGAGGTCAGATAGTCGAGCAACTCGAAGATAGTCTTGCCAAACAGGGTCAGATCGCTCCAGGGGCCGAACGACAGGCTGACCGGAATGCCGGAAGCCATGATGAGCAGGGTCAATACCCGGCAGGCGCCACGACGCGACCAGCCCCACTCCTCGGTGGTGAAGCGCACCAGATGCTCCAGCATGGAGATGGAGGAGGAGAGCGCGGCGACCAGCAGCAACAGGAAGAAGACCACCCCCAGCCCCTGACCGAACGGCAGATGGCTGAACACGGCAGGCATGGTCATAAAGGTGAGACCCGGCCCGGCAGTGGGGTCGATGCCGGTGGAGGCCAGCGCCGGGAAGATCATCAAGCCCGCCAGCACCGAGATAAGGCTTGCCAGTGTGACCACCCAGACCCCGGAGCGCAGCACCCCTTCGCTATTGGGCAGGTAGGCGCCATAGGTAGTGTGTACCCCGAGCCCGATGGAGAGGGAGAAGAAGGCCAGTCCCAGCGCGTCCAGCACGCTCTGGCCGGTCAGCATGGAGAAGTCCGGCAGCAGCAGCTGGCGTACACCCGCCATGGAGCCCGGCATGGAGAGACCGACCCCAACCAGCAGCAACATCATGATGAAGAGCGCGGGCATCATCCAGCGCAGTGTCCTCTCAACTCCTTTCTGAATACCCCCCTGCACGAACCACCAGGTCAGGCCCGCGAAGATCAGATGGGTCAGCACCGGCCACCAGGGGTTGCTGACATAGCCGTTGAACAGGGCGGTGAGGGCGCTCCCCTCGCTCAGGTTGAGCTTGCCAGCCATCGCCAGCGCAGTGTAACCCACGGTCCAGCCACCGACCACGCTGTAGAAGCTGTAGATAAAGAAGCCGCAGGCAATCCCCATATACCCCATCCAGCGCCAGTTTGGCCCCACCAGTTTGCGGAAAGCGCCGAGCACCCCGCGCTGGCTATGGCTGCCGAGCAGGGTTTCGCCGACCTGTACCGCTACCCCCAGGGTGAAGCTGAACAGCAGAAACACCAACAGAAAGGCGCCACCACCATTGGTGGCGGTCACATAGGGAAACTTCCAGATGGCACCAAGGCCAATCGCTGTGCCTGCTGCGGCCAGCACATGACCGAGACGGGAAGACCACTGAACCTGGCTCATACAACCTCCGGGTAACACGACATCGAAGCAATACTCCTCTGTAGCAATAAACGACAGACAACAAAAAGGCCGCCCGAGGCGACCTTTGCAATGAACATTCAGAAAACTGTGCGTGCAGGGTCACCTCTCTTGCGAGATAAAAAATCGACCAAACAGCACGAGGATGGCAGACATGGGATAACAGCCTGAATGATGGTGAGGGAACAGCCTAAACCATGGAAAGAAGAATTGACACATAAAATCAAAAATTTTTTATGTGAAGCAAACTCGAGCGATAATCAGCCGCTTTAATCGACGATCAGATGGCCCTATCCCGGTAGCGCCACCGTCACACCAGGCTGCGGATCAGAAGCCCGCCGATCAGCAAGGGATCAAGCCAGCGCAACAGTTCATCGGCAGGTGATGGCAGTAGGCCAATGCGCTACTGTGGCGCACTTCGGGTCCCGATGTTCAGTTATCCACCAGACCGAAGCGGAAGGTCAGCTATTGGTTCACTCTGCTATCTGTACCATCACCACTGAGTGCAGCCTGAACAGCGGAAAGCGCTGAGGGTGGAGCTATTGGCAGGTATAAATGAGATTAATCGGTGTTTATGTCTGTTTTACCTTTGCACTTTGCCCGACCTTGTTTGCCGCCAAATAAAAAAACCGGAGCGCAGTTGCTCCGGTTTTTCCCATGTGTCAGCTGACTAGATCACCCCCAGCTCCCGCAGCCGCTCCATCAGGTAGCTGTGGGCAGTGTGGCGCTCGGAGAGCACCACCTCGGGCCGCGGATGGAGGAACAGTGGCAGCGAGATGCGTGACTTGCTGGCACTGCCACCGGTCGGGTTGATGACGCGGTGGGTGGTGGAGGGGTAGTAGCCGCGGGAGGCTTCTTGCAACATGTCGCCGATGTTGATGATGAGGGTGCCAAAGTCACACGGCACGTCCATCCATTCGCCATCGGAACCCTTCACCTGCAGCCCCGGCTCGTTGGCGGCGGGCAGAATGGTGAGCAGGTTGATATCCTCGTGGGCGGCGGCGCGGATGGCGCCCGGCTCCTCGGTGCCATCGAACGGCGGGTAGTGCAGCACCCGCAGCAGGGTCTTCTGGCTCCCTTCGATCATCGAGGAGAGGGGGCAGCTGTAGTGAGCGGCGATATCGGCCGGGGTGTACTGCTCGACCCAGCCCAGCAGCTCGGCGGCCAGACCGTTGGCCAGACGATAGTACTCCATCGCCTGATCTTTCAGCTCTTCCGGCATCTGGCCCCAGGGGTAGATGTGGAAGTACTCCTTGATGTCTTTCTGGCTATGGCCCTTGGCCACCTCGGAGACCGAGGGCGGGAAGTAGCCATCCTGGGTTTCGCGGTTGAACAGAAAATCCTGCTTCTGCTCGCTCATGAAGAAGCGATACCAGTGGTCGTAGATGGATTGCACCAACTCTTTCGGGATGGGGTGGTTGGTCAACACGCCAAAACCGGTGGTACGCAGGGATTCGGTGAAACGTTGGGCCGCATCGGGTGAGCGGTAATCGACAGTCAGTACTTTCATTGTTTTTGTTGCGCATTGGTTAAGTGGTGGTGCAGTTTATCCTGCTGGTAGTAACAAGAAAAGCGATGCCGCTGCCTGTGACCACTTTGGCCCTGATAGCGATATAGAAAGCCAGATAGAAGAGGCTGATAGCGGCGAGATGGCTCCCTTGTCCTGCCTGCCCATCCTCACTAGAATGCCAGCCACTGTCTTTTCCGGAGTCTGTCCATGTCCTCGAAGATCCTGTTGCTCACCTTGCCGCTACTGCTGGCCGGATGCAGCTCCCTGTCGGAAGATGAATGCCGCACCATGAGCTGGTACAACCTGGGTTATCAGGATGGATCGGAAGGCAAAACCCGTCAGGCGACCCGCGATTACGTTTCGTCTTGCAGCGAATATGGCCTCAAGGTGGATGAGGCCGAGTGGAAACGGGGCTACGACAAGGGGTTGGAGCTCTACTGCATTCCCGAGCTGGCTTACAGCAAGGGCAAGGAGGGGCAGGATTATCTGGGGGTATGCCCCAATGACGCCAGCTTCCTCAAGCAGTATCAGCGTGGCTACGAAGAGTACAAACTGGCCGCCCGCCTGCGGGAGATCAGCAACGAGCTGGAGCGTACCGAGCGGGATATCGAGACGCTTGAACGCAGCATCCGCAACGAAACCAACACGGAACAGCGCGACTACTACCGTGCCAAGCGCGATCGAGCCATTCGCCACTACGAATCCCTGCGCCGGGAGTACAACCGTCTACGCTATCCGGATCGGGTGATCCAGTTCTCCTTCGGCGGTTAATCCCTCTCTTCATGGCCAGCCCACGTGCTGGCCATGTTGCATCTTGTCAGATCAGGGCAGTACCCAGCGCTGCAGCGCCAGTGCGATACCATCTTCGTTGTGGTCGGCCGTGACCCGATGGGCATGGCTCTGGATCTGCGGGGCCGCATTGCCCATGGCCACCGCCAGCCCCACCTGCTCGAACATGCTGATGTCGTTGTTGTTATCCCCAAACGCTACCACCTGCTCCATCCCAATCCCTTCACTGGCGGCCCACTGGGCCAGCCGGTTGCCCTTGTTGCAACCGGGCTGCACCAGCTCCACCGCATAGGGGGCCGCCCAGTCGCGGGTAAAGGGCATCTGCTCGACCACCTCACCCATAAAGGTGTGCAGGCGCGCCGGATCCTGATTGAACAGCTCCAGTTTCCAGACCGGGTTGTCGAGCCAGCCTGCCAGCTCCGCGAGCGGATGGATGGCGATCTTGAGGTGGTCCGGCTGATTGGCCGACCAGTGGCGGATGCGGGTGACATGCTCTTCACAGCCGATGTAGCCAATGCCCTCGCTCAGGTGGAACAGGGCCCCCATCTGCTGTGCCTCGACCGCGGCCAGCAGCTCGGTAAGCGGGGCGGCCGCCAGCGGGTCACCGCTGAGGATCCGGTTCTGCACCGGATCATAGAGATAGGCGCCATTGCTGCAGATGAGGGGGGTATCGAGGGCCAGCTCGTGGTGGAAGGGGCGTGCCGTCATGTAGTGGCGCCCCGTGACCAGCAGCACCTTGATGCCTTGGGCGCGGGCCTGCGCCAGTGCTGCCCGGGTGGCCGACGAGATCTTGTGATCCCGGGTCAGCAGGGTGCCATCCATATCGAGCGCGATGGCCTTGTACTCGCTCATAGCTCCTCCGGAGATGTGGGCGGTGAGCGGTGGCTGCCGCCATCCGTATCACTCCACCGTCATGGGATGAGCAATAAACTCCCAAAACCATCAATGCCATGCAAGGGGTTCGTGCCGTCGAGCGGCAAGGTTGTGATCGGGAGCGGGGTTATGGGATAACCAGCCAGCACCAAAAACAACAAAGCAGGCGCCGGGATGCCTGCTTTGTTGCCTTCGGGGAGGGGGTTCTCTCGTTCCAGCCCGTCATTGCCCGATAAGGTGAGACGGCTGATGGGGCTCTTGACCCGGTAAGGTCCTTCACCGCAGAGACCCAGTCAGGTATCTGCTTTGCCACCGGAAGATGTAACCATAATATCCCTCCCGTGCCGGTGAGTGGTTGCAAAGTAACCACTTATTTCGGTTGTTTTTGCAATAGTTCACCCTTAATCTAGGAAAAGTGGATTAGTCATTGCTACGAGGAAGGGTAAATGCTGAAACTTGATCGCATAGACAGACATATTCTCGAGCTGATGCAGGAGAATGGCCGCATCAGTAATCTGGAACTGGCCGAGCTGGTCGGGCTCTCGCCCTCACCCTGCTCCCGCCGGGTCAAGGCGCTGGAGGATGCCGGTCTCATCGACACCCACGTTACTCTGCTCAACGCCCGCCAGCTTGGCCTCACCCTCACCGCCTACATTCACATTTCCATGGACAGACACACGCCCGAGCGGTTCGAGAATTTCGATCGTGCCATCAGCGAACTGCCGGAAGTGCTGGAGTGTGATCTCATCACCGGCAATGATGCCGACTACCAGCTTAAGGTGGTGGTGCGAGACATGGAGCACTACCAGCACTTCCTGCTGGACAAGCTGACCCATATTCCGGGGGTGACCGGTGTGCGCTCCAGCTTCGTGCTGCGCCGCATCAAGCACAAGACGGCGCTGCCGCTCAACCACCTCGGCTAACGGCGGGGCGACCAAAAGCAAAAGAGGAGACCAGAGCCTCCTCTTTGTTCAACAGCTTGCCGGTCAGACGGCCACTTCGCGGACCAGCTCCACCTGCAGCAGCCAGCCGCTCTGCTCCTGTTGCGGCGCACCGCTCACCCGCAGCCTTTCCCCTGCGGGCACCCAGGCCCCATCGGGCAGGGAGATCTGCAGACTCTCGCTGCCGTTGTCGAACAGCCAGCGATTTTCGCCAAGAGATTCAATAAGATAACCTTCCATCTCCACTCTGGAGCCGGTTTGCCAGGATGGCGCAACGGAATCACGGCTCTCGATGAAATCCCCCTGAACACCAAAACTGGCTAGCCCCCACAGAATGGAGAGCCCGACCAATGATGACTCCATCTTGTCTCTCCTCTTTTGGAACTGTGGGGCCAGTATGGAAAGAGAAAACTGAGCGCTCTATGAACAAAACTGCAAAGTGGAACCGGGATCGCTAAAAAATCGATATCTGGTACCAGTTTCGTCATTTTATGGCGCAGAGATCACACTCTCTGGCGGCTTGCTCCGTAGTGGCGGTCGTTGTTGGCGTATATCTCTGCAGGGCATTTTTCCTGCTCGCCCTGCAAAGCGCTTCCGGCACCCTTGTCCTGACCGCTTTTCCGGCCTAAGGTGGGGCCGTTTTACTGCCTGATTGAAGGAGCGTTTTCATGTCCACTCTCTATCCCCGCGTCGGGGTCGGCGTCATCCTGACCAACGCCCAAGGCCAGGTGCTGCTTGGCAAACGTAAGGGGAGCCATGCCCCCTACTGGTCCATTCCGGGTGGGCACCTGGAGTTGGGGGAGAGTTTCGAGTCGGCTGCGATCCGTGAGGTGGCCGAGGAGACTGGCTTGGCGATCGTTGAGCCAGTGGTGGTGGCGGTGACCAATAACCTTGAGACATGGCGCGAGAGCGGGCTGCACTATATCTCGGTGACGCTGCACGCCCGGGCCGATGGCGAACCGCAACTGTTGGAGCCGGCGAAGTGCGAAGGCTGGGTCTGGTGCGATCCGCGCGCGTTGCCCGAGCCCCACTTCGATGCCAGCCGTCAGTCCATCGCTTGCTGGCTGGCGGGACGCTGCTATCTGCCGGGTGATGTGCCAATGGTGTCGGCCTAATCAGTCTGATGGTCATAAAACGATCATCGCGCTGTCATAATATCTCCTCTCCATCGGGAGGAGAGGGATGAGGGAGAAGAGCGTGGGGCAGGTATTTATTCAGTTTTTATGGCTGGGATGCATCAGCTTTGGTGGTCCGGCCGTTCATATCGGCTATTTCCAGCGCACCTTTGTACAGCGGCTCGGCTGGCTGACACAGGCTGAATTTGCCCGCTTGCTGGCGCTGTGCCAACTGCTGCCGGGGCCTGCCTCCAGCCAGCTTGGTTTCGCCATCGGTCGTCATCGCGCCGGTCTGGGCGGGGCGCTCTCAGCTTTTCTTGGCTTCACGCTTCCCTCATTTCTGCTGCTACTGGCGGCCGCGATCGGCATCGGCCAGCTGGGCAGCAATCTGTGGCTCGATGCGGCGCTGCACGGCCTCAAGCTGCTGGCGCTCATCGTGGTGGCCGATGCAGTGCTCACCATGAGTCGTCAGTTCTGTGCCACGGGAATGACCCAAGGGATCATGGTGGTGACCGCTGCGGCACTCTGGTGGCAGCCCGGTCTGCTGACTCAACTGTTGATGCTGGCGGGAGCGGCGCTGATCTGCGCCCGCAGCCAGCTCGGGGCGGGTAGTCGCCCAGCCTCCGCCGAGTTGCCTTCTGCCGCCAGCAGTCAGCCCCATTGGCCGACCCTGCTGCTGTTTGGCATCCTTTTTATCGGCCTGCCGCTGCTTGGCAGCCCGCTTGGCCAGCTGGCTGCCGACTTCTATCGCGCCGGTAGTCTGGTGTTTGGCGGTGGCCATGTGGTGTTGCCGCTACTGCAAGAGAGCGTGGGCCACACTCTCAACGAGCAGCAGTTCCTGACCGGTTACAGCCTGGCTCAGTTGGTGCCGGGCCCCATGTTTACCCTCGCCACCTATCTTGGTGCCCAGTTGCAGCCCGAGATGCCGATGATCGGGGCCCTGTTGGCGACTCTGGCGCTCTTTGCGCCCGGCTTTCTGCTGCTCTGGGCGGTGGGCCCCTGCTGGCAACAGTGGCTGGCCCGGCCCCGTCTGGCGGGGGCCGTCACCGGCATCAATGCTGCCGTAGTGGGCTTGTTGCTGGCGGCCCTCTATCAGCCGGTGTGGCAGAGTGCGGTGCTGGCGCCGACCGATCTGGCGCTGGCGGCCATCGGCTTTTATCTGCTGCGGGTGGTGAAGCTGCCGATACCGGCCATTGCGGCCCTGCTGGTAATGGCCGTCATCCTGCTGGCGTGAATGCGGTGAAATCCCGATAAAAAACAGCGCCTCCGTGATGGAGGCGCCGTTTTTATTGCAATGGGTAAGCCGTTCAGACCTCGGGTTCGAAATCCAGGCTCAGGCTGTTGACGCAGTAGCGCTGGCCGGTATCGGTCGGGCCGTCAGGGAAGACGTGACCGAGGTGAGAGCCGCACTGGCGGCAGGTGATCTCCACCCGCTTCATGCCGTGGCTGTTGTCTTCGGTGTAGTTCACCGTCCCCTTGATGGCCTTGTCGAACGAGGGCCAGCCGCAGCCGGAATCAAACTTGGCTCCTGAGTGAAACAGCACGCTTTTGCAGCAAACACAGAGGTAGTCGCCGCTCTTGCGATTGTGGAGCAGGGCGCCGCTGTAGGGGCGCTCGGTGCCCTTTTCCCAGCAGACGTGAAACTGCTCGGCGGTCAGTTTGCTGCGCCACTGTTCCGGATTGTTACTGCTCATACCGACTCCTTGCCATCCATACCGGAGCCCAGCATAGCGGCTCCGTAAAGCTGACTCCAGCATGCCTCTTATGCTTTGCCTGTATCTGTGATCGAGGTGGCAACCATCTCCTCACCGGATGCAGGGAGAATTTCCTGCTGCGGTGGCTGGGCATCCTCCGCCGTGCTGGCCAGCGCCACTCGCTCCAGCAGTTTGAGGGAGTGGGCCCGGCCGACCGTCACCTGCCGTTTGATGTCATCGGGCAGGAAGGGGAGACCATCGTTGGTGGCGGTGTCGATGATCTGGATCCATTCCAGCCCTTCCCCCGGAGGAGGCAGGCGGAACTGGATATCGTAGTCGCTGGCATTGAACAACACGTACCATCGCTCGCCGACACAGTTGATCATGCCGATATCCATGGCAAACGCCTGCCCCATGGGGGCGTGCCAATCCTGATCGGTGAGCTGGTGACCATCCGGGTGATACCAGTGGACCTGATGACAGTTGTGGGGCGTACCATGCCAGTGGTCATCGCTCAGTTGCAGATTGGAGAAGACGTTGGACTCTGTCCGCAGCGCCATCATCTGCTGGGTGAAGGCGAACAGCCGCTCATCCTCCGGTCGCCACTGCCAGTTGACCCAGCTGATCTGGTTGTCCTGACAGTAGGCGTTGTTGTTGCCAAGCTGGCTGCGCCCCATCTCGTCCCCGGCGAGGAAGTGGGGGGTCCCTTGGGAGAGCAGCAGGGTGGCAATCAGATTACGCTTCTGTTGCTGGCGCAGATTGTTGATCCGTGGATCCAGAGTAGGTCCCTCTACCCCGTGGTTATAGGAGAGGTTGTTGCCGTGACCATCCCGATTGTCTTCACCGTTGGCCTGGTTGTGGCGCTGGTTGTAGGAGACCAGATCCTCCAGAGTGAAACCGTCGTGGTAGCAGAGGTAGTTGACGCTGGTGTGGGGTGAGCGCCAGTTTTTCGGAAAGATATCCCGCGAGCCCACCATGCGGGTGGCGAAGTCCCCCATCTTGCCTGCATCACCGCGCCAGAAGGAGCGTACCGTGTCGCGATAGCGGTCGTTGATCTCCTGCCACTGGCTCGGAAACTGGCCGAGGCGATAGCCGAAGGGGCCGATATCCCAGGGTTCGGCGATGAGCTTGACCTGTGACAGCACTGGGTCGGCCATCACCGCCTTGAAGAAAGCCCCCATGGGTTCGAACTCGCCAGCCTCTCGCGCCAGCGTCACCGCCAGATCGAAACGGAAACCGTCTATCTGCATTTCGGTGACCCAGTAGCGCAGGGCATCGAGCACCAGCCGCAGGGTATTGGGGTGATCCAGATTGACGCTGTTGCCACAGCCAGCAACGTTGGCGTGACGGCGGTAGTCCGGACCGTGGGGGCCAGCTTCGAACGCAAAATAGCCCGCGTTGTCGAACCCCTTGAACGAGAGGGTCGGGCCATCCAAGCCGGAGGCGGCGGTGTGGTTATAGACCACATCCAGGATCACCTCGAGCCCGGCACGGTGCAGCTCGCGCACCATGGTCTTGAACTCGGTCACCGCCTGGTCTGCCCGGGTGCTGTAGCGCGGCTCGGGAGCAAAAAACGCGATGGGGTTGTAGCCCCAGTAGTTGGTCAGTCCCAGCTGCTCCAGTCGGGGTTCCGACATGAAGGCCGCTACCGGCATCAGCTGCACCGAGGTGATGCCGAGACTCTTCATGTGCTCGATCACCAGCGGGTGGCTGATGCCAAGGTAGGTGCCCTGCAGCGTTTTGGGGATCCCCGGGTGCTGCTTGGTAAAGCCCTTGACGTGGGTCTCGTAGAGGATGGTCTGAGCCGGACTGAGCCCGGGTTTGCCTACTCCTTGCCAGTCAAAACTGTCATCAACCACTACCGACTTGGCAATCATATCGGCACTGTCCCCCTGATAGAGGGTTTCATCCCAGTAGGTGGGACGACTGAGCGCCTTGGCGTAAGGATCGATCAGCAGTTTTTGCGGATCGAACAGCATTCCCTCCTGTGGGGTGCCATAGACCCGATAGCCATAGCGCTGACCGGCCTTTACGCCGCGCACGTAGCCAAAGCGATACTGGCCACGGCGGCTCGGCAGCTCCAGCCGTATCAGCTCCTGCTCTTGCTCGTCGTACAGGCAGAGCTCCACCTTGTCCGACTGGGGGGCCCAGACGCAGAAGTGGCAACCATTTTCGTCAAGGCGAGCCCCCAGCGGGTGGCCTACCCCTTTTTCCATTACAAGCATCAAGACTCCTGTTTGATAAACAAGGTTGCCAGCGGCGGCAGATCCAGCACTATGCTGTGGGCCATCCCCTGCCAGGGGGTCGGTTCAGCAGCGAACACCAGACCCACATCATAGTTGCTGCCCCAGTAATACTCGCTGTCGGTGTTGAGCACCACCCGATAGTGGCCCGCCGCAGGGACGCCGACCCGATACTCGAGACGGGGCACCGGGGTGAAGTTGCATGCCACCGCAATAGCCTGCTTGCCCTCTTTGTCCGCCCGCAGCCAGGCAAAGATGCTGTTGTCGGCATCGTTGTGATCCAGCCAGCGGAAGCCGGTCTGCTCATAGTCGGCCTGATACAGGGCCGGCTCATGACGGTAGAGGTGGTTGAGATCGTGGATCAGCCGTTGCTGACCAGCATGCTTGGAATATTGCAGCAGATGCCACGGCAGCTGGGCATCGTGGTTCCACTCGTTGCTCTGAGCTATTTCGGTGCCCATGAAATTGAGCTTCTTGCCCGGGTGGGCGTACATGAAGCCCATGTAGGCCCGCAGGTTGGCGGCCTGCTGCCACTCGTCACCGGGCATCTTGTAGAGCATGGAGTGCTTGCCGTGCACCACCTCGTCGTGGGAGAGCGACAGGATGAAGTTCTCGTCATAGTGGTAAACCATGGAGAAGGTCATGTCGTTGTGGTGGTAGCGACGGTGAATCGGCTCTTTCTGCATATAGGTGAGGGTGTCGTGCATCCAGCCCATATTCCACTTGAAGCCAAAGCCGAGGCCGCCGAGGAAGGTGGGGCGGGAGACACCGGCAAAGGCGGTGGACTCTTCGGCTATGGTCATGGCGTGGGGATACTTGCCGTAGACCTCCTCGTTGGTCCACTTGAGCAGGCTGATCGCCTCGTAGTTGTGGTTGCCGCCATCGACGTTCGGTACCCATTCACCGGCGTTGCGGGAGTAATCCAGATAGAGCATGGAGGCGACCGCATCCACCCGCAGGCCGTCGATATGGAACTTGTCGAGCCAGAACAGGGCGCTCGCCACCAGGAACTGGCGCACTGTGTCGCGGCCGAAGTCATAGATGTAGGAGTTCCAGTCCGGGTGCCAGCCACGGCGCGGATCCTCGTACTCGTAGAGCGGGGTGCCATCGAAGCGGGCCAGGCCGTGGGCATCGGACGGGAAGTGGGCGGGCACCCAGTCCAGAATGATGCCGATGCCGGCTTGGTGGCACTGGTCGACGAAGTATTTGAAATCATCAGCGGTGCCGTAGCGGCTGGTGGGGGAGAACATGCCCACCGGCTGGTAGCCCCAGGAGCCGCTAAAGGGGTGCTCGGAGACCGGCAGCAGCTCGATGTGGGTGTACTCCATCTCCTTGACGTAGGCGACCAGCTCCACTGCCAGCTCGCGCCAGTTCAGGCTGTCACCATTGGGGTGGCGCTTCCAGGAGCCGACGTGCAGCTCATAGATGGAGAGCGGTTGCTCGCGTTTGTCGTTGTGCTGGCTCTCGCGCCAGGCGGCATCCTGCCACTGGTACTGGGCGTGGTCATAAACCACGGAGGCAAACGAGGGGTACTGTTCGCAGTAGAAGCCGACCGGATCGCTCTTGTGGGGCAGCCGGTTGCCCATGGGATCCTTGAGCTCGAACTTGTAGCGATCCCCGGCCTTGAGGCCCGGCACAAACAGCACCCAGTGACCGCACAGGCTGCGCTGCATCGGATGGCGGCGGCCATCCCAGAAGTTGAAATCGCCGATGAGGCTCACGGCGGTGGCGCTCGGTGCATAGACCGCAAAACGGACCCCTTCCACCTGCTGGCCAAGATGTTCCACGGTGCGCAGCTGGGCGCCAAGGGTGTGGTAGAGGTTTTCCGGCTGGGCGGTCAGTTCGGCCAGGCCTGCCCAGGCGGCATCCTGAAACTGATAGGGGTCGATGACCTCGGTGGTGGCATCTTGGTAGCTGGCGATCAGCTGATAGGGGAAGGCGTTTTTGCGGCGGGTGAAAACAGTTTCAAAAAGACCCGATTCATCGGTGGGCGCCAGGGTGGCAACGACTTTGCCCGACTTGAGATCCTTGACGCGAACTTCAACGGCATCAGGCAACCAGGCGGTCAGTTTGAGGCCGGGCCCATCCGGATTGGCCTGCAGGCCTAAGTGAGAGAAGGGATCGGAACAGCGGGCAGCAACCAAACGTTCAACGAGCATCGAGATTTCCTTTCATGACAGAGCATCCACTCCGGCCGGGGCCGGAGTGGATTGAGGTGAGAGCGCTGTGGGAGACAGCGTCTCAACGACTGGCCTCATCACGGGCCTGGCTCATCTTGCCAGCCAGTGCCTTGAGTGCCTCATTGGCAAAAATATCTTCCAGATCAACGGAGAGCTTGCGGCGCCAGTTGGGGTATTCGGAACTGGTACCCGGTACGTTGACCGGCTTGTCCATTTCCAGCCAGTCTTCCAGCTGGGTACTGAACAGGGCACAGTTGCCACGGGACATATGGATCTGCAGACCGTGGTTGAGCTCGGTGTTCATGCCGACCCAGTTCACGTCATGGCTGATGTTTTCGGAGATGACCTTGTGGGCATGCAAGCTGTCGAGGATCCGCTGCTTGGCCTGGTGACGATCAGCATACAGGGTCTTCAATACATCTTCATCCGGATACAAACCCAGTTGACGACCGAGCGCCAGATCGTCGCAGTGCCAGAAGCCCTTGAGGGTCGGCATGTCATGAGTAGTCAGGGCCGACATCGCCTGCTCGGTGTAGTGCGCCGGGGAGATAAAGCCGCCATCTTCCTTGGAGCGCTCGAAGAAGAACACCTTGTAGGAGTGAACGCCGTTCTCTTTCAGGGTCACGTCGATCCCCTCCGGCACGGTACCCAGATCTTCGCCGATCAGCAGGCACTGATTGCGGTGGGATTCGAGGGCCAGAATGCCCAGCAGATCGTTGACCGGATAGTAGATGTAGGCGCCCTTGGCGGCGGACGCTCCGGGCGGTACCCACCACAGGCGCAGCAGCGCCATCACGTGGTCGATGCGCAGTGCACCGCAGGAGCGCATGTTGGCACGGAACAAGTCCACCATCGGCTGGTAGGCCGTTTCAAACAGCTTGTTCGGGTTCATCGGGGGCAGGCCCCAGTTCTGACCGAGCGGGCCGAGCACATCGGGCGGCGCACCGACCGAGGCTTTCGGGCAGTAAAGATCCTGGTTGGCCCAGATCTCGGTGGAGCCTTCGGAGACGCCCACCGCCAGATCCCGGTAGATCCCCATCACCATGCCGGAGGCCTTGGCGCGGGCATCGGCATGTGCCAGCTGCTCGTCAGCCAAGAACTGCAGATAGAGGTAGAAGTTGACATCTTGCGGGTGCTCGGCCATCCAGGCGGCAACGGCAGGATTGTGGTAATCGCGCAGCTCCTGCGGCCATACCGGCCAGCCCCAGGCGTTTTCGCCCTTGGCATAGAAGTGGGCTTGCAGGGCATCAAAGGCCGCTTGTTGTTGCAGACTGTCGCCACCGGCGGCCACGAAGGCATCAAAGGCTGCCTGACGCTCGGCGCCAAGGCTGGCTTCGTCGAACACCTGACGCAGCATGCCGAGTTTGGTCTGGATCACGCCGGTGTAATCGACGTTCTCTTTGGCGCGCAGATCGGCCAGATGCTGCTGGAAGGCAGGGCTTGCCACTTTCACTTTCAGGCGATCGTTCTGCTGGAATTCGGGTACCGCTTCCACATTGATATAGGCCACGTTGAGCCAGCGACGGGAAGAGGGGCTGTAGGGGCTGGCGCTCTCCGGATTGGCCGGATAGAGGGCGTGGATAGGGTTGAGGCCGACGAAGTGGGCACCCCAGGTGGCCGCTTTCTCGACCAGCTGGCCCAGATCGCTGAAATCACCGATGCCCCAGTTGTGGCGGCTGCGCAGGCAGTAGAGCTGCACGCTCGGGCCCCATACCTTGCGGCCATCGGCAATCGGCGCCTGCTTGTAGCAGGCCTTGGGGGCGACGATGAGGCGCATGGTGGCCAGCGGCTCGTCATTGCCCTCTTCCAGCAACACCAGCTGGTGATAACCCAGCTCAGGGGCCATCTCCAGCGTGACGCGATAGGCCTGGCACTCCATCTCTTCGAATTCGGCCACGTCAACCAGCTCGCCCTCGATGGGGGTGAACTGGCCAGAGAGCTCGCCGCCCTGTTCCAGCTTGAGTTGCCAGGTAAGGGCATCGTTGACGAATTCGATAGGGAGGCGAACCTCAAGGGTAACGGCGTCGCCAGTGCGAACCACCATCACAGGATCAAGCGCCCGCAGCCAGTGCTGACGATGTTCCTCTTCCAACTGCTGCACCAGTGCGGCCTCGTCATCGACGCGGTAGCCCATGGCGCCCAGCATGGCGGCCTTGCTCTCTTCGGATACCTGGGCAGGGTGGCCCCAGGCATCGACATAATCGCTGGCGATGCCTTTTGCGGCAGCCAGCTGTTCAATCAGGGTGGTCATAGTTTGAGAATTCCCGCTGTGGATTCTATCTATACTATTTCGTTTGTTTTTTATGGGGTGGCGCTTGAACAGTGGCTCTCGGGCCATGCTAAACCGCGCACATTCTTACATATCTCGATGGATGGTTGTGTGACCGAGTAGGCACTATTGTTGATATCTGCTTGATGCTACGGTCTGACACTTTTTTCGTCAAAACGTGGTAATCAGTCACATAAACAGAAAATTAATTTCACACTTTTTCATGATATAGCGCAATTTCAGACGGAATGTTGGTTGACTCACCAGAGAGTTCTAGTAAATTTACAAGCGGAATTTTCTTTGACTACTGAACAGTTAGGTAACTAGATATGACTATCAAAGTAGGTATTAACGGTTTTGGCCGTATCGGTCGTTTCGTATTCCGTCTGGCTTGCGAGCGTGCAGACATCGAAGTTGTTGGTATCAACGACCTGATCGATGTTGACTACATGGCTTACATGCTGAAGTACGATTCAACTCACGGTCGTTTCAACGGTACCGTTGAAGTTAAAGACGGCAACCTGGTTGTAAACGGTAAAACCGTACGTGTTACCGCTGAGCGTGACCCGGCCAACCTGAAGTGGGGCGAAATCGGTGTTGACGTTGTTGCTGAAGCTACCGGTCTGTTCCTGACCGACGAGACTGCTCGTAAGCACATCGCTGCTGGTGCCAAAAAAGTTGTTCTGACTGGCCCGTCCAAAGACGCTACCCCGATGTTCGTAATGGGTGTTAACGACTCTACCTACGCTGGCCAGGACATCGTTTCCAACGCTTCCTGCACCACCAACTGCCTGGCACCGATCGCCAAGGTTCTGAACGATACCTTCGGTATCGAGTCTGGCCTGATGACCACCGTTCACGCTACCACTGCTACCCAGAAGACCGTTGATGGTCCGTCTGCCAAAGACTGGCGCGGTGGCCGCGGTGCGGCTCAGAACATCATCCCGTCCTCTACCGGTGCTGCCAAAGCTGTTGGTGTAGTTATCCCGGAACTGAAAGGCCTGCTGACCGGTATGGCTTTCCGTGTTCCGACTCCGGACGTGTCTGTTGTTGACCTGACCGTTAACCTGAAGAAAGCTGCCACCTACGCAGAAATCTGCGAAGCGATGAAAGCTGCTTCCGAAGGCGCTATGAAAGGCGTTTTGGGCTACACCGAAGACGAAGTTGTATCTACCGACTTCCTGGGTGAGCGTCAGACCTCCGTATTCGACGCCAAGGCTGGTATCCAGCTGAACGACAAGTTCGTTAAAGTTGTATCCTGGTACGACAACGAAATGGGCTACTCCAGCAAAGTTCTGGACCTGATCGCTCACATCTCCAAGTAATTTGGGATGCGCAATCGCGTAGCTTGAAAAAGGCGGCCATTGGCCGCCTTTTTGTTTTTCGGTTTCCCCTGATGAGAGGAGTCCACATGCAATCCATTCGTCCCCTGACAGCCAATTGCAAGCTTGCCAACAATGCGGCCAGTCTGCCGGTTCTCACCATCAACAACGACTATGCCAAGGCAGAAATCAGCCTGTTTGGCGCCCATGTGCTGAGCTATCAGCGTCATGGCGAGCCGGCCTCTATCTGGCTGAGTGACAAGGCGGTGCTGGATGGCAGCAAGCCTGTTCGCGGTGGTATCCCGATCTGCTGGCCCTGGTTTGGCCCGGCGCCCGCCCGCGTTGGTAGCGGCAAACCCTCTCACGGTTTTGCCCGTACCACCCTCTGGATGCTGGACGGGGTCTCCGATCACGCCGATGGCACGCTTGTTCATCTTTCCCTGCGCGATAGCGATGCGACCCGTGCCCTGTGGGGTCACGCCTTCGAGCTGGAGCTGGATGTGCTGGTTGGCAAAGAGCTTTCGCTGGTGCTGACCACTCGCAACACAGGTGCTCAGCCGTTGACCTATAGCGGTGCGCTGCACACCTATTTGCAAATCAGTGCGCCGGAAGCGGTGAGCGTGAGCGGTCTGGGTGAGCCCTATGCCGACAAGCTGACCGGGCTGGATGCCAAGCAGCAGGGTGCATTGACCCTGAACGGGCCGCTGGATCGGGTCTACTGGCAGCCAGAGGCGCTGGTGAGCGTGCTGGATGGTGAGCGCGAGACCCGGGTTGTCAGTGGCAACCACGACAGCGTGGTGGTCTGGACCCCCTGGCTGGCAGGGGCCACCGCCATGGCCGACATGAGTGACGATGGCTATCGCACCATGCTCTGCGTCGAAGCGGCCATCGCCGGCGACGCTGGGGTGACCGTTGCGCCGGATGAAGAGCACAGCCTCTCCACCGTGATCATCTGATCAGGATGAGGTTTGGATAAATAAAGAGGGCTCCCGCGGGAGCCCTCTTTGCATCTCGAGACGGCGGCAATCAGGCGTTGCCCTGAGTCTTGAGCTTGAGTTCGGCGGCGAAATTGAGCATCCGATCGAGGGGGATCAAGGCTTTGACCCGCAGATCTTCGTCAACATGGATCTCGTGGCGTTCGGCACCGTCGGTGAGGGCCTCCCTGATCGCCACCAGACCGTTCATCGCCATCCAGGGACAGTGGGCGCAGCTGCGGCAGGTGGCGCCATCGCCACCGGTCGGCGCTTCCACCATCTCTTTCTCCGGACAGGCTTGCTGCATCTTGTAGAAGATGCCGCGATCGGTCGCCACGATCAGCTTCTGCTGGGGCAGTTCTTTGGCCGCCTTGATCAGCTGACTGGTGGAGCCCACCGCATCGGCCAGCTCGATCACCGAGGCGGGGGATTCCGGGTGAACCAGCACGGCGGCGTCCGGATTCTGCTCTTTCAGCTCGCGCAGGGCGCGGGCCTTGAACTCGTCGTGGACGATGCAGTGGCCCTGCCAGCGCAGCATTTCTGCACCGGTCTTTTTCTCGATATAGGCACCCAGATGGCGATCCGGGCCCCAGATGATCTTGTGACCCAGACTGTCGAGGTGCTCGACGATCTCCAGCGCGATGCTGGAGGTCACCACCCAGTCAGCCCGCGCCTTGACCGCAGCCGAGGTATTGGCATAGACCACCACGGTATGATCCGGGTTGGCATCGCAGAAGGCGGAGAACTGCTCGATGGGGCAGCCCAGATCGAGGGAGCACTCGGCCTCCAGCGTCGGCATCAGCACCCGCTTGTGGGGGCTCAGGATCTTTGAGGTTTCACCCATAAAGCGAACACCGGCGACGATCAGGGTTTGTGCGGCGTGATCGCGGCCAAAACGGGCCATCTCCAGCGAGTCACCGACGAAACCGCCGGTGGCTTCGGCCAGCGCCTGGATCTCGGGATCCGTGTAGTAGTGGGCAACCAGTACCGCTTTGCGCTCCTTGAGCAGCGTCTTGATTTCTGTGGTCAAGGTCGTTCTCTGCTCGGCGCTCAGGGGAAGAGGTTTGGCCGGAAAGGGGTAGTCCATCGCGACTACCGGCGGGACACTGCTCAGTGCATTGCTCATTGCGACTGTTCCATCAACGCTCGGGAAGGCCAAAATTATAACCAGAAGCCTACGACAAACCCATCACAAATCACCCCTGAGCCGGGCTAACCAGTTTGGCGAATATTCTCCGTTTGGTGGCCGGAAGCAAAAAGCCCGCGAGCGATCGCGGGCTTTTTTATCACTCGATGGCAGAGTTGCGTCAGTTGCGGGGTTCAACCAGCAGGATGTGGGAGTCGGCCCCCACTACCCTGACCTTGCTGCCCGCAGGCAGCGACTCGTCGCAGCGCACCGTCCAGACCGTATCGTCCAGATGCACCCGACTGGTACCTTGGGTGACGTCATCCAGCAGGGTCAGCTCGCGGCCCAGATAGCTCTGCATCCGCTCGTTGATGGGGGCGGCGGCATCCTTGCCTGAACGATCCCGGTTGTGCTGCCAGCGCCACCAGACCCAGGTGGTGAGCAGGGATTGCAGGGCGAACAGCAGCAGCTGCGCCTGCCAGCCAAAGGGCCAGATCAGCAGCAGCAGGCCCACCTCCAGCGCGGCGATGCCGGTCCAGAGCAAAAAGCCCACCGAGCCGAGCACCTCAATGGCCAGCAGAATGAAGCCGAGCCCCAGCCAGTGCCAGTGGGTCAGCCCCTCGAACAGGGCTATCATGACTTGCTGCCCTTGCCATCTTTGTTGAACAGCTCGGCCATGCCAGCCACAGAGCCAATCAGGCTGCCCGCTTCCAGCGGCATCATGATGATCTTGCTGTTGGGGCCTTCACCGATGCGGGCCAGTGCCTCGGTATATTTCTGGGCCACGAAGTAGTTGATGGCCTGCAGGTCTCCTTCCGCAATTGCCTGGGAAACCATATGGGTCGCCTTGGCTTCCGCCTCGGCTGCCCGCTCCCGCGCTTCGGCGGCGAGGAAGGCGGCCTGACGCTCACCTTCTGCCTTGAGGATCTGGGACTGCTTCTCCCCCTCGGCTTTGAGGATCTTGGACTGGCGCACCCCTTCGGCTTCCAGTACCTCGGCCCGTTTCTGGCGCTCGGCCTTCATCTGGGCGTTCATCGCCTCGACCAGTGCCAGCGGCGGACGCACATCTTTAATCTCGATGCGGGTCACCTTGATGCCCCAGGGGGCGGTGGCGGCATCCATGGTGCGCAGCAGCTTCTCGTTGATGGTGTCGCGCTGGGAGAGCATCTCGTCCAGCTCCATGGCACCGAGCACGGTGCGCATATTGGTCATGGTGAGATTGCGGATGGCGCTGGTGAGATCGTTGACCTCGTAACCCGCTTTGCGGGCATCCACCACCTGCACAAAGCTGATGGCGTCGATGGTGACGTTGGCGTTGTCGCGGGAGATCACCTCTTGTGCCGGGATATCCAGCACCTGCTCCATCATGATGATCTTGTGGCCGACCCGATCCACGTAGGGGATCAACAGGTTGAGACCCGGGGTCAGGGTGCGGGTGTAGCGGCCGAAGCGCTCTACCGTCCAGTTGTAGCCCTGGGGCACTATCTTGATGCCCGCACTCAGGGTTGCGATCACCAGAAATACAAAAATCCCTAGCACAATCAATGATTCATTCATCATTTAGCTCCTTATGAAACACAGTCCCTAGCCTACGGTCTGGCGTCAGGTACCACAAGTGACTTCGTACGCCTTTGTCATGAATTGGCTTTGCTAATTACCAAAAAGCATTAAAAAGCATTTTTTATTATTTTGAGGGATAAGCTGCCCTGCCTATAGTCGCCCCATATTAGTCGTGTTCCGAGGGATGGGCCGAAATGGATTATTTGCCGATGTTTGCCAAATTGGACGGCCGCCCGGTACTGCTGGTGGGCGGGGGCGAGGTTGCCCTGCGCAAGGCGCGCCTGCTGCTGGCAGCCGGTGCCCGGCTGACTCTGGTCTCCCCGGAACTTGAACCGGAATTTGCTGAGTTCAACGGTCGCTTCACCCATCTGGCCGAGCGCTTCACCCCGGCTCATCTGGCAGGCCAGATTTTGGTGGTGGCGGCGACCGACAATCTCGAAGTCAACGCCCTCGTTTATCAAAGTGCCAACCAGCTGGGTCTGTTCGTCAACGTGGTGGATGACCCCAAACGTTCCAGCTTTATCTTCCCCTCGATCATCGATCGCTCGCCGCTGATGGTGGCGGTCTCCAGCGGCGGCAAGGCGCCGGTGCTGGTGCGCCTGTTGCGTGAGCGGTTGGAGAGCCTGCTGCCGCGCCATCTCGGCGGGCTGACCGAACTTTCCGGCCGGGTGCGTGACAAGGCGAAGCGGGTGCTCTCCTCGATTTCCGATCGTCGCCGCTTCTGGGAGCGGGCGTTTGCCTCCAACACCCTCGCCAGCCTGATTGAAAAAGAGGATTGGCAAGGGGCCGAGCAGTGGCTGAGCGATGGCCTCGACCAGGCGAAAAGCGAAGTGGGCGAGGTGGTCTTGGTTGGGGCGGGCCCCGGTGATCCGGGCCTGCTGACCCTCAAGGCGCTGCAACAGATTCAACAGGCTGAAGTGGTGCTCTACGACCAGCTGGTCTCCGCCGAGATCCTCGATCTGGTGCGCCGCGACGCCACTCTGGTGTCGGTCGGCAAGAAGGCGGGCGCCCACAGCGTGCCGCAGGAGGAGACCAATCGCCTGCTGGTGGAATACGCCAAGGCGGGCAACCGGGTAGTGCGGCTTAAAGGGGGCGATCCCTTTATGTTTGGCCGGGGTGGCGAGGAGCTGGAAGTGCTGGCCGACGAAGGCATCCCCTTCTCGGTGGTGCCCGGCATCACGGCAGCCGCCGGTGCCACCGCCTATGCCGGCATTCCGCTCACTCACCGTGATTACGCCCAGAGCGCCGTTTTTATCACTGGCCACTGCCAGCAGGAGGGCAAGGAGCCCGACTGGCAGCAGCTCGC
>NZ_JBODRQ010000052.1:0-21369 GCF_050633025.1 Aeromonas sp.
GGCTGAGTTTGTAATGAGTAACTATGAAGCCTCGATCGACTTTGGTGCACATCCGAATCGAAAATCAGTATTCAATCACTTGATAGACGCAGGCCAAATAGATGATAAATACCATGGTTTTGAACTTGTCGGTATTTATGGAAAGAATAGCAGAGAGGTAAATAAATCTTTACTTGTCTGTATTGATGTCGGTCAGGCAATTGCATTTTTGATCGTAGCATCAGCTAAAAAACACCCTCTAATCTACGACCATTTGGATGTGTTCCAAAACTGGATAGATGAAAAAAATAAGGTTATTGAGGAAATAACAGGTGAGCCCATTGACTACGAAGGCCCCATGTATTCCTCAGTCATATCACCTGCATAAATTTTAAATCGACATCATTAATTTAGACACCTTCCAGTCCTTTGAGTATCATTTGCCGCCCCTCTGGCGTTAGCGATCCCATCAGGCTCAGCACCAGCTGGTTGGTAGTCTTGGCCGAGGGGCTTAGGGTATGGGCGAACGACAGAGTGGCCACCCAGCTGTGGCCACACTCGGCATCGGTACACTGGCAGTAGAGATCCGAAACATCATCGCTCAGTCGGTTGGTCTTGGTAATGCGGCCCCGCTGGCCACACACTTTGCAATAAACCCGCATTACGCCCCCTTTTCTATCCAAATCAACAGCCTATCTTGCCACAGCAAACACTGTTTGTTTATACAGTTGAACCGATATTCTCCCGAAAATCGGCCCGCAGGGAGACGGGAGTCCCGCGCTGTTGATGGCATCCTGGATAAGCTCACACAGCGGCAGCACCTCGTTGCGGGCATAGGTCGCATCATACTTCTCGGGGTCTCCAAGCCCTCCCCCGCCATTGGTCGGAATGATGCCGGCCAGCGCCGCCGGAAAGCGGTGGCTGGTCAATACATCCTGGGCAGTGATCCCCTTGATGGCCGCGAACTCGTCCTTGGTGGCGATATCCCCCACCGGGATCAGCTTGATGCCATCGGGCTTGCCGTCCGGGATGTTGACGAACATGGAGCGGAAGTTCCCCACCCCCTTGCTGCTGGCGATCATCTCCTTCATCTCCTCCTCAGTGTCGTCGTCCATGTTCACAAACACCCCAAGTACGAACAGGCTGACGGCCTGAACGCCACGTTTTTCAGCTTCCTGACCAGCCATGGCCTGTCTCTTATACAAAAATCCCCAAGCATCGCTTGGGGATTTTTTGAACTTCTCTCCCGCTCTGTGACCTGAACCTTTCATTGCTCCCTTCTCTGGTTCTAACATGCCCTTCACTCAACCGGCGCACTGGGCGCAGGCACAGTTTGGTCACGCCAACCTTAACGACTCAAGACGCACCAGAAGGCTGGTAGCCCTCGCCACAGCCCTTGCTCACCAACCAGGAAATTGCGTGTCACACCTTCTCCTCCCACCTGCTGATATGGAAGGCGCATACCGCTTCATTCGCAGCCCATATATCAGTGCCGAGGCCATTGCCAACGCCGGCTTTGCTGTCACCGCCACCCATGCCAGAGACCATTCCCTCTTGTTGGCGCAGGAAGACACCACGGCCCTCACCTTCAATCATGCCAGCGTCGTCTCGGTCTGTGATCGGGAAGCGGATATCTACGAATACCTGCGCTACAAGCAGCAACATCGCCAGCGCTTCGTGGTGCGCTCGATGCAAAGCCGCTGTATCAACGAGCACGACAACAAGCGCTACGACGATGCCAGACAGTGCCAATCTGCGGGCACTCTAGTGGTCAAGATACCCCAGCGGGGCGGCAGGAAAGCCAGAGAGATCGTGCTCGACATCAAGTTTGCCAGAGTCACCCTGAAGGCTCCGGCCAACACGCACAGCGAGCCGGATATCTCGCTCTACTATGTGGGCTGCATCGAGCAGAGCAATGCCGATGACCGGCTGGAGTGGCACCTGCTGACCAGTGAAGCGGTGATCAGCGCCGGGCAGGCTTGTCATGGTGCAGTGCATTGGCCTGATCGACCCGGATGCGGTCAATCACCTCGCGACCATACGGGCCACGACATTGAACAGGTCGTACACCACCTCGCCCTGTGGGCAGTGCTGCTCTCATCGACCAATCAAGAAATATTATTCACTTCATCTATTAACCACTCCTGGAATGCAGACCGGCGTGTTGTATATGTTTTTTTTAGACTAAAAACAATGTAATACGCTAGCGGTGAGTCAAGACGAATAGTGGGAAACAGTTTAACCAGGCGACCCGCAGCAATATCATCTCGGGCCATCACACTACGAGCCAGAGCAATGCCATGCCCTTCTATTGCGGTTTGCAATACGGCTGCCGAGTTATTGATTTTCATACCCCGGATGGTCGACTCGACCTTCACTCCCGCCTGTGTAAGCCAGCTATCCCAGGTGGGGAAACCGCTGTGGCTGTCCATTGAGAGATCATGGATGAGTGTTTCACCCAGCAAATCGGCAGGTTGCTGCAAGCGATGCGGGTCGAGTAACAGTTGCGGCGAGCAGACCGGGTAGATCTCCTCATCCATCAACTTGGTGGCTGTCAGGCCAGGCCAATGCCCGAGCCCATAGCGGACGCCAATATCGATCCCCTGCGCGGCAAAATCCACCGGTTTCAAGTTGGTATCCAAGCGCACATCCGTGTCGGGACACACCTTTTGAAACCGATCAATACGTGGCAACAACCACTTGGCCGCAAAGGCGGGGCTCACCGCAACGGTCAATACCCCGGCCAGCGCCCCTTCTCGTATTTTTGTCACTCCCAGCCCCAGTCGTTCAAATCCCGCGCTGATATCAGGCAGCGCTCGCTCGGCGCTTTCGGTCAGCACAAGTCTGGCTGAGCCACTACGTTGCCTGATAAAAAGCGGAGTCCCGACCCACTCCTCCAGGTTTCTGACCAGCTGACCTACAGCTGCCGGAGTGACATTCAGCTCCTCAGCTGCAGCAGAAAAACTCAAATGTCTTGCGCTGGCTTCGAACGCCCGTAAGGCATTCAGATGTATGGGTGTCTTCATATCGATAAAGTTTTTCTTTCACATCACCAGAGTTTATCTCGGTTGTGACGATCCTGTAACCCATGAAAAATGCCCCAAGATGAGTGCGACAAGACCCGCCCCCGGCGCTGACGCAACGCTATCACCTCATCGATATCACGTTAATGAACGACTGTGGCACCTTACTCGGGAAGCCACCTTTATCCGCCAGGAAACAGACAAGCCTGGCGAGCAACCCATGACAAAGAGGCTTTCACTATGAACAATCAATTCAGCGGCAAGAAGTTACTGGTCGTCGGCGGCACCAGCGGAATGGGGATGGAAACGGCGCGTACCGTGCTGGCTCAGGGTGGCAGTGTTGTCATCGTGGGACATCGCCCCGAAAAGTGTGAAGAGGCCCGCAAGACCCTGGCGACCATAGGTCCGGTCTGGGCACTCACCGCCGATCTTACCAGTGAAGCGGGGATCAACCGCTTGCTAGGTACCATAGAGACCGAACATCCGGATGTCGACCTGCTGGTCAATGCAGCAGGGGTTTTCTTCCCGAAACCCTTCCTTGAGCACGGGGATGCGGACTATGACCAGTATATGGCACTCAACAAGGCCTTCTTCTTCATCACTCAGAAGGTGGCCGCAAACCTGGTTGCGAGGCAGTGTGCAGGCGCCATCGTCAACATCGGCTCGATGTGGGCGAAGCAAGCCATCGCCGCAACCCCCTCCTCGGCCTACTCGATGGCAAAAGCCGGGCTGCACTCTCTGACCCAGCATCTGGCAATGGAGCTGGCACCACACAAGATCCGCGTCAATGCGGTCTCTCCAGCGGTAGTACAAACCCCCATCTATGAAGGGTTTATCCCCAAAAATGAGGTGCACAACGTCCTGCAAGGCTTTAACAGTTTCCATCCGATCGGCCGGGTAGGGACCCCTCAGGATGTCGCCGAAGTGGTTGCGTTCCTGCTCTCCGACAAAGCGGATTGGGTTACCGGCGCGATTTGGGATGTCGATGGCGGTGTCATGGCCGGCCGCAATTAATCCACAAAGGGCAAGCCTTGTCGCTTGCCCTGCTCCTTCACTCAGTCACCCGCCAGGTTGTAACCCCGATGACCCCACCGGGTTCGACCAACACATATTCCAGCCGATCATGAACATCCTTTCCAGACTAACGTAAACCCATATTCTGGATCACATCGACCATCCCCGTTAACAACGCCGGAATCAGGATCACAAACCAGAGAAGCATGCCCCTCAAGCACGCAGTGATGCCAGCAACTGCAGTGCAAGATCGAATTCAAACTCGTTAACCGCCCGGCTCACCTCTTGAAACGCAGCCTGCAGCGGCGATACACAACCCACCAAAGCCGCCTCGATCTGCTGACAGAGCGCCAACGCCTGGGCATCGCTCTGTGCCAGCAAGGCCCCCAACTGCTGCAGTTGCGCCGCCAATATCTCGGCATCGATGCCCCGGGAGGCCACCACCGCTATGGGGGACGCTGCCAGCGCGGCTTCCAGCCCAGACAGCAGGGGCTTCAGCTCGGCCATCAGGGATGGCAAGCGGGTTGCGACCCCTGCATCATCCCCATCTTCACAGGCTCGCTCAAGCTGCGCCGCCTGCATCGCCACACTGGTCGCCCCTATGGTACTGGCACTGCCCTTGAGGGTGTGAGCCAGACGCCGGGCCGTGACTTTGTCATCCGATACCCAGGCCGATTGAAAACTGGCTTCAAACCCCTGCTGCCCGTTACAGAAGCGCTGCAACATATTGCGGTAGAGTGCACTGTCGCCCCCCATCACAGCCATGCCCCGCGGCACGTCAAGACCGTGCACTTCTTGCCAAGGGGCCGCATAGTCAGTCACCTGCAACTTACTGGCGGCAGCCTGTGGTCTGGCAGGCTTGATCCAGTGCGAGAGGGTCACCAGCAACAGCGGCATATTCAAGGGTTTGGCGATGTGGTCATTCATGCCTGCCGCCAGCGCCTTCTCTTTATCTCCGGCCATGGTGCTGGCAGTCATGGCGATAATGGGGATGCTGGCCAGCGTCGGATCGGCGCGGATCAACCGGGTCGCGGTGTACCCGTCCATCACCGGCATCTGGCAATCCATCAGGATGCCGTCAAACCCGCGATCTTGTGCCAGCAGAGCGAGTGCTTGCGCCCCATCACAGGCACAGACCAGCGTGATCTGCTGCTTGCCCAACAGGGCCAACGCCACCTCCCGGTTCATGTCGTTATCATCCACCAGCAGCAGACGAGCCCCCGCCAGTCCATGATCGTGCTGCGCCACCTGATGATGAAGGCTTGCATCCGATAATGCCTCCCGCCCCACGGTATCGCCCCCCAGCGCTAGACGCAGGGCTTGCGGAGTAAAGGGATGGGCAAGCACATCACACGGCGGCAACCCCTGTGGAGCAGCATGGCTGGCAAGCAGAGCAGGATCGCCCGAGGTGATCAGCAAGATCGCGGGCGGGATCGCCAGTGTGGCAACCTCCTGCAGTACCTCTGGCAACCAGCCATCCCCCTCCTGCCAGCCCAGCACTATTCGATCACAGGGTTTTCCCGCCGCGATGCCCTGATGCAACAGTGCCAGCATCGCGGCGGGAGCATTCGCACAAACAAGCTCAACGGGCTGCGCCGCCAGTTGGTGGAAAATGGCCACTCGCGAAGCTGGGTGAGGTTCCAGCAACAGCAAACGCAGCGGCGCCAGCGGCATGGCCACACGTTGATCTTTCTCATTACCCTGACCCGCCACGGTAGCGAGACGAATACGGAAGTGGAACCCGCTACCCTGCCCCGGAGAGCTCTCAACCCAAATCATCCCGTTCATCAGTTGCACCAGATTGTGCGTGATGGCCAGGCCAAGCCCTGTGCCGCCATATTTACGGGTAGTCGAACTGTCGGCCTGCTCAAAAGAGTGGAAGAGTCGCTGACACTGTTCAGCCGTCATGCCGATACCGCTATCCTCAACACAGCCCAGCAGCCAGAGTTCGCCATTTCCCTCGTCACTGCATGCCAGCCGGACGATCACCTCTCCCTGTTCGGTAAACTTGATCGCATTGCTGGTCAGATTGAGCAGGATCTGGCCAAGTCGCAGGGGATCACCACACACCCGATCAGGCAGATCACCGGCCAGATCGAACAGCAGCGCCAACCCCTTTTCCCGAGCCCGAAACGCCGTCAGATCAGCCAGCCACTCGAATACCTCGTTGAGCCAAAAATCCACCTGCTCCAGTTGCAGCTTGCCCGCCTCCATCTTGGAGAAGTCGAGGATGTCGTTGAGGATCCCGAGCAGGTTATTCGCCGCTCTGTCTATCTTGCTCACATAGTTGTGCTGTTCGGGGGAGAGGCTGGTTTGCAGCGCCAGATGGGCCATACCGATAATGGCATTCATCGGTGTGCGGATCTCATGGCTCATGTTGGCCAAAAATTCGCTCTTGGTTCGGGTGGCATCTTCAGCGATCTGCCTGGCTTCGATCATGGCGGCCTCCGCCTGCTTGCGGTCGCTGAAATCGAAGATGATCCCGTCCAGATAGATGGCCTTGCCCTCGGCATCATAGGTAGCGAGTCCGATGGAGTAGACCCAGCGGAGCTGACCCCGGCGATCGAAGATGCGGTACTCGTTGATATATTGCCGATGTTCGGCAATGGCATCGATGGTGTTACGGTTGCTCAGTTCGAGGTCATCGGGATGGATCAAGTCACCAAAATCGCGGCTGTTGCCAGCGCCAACAAAATAACTGGCGGGATAGCCGGTCAATTTTTCTGCCTCATCGCTGACGAACAACATGGTCCAGGGGGGATGAGGCTGGCAGCGATAGACCATGCCCGGCACGTTGCGGACCATGGACTGGATCCGCTGTTCGCTCTCATGTAGTCGCTGGCGATCTGCAGCAATCCGGTCATGGGCCTCCCGCATGGCCTGCTCGGCGGCACGGATCGGGGTGATGTCTACCAGGCTGCCCACTGCACCGCTACGCTTGCTCTCGGCAAGCTCTATCCCCGATAGAAAATAGAGCATGTCCAGAGAACGGCCATCTGCCGAGAGCAGGCGCACCTCATGCTGCGTTCTGGCCTGGCTGCCCGCCACCCTCTGCAAGGTGTTGCCCTCATCCACCGCATCGAGTCCGGCCAGTTGCGGCAACTCAGCCAGCCGCTTGCCCTCGACCGGGCGGGCGCCACCAAATGCGTTGGTAAAGGCACGATTCACCCCCAGTAGGCGACCCTGATTATCGGTATAGAAGAGAGGATGTGGCAGGGTATCGATCAATGCCTGCTGGAAGGCAAACTGTTCGTTGCGCTCGCGGATACTGCGGCGACGCAACATCCGCCCCTGCCAGAGCAGGGCCGAGCTCAGACATATCAACAGGGCGGTGCCGAACAAGGCCACTCGCCGCCATCCTGACACGGCCTGTTCCACATTGCCCAACAGCAGCAGCGTCCACTGCCCTTTGGCATCGTGCCACTCGATAGGTATACGGCTCACCAGATAGCTATCTTTCCCTATCCTGACCTCACTGCCATCGAGTGCAGGCAGGGTCACCGGCTGGCGATCCGGTGCAAAATAGTGTCCATAGAGTCGAGAAGCAAAGAGCTGCTGTTGCCTGACGGCAGAGTTCGGTCCCACCACCGCCATTTGCCAATCGCTCTTGTTGCTGGCCATCACCACTCCATCTGGCGAGACCAGCAAACCGATGGTATCGCCCCACCCGGCCAGAAAGGTATCGAGCAGCGCCATCTCGTAGCGCGCTACCACCACCCCGGTAATGTCGCTTCCTTGCGCCCGATCGTGAGTGACTGGCGCCGCCACATAGATCATCCGCTTGCCGGTATTGAGGCTAACCCCGGCATCTACCGTTTCCAGCCCCAGGATCCCTTGTCTGAAGTAAGAGCGAAACGACACATCCTGCCCGACGACATGGCGACCAAGCGCATCCCAATCACGGACAATCACCCCCGCTTTATTGGTAACAAAGGCATGATTGGCCTTCACCCCCTGCGCCAACCCCTGCAGAGCTTCGCTCGGGCTCAGATCCCCCCGATCGAACAGTGACGATTGCTGGATCTCGTGGTTGAGGCGGCCAGCCAGTTGCACCGCCCCCATCCCCTTGCTTGAGAGGGTAAGTTGCTGCAGATTGTCGCCCTCGCGCTGAATGCGGGTATCCAGCGACTGGCGATACTCCTGCCGCTCCAGCTCCAGATAGAAGGCATCGACCAGAGTGGCCACCATCAGGGAAAGAAACAACACGGTGACAATATGCCAGAGACGGTATTTCATGGTGTACGGCACACGCAATCGGCCAGTCCAGCAAGCGTTGAGAGTGTCGGCGCCAGATCCACAAAGCAATCCAGCAGCAGAGGATCAAACTGGCTGCCTCTCCCAGCCATCATCAGCACAAGCGCCTCCTCGCGGGAGAAGGGCGGACGATAAGGCCGCTCACTAAGCAGGGCGACATACACATCGACGATGGCCATCAGACGGGCCACCAACGGGATATCCTCTCCCGCCAGGCCATCGGGATAGCCGGTACCATCCCAGCGCTCGTGATGATGCCGAGCCAACGTTTTGGCAAGGGTAAACCCGGCCTGTAGCCCATTGGTGCTGTTATCGATACGGTGCTTCTCTCCCAGATACTGAGCGGTAACAGACTCCTCCACCAGTTTCGCCAACCGGGCGATCACAACCTCTCCCCACTCCGGATGGTGGACTATCTGCGCACGCTCTGACGCCGTTAGCGATGCAGGGTTGCACTGGACAGCTTCCGGTACGCGCAACATTCCCACATCCCGAAACAAAGCAGCCTGACAAAGCAACTCGATGTCGAGCTGTGCCAACTCATCCCGATAATGCGGCTGGCTCACCAGCTGGCAAACCAGCGCCCTCAGGCAGGATTGGATGAACAAGGCATTAGGCTGCGCGTCACGGAGACGCATTTTAGCAAAGGTGTCCAACAACAGAGCCGCCCCCTGTGCGAGGGCCTGGTGAGGCACGAGGCTCCCGTCACGCAAACCAGCCAACTGGTGACGAGATGCCCGCAGCAGATCCGCATCTCGCTTAAGCATCAGGTGAGTGTCGATACGAGCCAGCAAGATAGGCGGGCTGATAGGTTTGGTGATGTAGTCGGCTGCGCCCAGAGCAAACCCCCGCCGCTCATCCTCCGTGTGCGACATGGCCGTCAGAAAGATCACCGGGATCTCGCAGGTCTGCGTATCGGCTTTCAATTGACGACACACCTCATACCCATCTAGGTCTGACATCATAATATCGAGCAGCACAAGGTCGGGGGGCATGTCGGCTCGGGCTAGCTCCAGCGCCTTGCGACCCGTGGTCGCCAGCTTGATACGGTAGCGTCCGCTGAGCAGAGCATTCATCAAATTGAGGGTACCGGTATCATCATCAACAACCAGCACCAGGGGACGAGCTGCGTCCAGGGCAAGATTATCCATATCTCGTGTTTCTCCCTGCCATGATGGAAGGCGGCGAACCTTGCCAGCCTTTCTCACACCATAATTGATCCCCCGACAGGCAGCCATGACCACCCTATTGAAATGTGCACACGACCCGACAGGATCCCGCAAGTCACCAAGGAAAAACCGAGTTGAAGAAACACTTAGGTATGGAACAGTGGCAGCGGCCTACATCACCGGAGGTGCGGCCTCCACGCCATGCTGAGATCAGATGGATGAATTAATCGGGTTAGATGATATGCCAGTGCTAGAGCGTGGTCTCAAGATGACCAAATCCCGAAACTCTCTCGAAGAAGAGACGCATCGGCTGAATATCTCAGCGTTCTTCCCGCGAAAATAGGATTTTAATCCATATTCTGAGTGAGCATGCTCAACGTGCTCATGCTTAACCGTGGCATCTCAGCAGATTATTTTGCGCTGATACTGTTGGGTGGATAAGACATGAAGAATTTATCACCGATATACATTCTCTTCTGCCGGTAGTTTAACTCAACGGGTATTTTTCATGTATTCTGTAGCAAGGGCTAATACCATGATTCTGTTAGGTTATCTGTTTTATGTCCAATTCTGCAGCCCGGTCAATTGAGGAGGTAACATGAATCTCTTTCGCCGTATTATCCCCTTGTATGTGCACATAGCTCATCTGTTTCTGGGCTTGCTGCTGGTGTTTGCCCTGATCACTCTCGGCTATCAATACCAACAGACCAAAAAAATGTTGATGCAGGAGGCAGAGGAGAGATTCAGCCTGATCGGACAATTGACGATTCAAGAACTGGAAGGGCTGCTTCGTCCTGCTGCACTGAGTGCCAATATGCTCGCCCAGCAACGTCTGATCGAGGCGACGACACTGACTGCACGAATGGCAAGCCTCCCCTATATGGCAACGCTGCTAAAAGGGCAGCCATCAGCCAACGGGGTTTATGCCGGTTACCATAACGGCGACATGTTCTGGCTCACACGCTGGCCTGCCGACACCGAGGTGCAACACCTAACGCCGCCCGCCAATACCCGCTGGATTGTGAAAAGCGTCCGGCACCTGGAAGCCGCTACTCTCACGGATATCTTCGCCCTGACCGACAAACTCGCGATCATCGAGCACAAACAGGTCTCAGGAAAGCGTTTTGATGTCAGAGAACGTCCATGGTTTATTCAGGCAAACAAGACCGGGCGATTGATGCAGACTCCGCCCTACATATCCATCGATACCCAGGAGATCAACCTGAGTTTTGCCAAGCCGATGCAAAATGGTGCTGGTATCGTCGGGGTAGACCTGAGCTTGCGATCCATCGAACGCTTGCTCAAATCAGCCATGATCACCCCCAATATGCGACTGGCCATCGTCAATGAGATGGGGGAATTGGTTACCAGCCACAAAGGCAGTATGATCATCCACGATGAGAAGGAAACATATCGGCTGGCCAAAGTCGCCGAAACCGACCTCCCAATGATTAAACATCTGATCGATGCCAGACAACGCCAAAACATCGACAAACTGACATTTCAATCTGAAGGGCGTGATTGGCAAGGAATGCATATTGCGCTTCCAGAATCGGATGGGTCACGGTTATCTCTCTGGATTACGGCTCCAGTCGATGAGTTGCTGGCCACCGCCATCACCATTCGCAATCAGAGCTTTCTCCTGTCGGGGCTCTTCCTGCTCCTGGCCCTGTTCTCTGCCATCATACTGGCCAGAACCGCCGCAAGGCCCCTCGATGCCCTGACGCAAGAGGCGGGAAAAATAGCCCGATTTGACTTTAACGAGCCGGTCAGGGTCAACACCTATATTGCCGAAATCATCGATCTCTCCCAGGCCATGGGCGACATGAAATCGACCATTCAGCGCTTTTTACAGCTTTCCACCTCCCTCTCCAGCGAGACCAGCTTCCCCCGCTTGCTGGTGCGGCTGCTCACCGAAATGCAGCAACTGACCGGTGCCACTGGCTGCATGCTCTATCTCTCTGATAGCGGCTACAAGACGCTGGATCTGGCAGGGTTGTGCTGGAATGGCGAGGTGCAGGAGCAAAAACCGACCCACTGTATCGGAACCCTCAATCAGCCAACACATCCGCTGTTCCGCAGCTTGCAAGGGGCGGAACTGGAACCCGTTGCATTGGTCACCAGCGAATTGCAGATCCTGTTCCCCTACATCGAGGAGAGCGACACACCACTGACCTTCTGGCCGATTGCCCTGAAAAACCGTGATGGCCAACTGCTCGGCACCCTGGTGTTTCTGATCGATGAACGGAAGAAACCCCTGACTCCACAGCGGATGGCCTTTGTCAAAGCGCTCTCCTCCACTGCGGCGGTGGCGCTCACCACCCAACGACTGCTGGAGGAGCAGCGCAATCTGTTGGAAGCCTTTATCCAGCTCATCGCTGGAGCCATCGATGCCAAGAGCCCTTACACCGGTGGCCACTGTCAACGGGTTCCCGAGTTGACCAAGATGCTGGCAGCAGCGGCTTGTAATGCCAATGAGGGCCCCTTCCAACACTTCTCGCTCGATGAAAAACAGTGGGAAGCGATACATATCGCGGCCTGGCTGCACGATTGCGGCAAAGTAACCACCCCGGAATTTGTGGTCGACAAGGCCACCAAACTGGAAACCCTGTACGATCGCATTCACGAGGTCAGAATGCGCTTCGAAGTGCTGAAACGGGATGCCGAGATTGCCTACTGGCAGGAGCGTCTCCACGGGGGTGATGAGACCACGTTACAGGCCACGCTGCAAAAACAGTGGCAACAACTGGATGAGGAGTTTGCCTTCATCGCCCGTTGCAACGAAGGGGGCGAATTTATGGCCACAGAGGATATTGAAAGGCTGCAGCTGATCGCAGGCCGCACCTGGCTGCGCACGCTCTCCGATCGAATTGGCCTCTCGCAGGATGAACTGGCACGCAAACAGCGGGCTGCGGAGTCACCGCTGCCAGTCACCGAACCCCTGTTGGCCGATCGCCCAGATCACCTCTTCACCCGCAGCAGCCGAGAGCGCCTTGCTCCTGACAACCCTTGGGGATTTCAGGTCAACACTCCCGAGTACCTCTATAACCGGGGCGAGATCTACAACCTCTCCATCCGCCGGGGCACCCTCACCGACGAGGAGCGCTACAAGATCAATGAGCACATGATCCAGACCATCATCATGCTCGATAAACTCCCCTTCCCCGCCAACCTGAAACAGGTGCCGGAAATCGCAGGGGGACACCACGAGAAGATGGATGGCACCGGTTATCCCAAGCGGCTGAAACGGGACGAGATGAGCATCCCTGCCCGGATGATGGCCATCGCCGATATCTTCGAGGCGCTGACCGCCGGCGATCGCCCCTACAAGAAAGCCAAATCTCTTTCGGAGGCCATCCGCATCATGGGATTCATGCAAAAGGACCACCACATCGACCCAGACCTGTTTGCCCTCTTTCTCTCCTCCGGGGTTTACCTGCACTATGCCGAGCGCTACATGAGCCCGGATCTCATCGATGAGGTGGATATCAGCCCCTATCTTGCTACACCGTCCAGATAGAAAAGCCCCAATGTCATGTAAACACAGGCCCTATGTTATCTCCCCCCTCCACCGCAGCGGAGAGATTGGCAAACTGCAAATAGTCCGCCACTTGCGGCGATATGGCTCCGTGCAGTTGAGTGCTGTCGCCTGGATCGGATGGGTACTCTGATTGAACAGGGATATCGAGTCGTAACGAATCGATCGAGCCTATCTCATCGTTTTCGGCAACTAAAGAGCGACCATGCTTGCTCATTACGCACCACCTCCTTCTCACTGCACTGCTTGGCTGCCCGCAAAAGAGACTCATTAAGGTACCAAGCCAACATTACAGACAGAATGAAAAATCCAGCAGGGACAAGTGCGAGCCACACCCCACCCACGTAGGCGATCAGAGCCAGATAAATCAGCATGAAAGGCAACTCATAAAGTGCCACACCAGCCTGACCGGACCAAAAGTCTCGCAATTGACCAATAGCGCGAAACGCCTCGAGCCAGAGTGCACTGCCGCGCAGCTCCACAGTCTGCACATCGGCTTGATAAAACCGTTCGATGGCCTGGGCGGTCAGTTGTGCTTCATAACGAGCGCCCACTGCGGCAAGCAGCACCTGACGGCCATAGCGCAATACCGCTTCAAGCACTATGGCAATGCCAACGCCAAGAACCAGAAGCAGCGCCGTGCCATAGGCTTGAGCAGGCAAAATTCGGTCGTAAATCTGTAATAAGGCCAATGGCAGCGCGAGCGCCAGCAAGTGCATGGCCAAAGAGGCCATAAAAAGGAGGGGGCTATGTTCTATCTTCAATAACAGAGACGAGCGCATCCATTTACGCCCACGCCGATTGCACGCTTCACATTATTGCGAAAGTTATCTATTAATTCATTTCACATCACTACAAACAAGCCACTCACATAACAAGTTATTGATTAACACCATGAGTTCACAATCTAATTAACAAACCGTTCCCTGTTCATCACGAACGCACATATGTGCTACCAGGCAAGCGATATTCACCGGTTATATGCAAGGCGGGGTTAGTCAATTGGGAGATCATATCTGGGGTTCACCACTGTTAGCCGAGGCAGACGGATACGACCGTCTCCTCGTTCACTTTGAATAGATATGAACCTATTTCAGGCGTTAGGACCACTGCAGATCAACCATGCAAAGTACGGCTCAAGCGATCCTGTCGCAACAACCCTTCCCACTGATCCAGTGTGCTTTGGTAGGTATCCGCCGCGTTGTAATGGACCATGGCATGCAGGCAGGCATGATGGCCAAGTCGCTTGACCACGTCGGGCATGGCATTGAGGCTGGCCAGCACCCGCGCCAGATCGCCGGGATCGTTTGGCTGATATTTGCGGCAATTCACGTCATCGGTGAGGTGTCGATCCCACCAGGCGCCATCGGCCGGGATCACTACGCATAATCCTGCCGCCATGGCCTCCAGAATGGAGAGACCAAACGGTTCCTGGTGACTGGTGGAGACAAAAATGCCGCATTGAGATCGGATCTCGTCAAGATTGGCGGGGTTGGCATACCAATGGGTATCTGGCAGCTGTGGCTGAGGCTGGCTACATGGCTGCAGCGTGCCCTTGGGCTGCAGATAGCACACCATCAGCTCGGGGCGAGCATCAGGGATCAGTTGATGGGCGGCCAGCATGGTCTCCAGCCCCTTCCAGCGCAGCAACGAGGCCGCCCATAAAATGCGAGGCCCCCCCAGGGTCGCTTTGGGCCAATCAATCTCGCTCAAACCGTTGGTAAATGGCTGCCAGTGTGACGGGAACTCGGTCTCACCAAGCCGGGCCAGCAATGCTGCCAGGGAGCTGCGCGTCGATTCGAGATAAAAGACAAAACTCGCCCGTTGCAAGGCTCTGGCAGAGAGCCCCGAGCACCCTACAGGGCCGTGGATCAGCTGAACCACCCGGCACCGCAACCAGCGGGCCGCCCAATAACAGCAGAGATCCACCCCAGGCCCGGACGCCGCCACCAGGCACTTCACCTGCCCCAGACGCAACACCAGCCAGAGGATCAGCAGGGTCTGCCACCCCTGTTTGAGCAGATAGCCGATGCCGGACTCCCGCCCCTTCAATATGTGGGGCAGCCAAAGGGGGTGATGCTGGCAACGGGGCCAGGAGTCGGGATCCTGGGTCAGCACATGGCATGTGAGCCCGGGCATCCGTTTGGCCAACTCATCGAGCAGCACTTCGGTCGCAACCTTGGAGCCACCGCGAAACGGGATGGGATCCACAACGATGACCTTTCCAAACACCGGCTCAGTTTGCATGCTCATCTTGCTGCTCCCTTACTCTGGTACCTTGCGGCGGCCAAACCCCAGCTGCACTTTTTGCGCCACTTTTGCCATCCCACTCGCCAGCATATTGCGACCTCTGGCAAGGAGTCGTTGCCCCGCCCAATGAATGAGTAGTCGGAAGGGTGTGGGGGCCGCGGCGTGCCAACGACCAGCCTGCGCGGCGTCCCACACCGCCGTGACTCCGTCAACATAGCGCGCCACCGTGAACAACTGTGCGGCACGCAGCTGAGCGGCCCGCCCCATTTCACATCGGCGTTGCGGATTGCTCAATTGCCGCCAGTGATCAGCCATCTCGGCCCAATCCCCCGGGGTCGCCAGCAAGCCGGTCACCCCCTCCTCCACCACTTCGGGGATGCCGCCCACCCGATAGGCACTGACCGGGAGCCCCAACATGCCCGCCTCCGCCAACGTCAGACCAAACACCTCCTCACGGGCTCCGGAGACCAGCAGATCCACCCCGCCCCGCAAGATAGCCGCGCTGTCCGGCCGCTCGCCCAAAAAGTGGACCCGCTCGGCCACCCCGAGCTCGGTGGCCAACGCCACCAATGCCTCCCGCTCCGGGCCGCTGCCAATGATCAGCAACTGGGCCTCCTCCCCCGATGCCATCAGGGCAGCCAGCGAGCGGATCAGCAGATCAATCCCCTTGCGTCTGATCAATGAGCCGACGGTGGCGATGATCATATCCCCCGGGGGCAAGCCCAGCATGCCGACGACCGGCCAGTGAGCACCGCCATTCAGGCGAGCGGCATCCACCCCGTTGGGTACCCGGATCAACCGATCGGCCGCGCAGCCATCCTGGCGCCAACCGGTCAATACCGGCTCGCTCACCCCGATCAGCACGCTTGCCTGATGAACCCGCAGGCTGAATCTGTCTCTGGGCTGATAACGGGCATGGAGGTGGCACACCAGCGGTACCTGCAACGCCCGACAGACCCCCGCCAACCACTGACAAGGGGCCGCACTGTTGGCGTGCACCAGCCCAATCTGCCGCTCGGTGATGAGCTCTCTGGCTCGCCGGGAGAGGCGCCGATGGGCAGCAAGATCAAAGCGGGGCGCCTGCCATCCCAGCAGCAGGCTGAACGGCTCGACCATGGTTTCTACCCCGAGGGTGGCCGCCTCTGCCGCCAGCGTCGGGCTATTGCACCAGAGCAACGGCGTAAACCGGCTGCGATCGAGGTGGGCCAGCAGATCCAGCAGGCAGCGTTCGCTGCCGCGGATCCAGTCCTCTCCGTAGTGAACCAGCAAAACAGGGGTTGCGTTCATCCTCTTGCTCCCTTTGGTGGCACTGCCGGCAACCGGGTTGCCTTCTGATGATCCTCAGCGGTGGCCTTCGCCTCTGTGGCCGCCTGCTGCACGTACTTGATCGCGGCGACGGCCAGCGCCAGCTCCAGATAGATGGGCCAGGTAAACCCCTGGGTCAGGAAGGATCCCGAAATCACAAACCCCACCATGCTGGCCATCACCCCCTGCATCGCCGTGATCACTGCAGGAGGCATGCCAGCAAGCTGGCAACGCCAGCAACTGCGCAGGGCCACCGTCACCATGCCGATAAACAGCGCCAGCCCGACAAAGCCGGTTTCAGCCAGCACCCCGAACCAGGTGGAGTGCACCGCATGATTGAGCCCATCCCAATGGGGGCTGTAGAAGAAGTAGTTGTAATAGAAATTGGACAAGCCCACCCCCACTAGCGGATGGCCCAGCGCCATGCCCCAGGCCGCTTGCCAGGCGTAGATCCGCCCCATGGCCGAGGCATCGACCCCACTCTCGGCGGCGCCGCCAGATGCCCGGTCACTGATCCCGGCGGCGGCAAACAGCACCACCAGCGCGACCATCCCCATCGAGATCAACAGGGTTTTCGACTTCACCCGCTGCCAGGCAAACAGGCCACCAACGGCGCAGATACCCAGCAAACCACCCCGGCTCTGAGTGGCGATAATGGCGGCGGCGGTCAGCGCAAAGCCAAGCCCCCCCAGCAAACGCCCCCCCACCCCATTGCCCTGATTGAGCAGCAAGCTCAGCGAAAAACCGGCAGGAAAGAGCAGCACCAGCGCCAGATCGTTGGGATCCCCCAGCACAGAGCCCAGCTCGCGCCCTATGGTCACCCGGGTCCCCTCCACCAGCCCGATCCCGCTCGCCTTGTTGTAGAGGGCCACCAGCGCCACCAGACAGCCCGCTACCACAAAGGTGCGCACCGCCAGCGCAAAATCCCCCGGGGTGCGCACCAGCCAGGCGGTGGCCAGGGTCATCAGATAGATCTTGCTGTAGCTGCCGGTCCAGGTGGCGATCGCCTCGCCCCGGTTGCTGGCAAACAGCACACCGATCGATACCATCACAAAGAAGGCCGTCAGCCAGCTCAGGGCTGGACTCCAGTAGGGCTTGATCCGGCCGGTCAACAAAATGTGCCAGACCAGCGCACCGATGGCGGCCAGCGAGAAGAGCAGCGGGATCTTGAGGGGATAGAGCTGGGGGAACACCTCATGCAGCCGAAAGAAGGAGAAGGTGACAAACCCCAGCACCATCAAGAAGGGCCAGCGCAGGGCAAACCAGATGGCGGGAATGGCAAGGCCAAGCACCGGCAGCAGCAAGGGATGGGGCAGCCGCCACCAGAGCAGAGCCAGCACCAGACAGATGGCGCTTGCCCAGATGGCCGGCGTTAGACGAGCCATGATCCTGCCCACCATTGGCCGAGCCAGACCATCGCCAGCGCCCCGAGGGAACTGGCCCAAAGGGTCGAGAGGCGATACGGCAGCGGCAGCAACCGCTGGCTCACCAGATAAAAGGCCAGCGCCCGCACCAGATAGACCAAAAGCAGAGTCCAGATCACCCCGGCAACCCCGAAGGGGGGGATGGCGAGCAGAAAGCCTGCGACCCCAAGGGCGCTGCAGCCCAGATTGATCACCATCTGGGCATTGCTCTTCTCGCCGCTAAAGCAGCCGACATTGAGCAAGTCCGACACATTGCGCACCGCCATACCCAGCACCAGCAGCGGAATATAGGCGATCGCCCCGTGATAGCTCTCCGGGGTCAGCCAGCGAATGAGCAAGGGGGCGGTAAGCCCGACAATCCCCGCGGTGACAAACCCCAGTACCGACCCCATCACGCTGTAGTGGGCATTGAGCCACAGTCCATCCGGCTCGCGCAACAGCATGAAACGACGGGGATACCACCAGAGGGCAAAGGGTTGCAGCAACAGCCCCACCGCCAGCGCCAGCTTGCCCGCCACCGCGTAGTAGGCGAGCAGCGCCTCACCCACCACATCGGCCAGCAGCCAGCGATCCAGTCCGCTCAGGGCAAAGCCTGCCAGCCCGCTCACCACCAGAGGCAATCCATAGCGCAGCAGCGGCCGGTAGTGTTGCCAGTCAAAGCGGATCCCGCTATCTCGCCATTGCCAGAGACTCAGCAGCAGCGCCAGTGCAACGCAGGTCAGGGTGCCGGAGGCCAGCACCCCGCTCACGCCCCAGCCGAGCCAGAGCCACCAGCCGGTCAGCACCGACTGGATCACCGCCTTGCCTGCGGTCGCCACGAAAAAGAGCCGCGCCTGATTGCGCATCCGCAGCCATGCCAGCGGCACGCCGATCACCCCTTCAAACGGCAGGGCACAGAGCACCCAGCGCACATCCGCAAGGCGGGTTTCCACCGGCAGCCAGGCTTGCACCACAGGTGCCAGCAGCCAGAGCAGCACCAGACTGGCCAGGGCGATCAGCCAGACCAGACCAAACATGCGGGCCACTACCTGCTGGCGCTCCTGCTCATCTTTCGCCAGTCCGGCAAAACGGTAGAGGGCATCCACCAGCCCGAAGCCAAGGATCAGGGACCCCAGATTGATGAGGGTCAGCAGTACTTCCAGCTGGCCGTATTCACGAGGCAGCAGCTGATGGGTCAGCACCGGCAGCATCAGCAGGGAGATCCCCTTCATCAAGAGCAAGCCGCCGGCGTAATAGAGCATGGCAATCTGGTTCACACCAAGTTTCATAGGGCCTCCCAGCCACCCGAAGCATCCTGCTCCGGGTCAGCTACCGCTAATGCAAAGCCCACGCCACTCACTCCCGCCCTGAAGCGATAGCCCCTCTGTGCGGCTTAACCGGCCTGAACAAGCCCAGAATGAGACTGGCATTTGCGTTTTGCACAACGCTGGCTGCAAATTGCACCGACCGGCGCAATCTGCCCCTCCTCTTAGCCCCATTTGGCCCGTTCTAGCTGGGGTCGTCCTGTTGGCCCGATCCCTGCTTTCTGCTTAGCGAGCAACGGACTGCACCAGAGGGAGAGGTCGCCATGAACACCATCAACCTGCACCGGATGAAAAACTGGGCCAAACAGGGAGAGACGCCACTGGCCCGCCGGATATGGCGGCTGGCCAAAAGTGCCCGCCACTGGTCATTCCCCGTGATCCCTCCCCTGCATCGGCTACTTTATCGGCTCTATTTGCTGGGCAGCAACGCGCTGGCGACCCTGACCCGCACCCTCTGGTGGACTCCCTTGTTTCAATCTCGCCTGACGGCCCCCGCCCCACGCCTCTATCTCTATGGCGGCATCCCCTATATCAGCGGTCCGGTCACCATCGACATCGGTGCCGACTGCCGCCTCAGCGCCGCCATGACCATCAGCGGCCGGGCATCGAGCCAGACGCCAAGGCTGGTCATTGGCCGCAATGTCGGCATTGGCTGGCAAACCACCCTGGCGGTGGGCAGCAAGATAGTGCTGGGGGATAACGTCCGGATTGCAGGGCGTGCCTTTCTGGCGGGCTACCCGGGGCACCCAGTCAACGCCCGCGATCGCGCTCTTGGCAAACCGGATCTCGATGAACAGGTGGGGACCATCGTGCTGGAGCAGGATGTCTGGCTTGGCACCGGGGTGATGGTGATGGCCGGCGTCACCATAGGCGCCGGCACCATTGTCGCCGCAGGCAGCGTCGTCACCCGGGATCTGCCTGCAGGTGTGCTGGCAGCGGGGGTACCGGCCACCGTACTGCGCCCCTTACAACCACAGGATCACAGCGACCCCGCACACGCTTCGGAGACCTTTGCATGAAACCACACTCATTGCCGCAACTGGTGGTACTGGGCGAGGATTGGGGCCAGCACCCCTCCAGCACCCAGCACCTGATCAAGCGTCTGTTGCCCGATTATCAAGTGCTCTGGGTCAACTCCATCGGCATGCGTTGCCCCCGCTTTACCCTTCATGATCTCACCCGCATCGTCCGTAAACTGGGGGCCGTGCTGCGCGGCGCGCGCCATGCTGGCGGCCAGTCGGTTGCGCCATCAGAGGTCAGCAGCCCCCGGGTACTGCCGCCGCTCGCCTTGCCGCTGCCGGGCAGTCGGCTGGCGGGCAAGATCAATGGCCACTGGCTGGCGGCGCAGATCCGGCGCCAGTTGCCCGAGCTGGATCGCCCCTTGCTCTGGATCTCCCTGCCCAGCGCCGTCGACCTGATTGGCAAGCTCGAAGAGCGGGCGGTGATCTACTACTGCGGCGATGACTTCTCGGCGCTGGCGGGGGTGGATCATCAGGCCATCGCCCACTGCGAGGCCCGACTGGTGGAAAAAGCGGATCTCATTCTGGCCGCCAGCCCCGCACTGGCCAGCCGCTTTCCCCCCCATAAAACCCGGCTGCTCAGCCACGGCGTGGATCTCGCGCTGTTTATGCCCCCCAGAGCGCGCCCGGCGGATCTCCCCTCCGGCCGCCCCATTGCCGGATTTTACGGCAGCCTGAGCGACTGGATTGATATCCCCCTGCTGGCAGAGACGGCGGCCGCCCTGCCCCACTGGGATCTGGTGCTGATTGGCCCGGTCCAGACCGATATCTCCCCCCTCAAGGGGCTCCCCAATATCCATCTGCTCGGGCCCCGTCCCCATCACACGCTGGCAGCCTATGCCCAGCACTGGCAGGTGAGTCTGCTGCCCTTTGTCGACAACGCCCAGATCCGTGCCTGCAATCCATTGAAATTGCGCGAGTATCTGGCCGCAGGGCGGCCCATCGTCAGCACCGATTTTCCGGCCCTCGATGGCTATCGGGATCAGATCCAGCTGCCCCGCAGCGGGGAGAGCCTGGCCGAGGCCATCAACCGGGCCGCCTTTGATCAACCCAATCCGGGCTGGTTTCAGGAGAGTGGCTGGGAGGGGCT
>NZ_JBODRQ010000053.1:0-21132 GCF_050633025.1 Aeromonas sp.
GAGACCCCCAGCGCCTTGTCCAGCACCAGCTTCATCGGCTTGAGGCCGGTGGTGAAGTTGACCACCGGGGCCATCAGGGTAGACATGCTGCCCATCAGATCGGTGTGGGAGAGCACGAACTCGCGGATCCCCGGTTTGAAGCCGCTGTACTGATGCTTGGCCTTGGCGATGATGTCGCCGATGCGCACTCCGCTCGGGCAGGCTACTTCGCAGCGTTTGCAGTTGGTGCAGTGCTTGAGGGCGCTGTCAAAGAGCTCCGGGCTCTTGATCCGCAGTCGCTCCCCATCCGGGCCCGCCTGTTTCGGGCCGGGGTAGGCGGGGTTGGCCTTGGCCACCGGGCAGTAGGCGGTACAGACGGTGCATTTGATGCATTGATCGAAAGTTTGATTGGCGTGATCCAGTAGCATGTCAGTTCTCCTCCCGTAGGGTGTGAAGGCACGGGATATGGGACGAAATCATCATTGGGCTGAACTCAAAATGTGACCGGCAGCCTGCCAGCCGGTGGCAACGGCAACGCCGGAGCCGGAACCTTCACGAATTGGGTCGTAATGGGCCAAGACACTGCCCGCGCCATAGAGGTTGGTGAGCGGCTTGCCGCCACGCAGCACTCTGAGCTTGTCGTCGGTCTTGACCCCGAAGCCCATGAAGGGGTGGTGGTCGAACAGCCGACGACCGGCCCAGGCATCGCGCTCCTCCAGACTCAACACATCGGCATCGAAGATGGGTTCGCGAATGCCACGCAGACGGGATTCCAGCCCACGGCTGAAGAAGCTGCCGGAGGCGAGCACGAAGTGGTCCGCTTCAAACAGCTGATCATCGCCATTCTGGGTATGTACGCCGACCACCCGGTCACCTTCGTAGCTGGCGCCCAGCACCCGCTCGCTGGTGAGGAAGGTGCCGCCAAGGGCCATAAAGCGGCGCTTGAGCGCCTCCTGCATCCGCATCCCGATGAGTGACGGCGGCATGGTGGCCACCTCCTTGATGGTGCAGCCGGTACGCTGCTCCAGCTCCGCCAGACGCGGGCCAACCAGCCCCAGCGACAGGCAGGCGGGCAGCACGATATGGCGGCAGCCGGGTACGCCGCTCTCCTGTACCATGCGACTGATCTCGCGGGCCAGATCGGCCACCAGATGGTGCTTGTCACAGAGGCGCGCGATATCGGCGGAGCGAAACTCGTGGGGATTGCGGCTGAATTCCGCCAGCTGGGGCAGGCGGATTTCGTCGATCAGAATGCGGCAGTGGGCAAAGCGCGGATGGGTCGCCAGATTGGCCGCCGCCAATGCCGGATGAAAGTCACGAAAGCCCTCGAGGGTGGCCAGCAGCAGTACATCCGGGATCGGCGCATCGGTGACACAGGCGCAGGTATCGGGGGAGAGCCAGGTGCGCTTGAGGGTGCCTATGGGGGTCAGACGCTGGTGGTTGGTCTCGTGGCGCACCAGCGGCAGCCCCTGCTCGGCGCAGTGGCGCTGCAGATCGGCCAGACTCGCCTCGATATTCTGCATTCCGACTTTGCTGTAGGGGTGATCCGGATGGGCTGCCATAAAGGCGGGCAGGGCAGCGCGGGGATCCCCCTCGCTTTCGAGCAGATCGACCGAGCCGGAGGAGAAGTGCAGGGCACTCTGGCCGGATGCCATAAGCAGGGTCTTCTGGCCTGCCTCCACCAGCCGCAGGGCTGCCGAGAGTCCCGCCATGCCACCGCCGATAACGATATTGTCAAACTTCATGACGGCTCTCCTTGTGAGTGGTCTCGCTGGTTGGGGCGCGAGGCGTATCGGCAACCAGCTGCGGTGCCGTCCATTCCCCCAGGCCAAACAGCCCTTCGTAGATCCAGTAGGTAAACTCGGCCTCGCGCAGGGCATCACCCCACAGGACGGGGCGGGTCCCCTTGTAACGCTCCTCGAGGAACTGGCGGAGCATGACGCAGGCCTGACGACCGTCAGCCTTGCCATACTCCTGCATCAGGCCGGCGGCGCGATAGGCACAGAGCTCGCCCTGACAGGGCCCCATCCCCAGACGGGTGCGGCGGCGCAGATCGATGAGGTTGTCCACATCCAGCTCGCGCAGGGCGTATTCGATTTCGCCCGCAGTCACCATCTCGCATTCACAGATAAGGGCGTTGGCCTTGGGATTGTCACGGAAGAAGGCGATAACCCGCTCGCCGTGGCGGTATTGGGCTGAGCCTTCGACCGGCACCGAGAGACCGGGGGCGGAGACCTTTTCCGGATCCCGCGAGCCGGGCAGGCTCAGCTCGGCGGTCTGGCAGGGTTTGCTGTTGCCGAGTTTCTTGGCCAGCAGATCGGTGGCCCACTCCGCCATCAGGCGGTAGGTCATCAGCTTGCCACCGGTGATGGTGTTGAAGCCCTTGAGACCATCGCGCTCGGCGTGATCCAGCAGCACTATGCCGCGACTGATGTTGCGGCCGGTGTCGTCACCGTCCACCGCTACCAGCGGGCGTACCCCGGCGTAGGCGCGCAGCAGACGGGTGCGTGCCATGATGGGGGCAAGCTTGATCCCCTCGCGCAGCAGCACTTCGACCTCTTCGGGTTCGACGGTGAGCTGGTCAATCTTGTTGTAATCGATGCGACTGGAGGTGGTGCCGATGAGGGAAATGGTATCGCCTGGCACCAGAATGTCCGCATCCGCTGGTTTGCGGGCGCGGTTGAGCACCAGCTGGTTGATGCGGTAATCCATGATGAGCAGAGAGCCCTTGGCCGGGAACATGCGGATGCCGAGATCGGCATATTCGCAAATTTGCTGGCCCCAGATGCCGGCGGCGTTGATCACCTCCTGACACTCCACCTCGAACGCTTCGCCGGTGCGGGTGTTGATCGCCTTGACCCCGTGCACCCGATCCTGCGTGCGGAGCAGCCCCAGCACCTTGCTGTGGGTGAAGATGCGCGCGCCGTGCTCTTTGGCGTCCAGCACGTTGGCGGCGGCGAGGCGGAACGGATCGACCGTGCCATCCGGTACATGGATAGCACCGATCATCGCCGGGTTGGCGTTGGGCTCCATACGCAACGCTTCACCGGGATCGAGCTGGCGGGTGTCGATACCGGCCAGGGCGCAGGCATCCATAAAGGTGGTTTGGAAATTGATGTCATCTTCCGGCAGGGTGAGGAAGAGGCCGCCCGTGTCTTCGACACAGTGGCTGGCAATCCGCTTGAGGATGCGGTTTTCCTGGATGCATTCGCGGGCGGACTCCTGATCCGTCACCGCGTAGCGGGCACCGGAGTGAAGCAAGCCGTGGTTGCGGCCGGTGGTGCCAGCGGCGATATCATCGCGCTCGAGCAGGATGCAGTCGATGCCGCGCAGTGCGCAATCGCGCAAGATGCCGGCCCCTGTGGCACCGCCGCCTATGATGACGACTTGTGTGGTTATTCTTTTCATTGTTGCCCGTCTCATCTCTTCCAGATGAGGCCAGTGTGGCCTACTTCTGAGTGGAAATGTTTGATATGGGCTAATTTTGCGCTCGCAAACGCTCATTTTCTCGCGCCTTAATGAGCATTATGTGACATTTGTCACGCTTGTTATCGCATTGGTTGATGGGCTGGTGGCGAATGGCAGACACAAAAAAGGGGCATCGGATGCCCCTTGTCACTGTTTGACGAGTCTGGAGGGTGTGTGATGCGTCAGCTGCAGCACTTCTTGTGCTTTTTGCCGCTGCCACAGGGGCAGAGATCGTTGCGTCCCGCCTTGAGGGGGGCCGGATCCTGCTCCCCCTCGGTGTAGACCCAGCGCCCCTGATAACGCACGAAGCGGGAACGCTCATGGAGGCAGTGACGCTTATCCCCCTCCAGAAACCAGGCTTTGAACTCCACCATCCCGGTTTCATCCTCCGGGCCGCCCTGGCTGGCGATGATTTCGAGACCATCCCAGCGGGTGTCGATGCGAGAGAGCTCTTCGGCGGTGAGGCCGCCAAGGTGAGCCGGATGCCAGCTATGGACCAGATACTCCCCCAGACCGAGCACAAAAGCGCTGTAGCGCGAGCGCATCAGCTGTTCGGGTGTCTGGGCGGGGACGCCGCGGTGAAGTGCGCCACAGCATACTTCGAGAGAGAGGGTAGAACCGCAAGGACATAGATTTATGATTTTCACGTTATGCTCTATTGCTTGAATTGTAATGAAATCGGTGTTTGTTGTGTCAACTTCTATACTGTTTTTGCAGGAACCTCATCATATAAGAATTTCTATAAGGAAGTAGAACATGACGCTAAAGCAGAAAATTTTGTTGCTGGGAGCTGTGCCCGTGTTATTGATGGCCCTAGTGGTTAATCTCAGTAACTACATGGTCTCCAAAAGTGCACTGGAGTCTGAACTGGCTGCAGCGAGGGAAAATGCCATCAAGGATCGCAAGGCACTGCTTAGCAGTTACTTGATGATGGCAAAAACATCGATCGAGGCAATTTATACCTTGCCAGTCACACCGGAGAACCGCGAAAAAATCAAAGATATTTTGCGACCGTTGCGGTATGACGCGGATGGCTATTTTTTTGTGTTTGATTATTCCGGTATGCAAGTAGTACACGGAACCAAGCCAGAGCTGGAAGGGAATAGTCGCTGGAATGACAAGGATGCCAAGGGCAAGTTGCTGATCCAGGAGATTGTCAATGCGGCGCGCCAAGGGGATGGGTTTTCTGAATACTGGACCAAAAAACCCTCTATTGGACGCGATGCGCCCAAACTCTCTTTCAACATGGTGCTGGACAAGTATCAGTGGGTGATCGGGACCGGTTTTTATATCGATGATATTGATAACGCACTGGCGGTGATGCGCACTGAGCGCGAAAGTCACATGAATGATGCGCTGCAGAGCAGCGTGTTGATGATCCTGTTGGTTCTTGGTATTACCCTTGTCGTGACGGTGATCGTGGGTAACCGGGTGACCAAGCCACTGGCGGACGCCGTGTCAGCGCTCAATGATATCGCAGACGGTGAGGGTGATCTGACCCAGCGCCTCAGGGTGCAGAGCCAGGATGAGATTGGTCAATTGGCCAGCGCTTTCAACCGCTTTGTCGAGCGGATCCAGTCGGTGGTGAGTCAAGTTGGGGATACCAGCAATCATCTGTTCAGCGCGGTCGAGAAACTGCACCATCTGAGTGAACATTATGACCACCAGATGCAGGGACACAGTCGGGAGACAGATCAGGTCGTCACCGCCGTGACAGAGATGAGCTCCACCGCGCAGGAGGTGGCGGCCAGTGCCTCCAATGCTGCCAGCGCCACCAGCGATGCGGCCAGGGAGTCTGATGCTGCTCGCGGTGTGGTCAGTGGGGCGATTAACAGTATCAATAGGCTGGTGGGGGAGGTGCACACCGCCTCTGGCGTTATCGCACAACTGGCGCAGGAGACCGCCAAGATTGGCTCGGTGGTGGAGGTCATTCGCGGCATTGCCGAGCAGACCAACCTGCTGGCGTTGAACGCTGCCATCGAGGCGGCCCGTGCCGGTGAGCAGGGACGCGGCTTTGCGGTGGTAGCGGACGAAGTGCGTTCGCTGGCCGGCCGTACTCAGCAGAGCACCAAGGAAATCAACGAGATGTTGCAACGTCTGCAGGGTGGGGTGAAGCAGGCGGTGGATGTGATGCAGGCCAGCGAGGAGCGCAGCCAGGAGACGGTGCAGGAGGCGAGCCACATCGCCAGCTCCCTCGACAGCATGGTGATGGCGGTCAGTACCATCAACGACATGAATATCCAGATAGCGACTGCCGCCGAGGAGCAGCATGCGGTATCGGAGGAGATCAACAAGAACCTGGTGGCCATTCAGCAGATCGTCAGCGAGCTGACCGATGCGTCGGTGGAGTCCAACAGCACCACCCGCGATCTGGCCAGCACCGGGGACAAGCTGCGCAAACTGGTCTCCCAGTTCCGCTATTGATCCCGCCTGGACGCGTGATGACAACCACAAGATGCGGTCTGAACCCCGGTTCAGGCCGCACTTTATTTGGGGATTGACCAATAATGTGTGAAAATTGCCAGCCTCTTTTTTTCAGCTTTTGCCCCATACCCTATGAATGAGATCGTGAAAGGTAGTATCGATTTGATCCGGCAGCTCAACTACGGCCTGGTCTATGCCAGCCTGGAAGAGCACAAGGAGCTGTCGCGCACCGATCTCTCCCGCCTGACCGGCCTCTCGCCTGCCAGCATCACCAAGATCACCCGTGAGCTGCTTGATGGCGGTCTGGTGGTCACCTGTGGCGAAAGTTCGGTGGGGCGTGGCCGTCGTCAGACCCTGCTGCGCATCAACGAGCGCCGCTTTCAGTTTCTCTCCATGCGTCTTGGCCGTGGCTATGTAGATATGGCGCTGTTTGACTTCTCTGGCCGTTCCTTGTCCCGCCAGCGTCACCTCTTTACCGAGGTTGAACGCGCCGATCTGCTGGGCAGTCTGGTGCATGCCATCAAGTTTTTTTTGCCGAGAAAGTCCCTCAGTCTGGCCTGTATCGCCCTCTGTCTGCCCGGTCAGGTGGAGCGCCACTCCGGCATGGTCAAGCACTTCCCCTTCTACGATCTGCGCAACTGGCCGCTGGGACCCACACTGCTGGAGGCGTTCGATGTGCCGGTGCTGGTGAGTGGCGACGTGCGCACCTGGATCCAGGCCGAGCGGGAGTGGGGGGCGGCCAAAAACTGTGCAGATGCGGTGCTGGTGTTTGTTCACAACGACATCGGGGTCGGCATGGTGGTCAATGGCCAGCTCATCGAGAGCGAGAATGCGCTGCTTGGCGATCTTAGCCATCTGCAGCTCGAACCCTATGGCCAGCGTTGCTACTGCGGCGGTTTTGGCTGTGCCTGCACCCTGGTGACCAATCAGGCACTGGAGGCGCAATACCGGGATCTGCGCGAGCGGATGCAGGAGCACGACTTGCCCGAGAGCGTCACCATCCGCGAACTGTGCGAGCTGGCGCTGGCGGGCAACAGCCTTTGCCAGGATATTCTCCATCAGGCGGCGGGCCGCCTCTCCAAGGTGCTCTCCAACCTCATCTGCCTGCTTAACCCGGGCAAGCTGTTGTTGGGGGGGGAAATCACCCGTGCCGATCGGCTGCTCTTCCCCATGCTGCACCAGTCGCTGGCCAGCCAGTTGCCCGCCGAATATCTGGTGCGACTGCAGATCGAATCTACCCACTTCTACGAAGATCCCACCAAGCCCACCTCGGTGCAGGTGCACAAGGCACTGCGCGATGGCAGCCTGTTGCTGGAGCTGCTGCGCAGCTGTCAGGAGTCGTAAGGCAAGAGGAGTTGGCACTGTGTCTGGCGAAAGAGGAAGGGATTGCTGTTCCGCCAGCGCGTAACTCGGTACAATCTTGCACTTTTGCGGCAGCACCCCTGTTATCGCGCCCTGTGGCGTCATGACATGTTGGCACCGCTGCCGTTCCTGTTTTGACTCCAGTTGTGAACCTAGATGAAGCCTGTTCCTGATCACGCCGTCAACCGCCTGCGGGCCTGGCGCAAGAGTATCTCTACCCGACCGTTTCTTGCCCGTGGTGGCACCCTGGCCCGCTGTCCAGCCTGTCAGCTGCGCGAGGATTGGTGTGCCTGCGAGTGGCGCCCCGAGCTCAAAGCGGAGGCCGGTTTCTGTCTGCTGATGTATGACAGCGAGCCGATGAAACCCTCCAACACCGGTCGCCTTATCGCCGATGTGTTGCCGGATAGCACCTGGGCCTTTCTCTGGTCGCGCACCCAGCCCCATCCCGAGCTGCTGGCTCTGCTGGCCGATCCCGCGTGGCAGCCCTATGCGGTCTTTCCCGCTTGTGAAAAGGAGCCGGCCCGTTTGACCGGCGAGGTGACGCTGGCGCCCGGCAAGAAGCCGCTCTTTATCCTGCTCGACGGCACCTGGCCCGAGGCACGCAAGATGTTCAACAAGAGCCCCTATCTGGACGGTTTTCCGGTGCTTGCCATCAAACCCGATTCGCTCTCCACCTACGGCATGCGGGTGGCCAACAGCGAGGAGCACCTCTGCACCGCCGAAGTGGCGGCCTGCGTGCTGGAAGTGGCGGGGGAGCTCAAGGCGGGGCAGGCACTGCAACACTGGTTCAACTTGTTCAGTAGTCGCTACATGGCCGGTCGGGTCAGCCGTTTCCCCGGTGCCGATGAGGATCATCTCTGTGAGGCGCTGGCGGCCATCAAGGAAGCGAACGTCGCTTCACCGGCTTGCTAACTGGCCCTCTGAGGGTTTGGGCAGGGGTCTGTCAGCTCAAATCAATGAAAATTAGGAATCAATTGGCTGCCACTGTTTCGTTAGATTCATGGTCAGTGGCCCGTTAGGATAGCGGACAGCCTGTGCAGCCCCCGCACAACGTCGTTTTGGTTATCTCCGGTTGCTCGACCCTTCGGGCAACCCAATCTCATGAGGTCTATGGATGGAATTGGAACTGGTTACCCTGTTTGCCCTGTTCGGTGTGGCGCTTGTCGCCGGCTTTATCGATGCCATCGCCGGTGGCGGCGGTCTGCTGACGGTGCCTGCTCTGCTGGCCACCGGCATGCCGCCCGCGCTGGTGCTCGGCACCAACAAGCTGCAGAGCAGTTTTGGCTCTTTCTCCGCCACCTGGTTCTATGCCCGCAAGGGGCTGCTGGAGTGGGCCATGATCTGGCCTGCGGTGATCTGCACCTTTATCGGTGCGGCCATCGGCACGCTGGCGGTGCAGACCATAGATGCCGCCATTCTCGAGCGCCTGCTCCCTTTCCTGCTGATGGCCTTTGCCTGCTACTTCTACTTCTCGCCGCGGGTAAGCGATGCCGAGAGCTCTCGCCGTCTGACTCCCATGCTGTTTGCGCTGCTGGTGGGGGGCGGTGTCGGCTTCTATGACGGCTTCTTCGGGCCGGGCACAGGTTCGTTTTTTGCCATCGGTTTCGTGGCGCTGGCGGGCTTTGGCATGGCGCGTGCCACCGCCCACACCAAGTTGCTCAACTTCACCTCCAACATCGCCTCCCTGCTGTTCTTTGCCCTCGGTGGCAAGGTGGTGTGGAGTGTCGGTTTTTGCATGGCGCTGGGGCAGTTTATCGGCGCTCGCTTCGGTTCCAAAATGGTGCTCAAACAAGGGGTGAAGCTGATCAAGCCGCTGCTGGTAACCGTCTCCTTGCTGATGTCTGCCAAGCTGGTCTGGAGCCAGTATCCGGAGCTGTTCGCCTGGATGTGAATTGCAACGTATGTGCGGCAAATCGGATCTTTGCGGGGCCCCTGGGCCCCATTGCCATTTACGGAGGGTTTTACACAGTTAGCGGATATAGCGACCCGATTCTGCCTCCTGATTGGTCACGATCATCTGGCCGATTGGAGCCAGGCTGATGAGTGCCAGCTTGAGGTGCTGGATACCGAACGGAATGCCGATAATGGTCACGAAGCAGGCCAGTGCGGAGGTGATGTGGCCAATGGCCAGCCAGATACCGATCAGCACGAACCAGAGGATATTGCCAATCAGCCCCAGAGTGCCGGTGCCGATATCGCTCTGGCCGGTCATGGTCTTGCGATTGACTGCCTGCTTGCCGAAGGGGAAGAAGGTAAAGGTGCCAATGATGAAGCAGGCGCGACCCCAGGGGATGCCGACCAGCGAGATAAAGCAGAGCAGACCGGCAAGCCACCAGGCCAGGCCCATAAAGACACCTCCCAGTACAAACCAGAGCAGATTGAACAAGAAGCGGAAAAAGGCCATATGAGTGACTCCTGATTATCGATTTGGTTGCCACCATAACGAGGGAGGGGGAGGGACGCAATGGTTGATTGGCCCACTCACTATTTGGCTGGACAAATTAAGTCGTTGTCCGCCATGACAGCCTGCTATGCGGTGAAAGATGGGCAATTAATCGGAGTTTGGATGAAAAAAAGTGAGCAAACGCAAAATTATCGTCAATCGATGGTTGAATTCTGCAGTATCTCTCCCCATATAAAGGGAAGTTTTGCACGAATTGTGCTTGCGCACCGCTCAATGTGGGGGATGTGTGGCTCGACTCGACCAAAGTGCGCCGCTATAATGCCGCGTCATATTTTCTCATCACAAAGACATATCGTTGTCTTTATAAACAGGAAGACTCCGGGCTTTGCCCAGGGGCAATAAAGGGTCAGCACACAGTGCTGAGTTGAACGAGGTAGAAGAATGCAAGTTTCTGTAGAGACAACCCAGGGTCTGGAACGCCGTCTTACCATCACTGTACCGGCCGCTACCGTAGACGCCGCTGTGCGTAAAGAATTGAACGGCCTGGCCAAAACTCGTCGCATCGACGGTTTCCGTCCTGGCAAGGCTCCGGTCGCCATCATCAAGAAGATGTTCGGCGCCATGGCTCACGCCCGCGTTGCTGATGAAATGATGCAGAGCAACTTCATCAAAGCCATCATCGAAAACAAACTGAGCCCGGCCGGTGCCCCGACCATGGATCCGAAAGAGATCAAAGAGGGTCAGGATTTCGAATTCACCGCCACTTTCGAAGTGTATCCGGAGTTCGAAGTTGCAGGTCTTGAGACCATCAAGGTCGAGAAGCCGGTTGCGACCGTGAAGGATGAAGATCTGGCCAACATGATCGACACCCTGCGCAAGCAGCACGCTACCTGGGCTGATGCCGATGTTGCCGCTGCCAATGGCATGCGTGTGACCATGGACTTCGTCGGTTCCATCGACGGTGAAGAGTTCGACGGCGGCAAAGCTGAAGGTTTCAGCCTGGTGCTGGGCGCCGGCCGCATGATCCCGGGCTTCGAAGACGCCATCATGGGCAAGAAAGCGGGCGATGAGTTCACCATCGAAGTGACCTTCCCGGCTGATTACCACGCTGAAAACCTGAAAGGCAAAGATGCCAAGTTCGCATCCAAGCTGAACAAGGTTGAAGAGCAGATCCTGCCTGAACTGACCGAAGAGTTCGTGAAGCGTTTCGGTATCGAAAGCGGTTCTGTTGAAGAGCTGAAGGCCGAAGTGCGCAAGAACATGGAGCGCGAACTGGCTCAAGCCCTGAAAAACAGCGTGAAAGAGCAGGTTCTGAACGGTCTGGTTGAAGCCAACCAAATCGACCTGCCGAAAGCTGCCGTTGCTCAAGAGATCGACGCACTGCGCCAGCAGGCTCTGCAGCGCTTCGGTGGTTTCCAGGGCGGCAACGCTCCCGAGCTGCCGGCTGAACTGTTCCAGGCTCAAGCCGAGCGTCGTGTACGCGTAGGCCTGCTGCTGGGTGACGTGATCCGCACCAACGAGATCAAGGCTGACGATGCCCGCGTAAACAGCATCATCGAGTCGATGGCGACTGCCTACGAAGATCCGAAGGAAGTGATCGAGTACTACCAGAAGAACGAACAGATGCTGAACGGCGTTCGTAACCTGGCAGTAGAAGATCAAGCCATCGACCTGATCCTGTCCAAAGCGCAAGTGACCGAAAAAGAAGTTGCCTTTGACGACGTGATCAACAAGTCTGGCGCCGCTGCCTAAGAACATTTGACTTAAGGTCAAGACTGTTAAGTATAATGGCTCGTGTGATCTCCACTCGGGCCATTTTATTTTAGGGACAATGCCTTATGTACAAGAACTATAACGATATGACCGATTCTCCCAGCAATGCGCTGGTCCCCATCGTGGTCGAACAGACTGCCAAGGGTGAACGTTCCTACGATATTTACTCCCGTCTGCTGAAAGAGCGGGTGATCTTCCTGACTGGTCAGGTTGAAGATCACATGGCCAATCTGGTGGTTGCCCAGTTGCTGTTCCTCGAGTCGGAGAATCCGGACAAGGACATCTATATCTACATCAACTCGCCGGGTGGTTCGGTGACTGCGGGCATGTCCATCTATGACACCATGCAGTTCATCAAGCCGGATGTCAGCACCGTCTGCATGGGGCAGGCCTGCTCCATGGGTGCCTTCCTGCTGGCCGGTGGTGCCAAGGGCAAGCGTTTCTGCCTGCCTAACGCCCGCGTGATGATCCACCAGCCGTTGGGTGGCTTCCAGGGTCAGGCATCTGATATCCAGATCCACGCCCAGGAGATCCTGAAGATCAAAAATACCCTGAACGAGCGCTTGGCGTTCCACACCGGTCAGGACATGGCTACCATCGAGCGTGACACCGATCGTGACAACTTCATGTCCGCTGAGCAGGCCGTGGCCTATGGTCTGGTCGACGGTGTCCTGAGCCAGCGTAGCTGAGCAGGGTCTCCCGGTCTGTTGTAAACTCAACAGGCCGATCCATCCTCTATTGATAAAACGAGGTTGCTGAATGACAGAGAAACGCAAGGGTGAGGGTGATAAGCTGCTCTACTGCTCTTTTTGCGGCAAAAGCCAGCATGAAGTGCGTAAGCTGATCGCTGGCCCTTCCGTCTACATATGTGATGAGTGTGTCGAACTGTGTAATGACATCATCCGTGAAGAGATCCGCGAGATCTCTCCCAAGCGTGATGGCAATGAGCTGCCGACCCCTCATCAGATCCGTGCTCACCTCGATGACTATGTGATCGGGCAGGAGTACGCCAAGAAGGTGTTGGCCGTTGCCGTCTACAATCACTACAAGCGTCTGCGTAACAGCGGCGAAAACAGTGGTGTGGAGCTCGGCAAATCCAACATCCTGCTGATTGGCCCGACCGGTAGCGGTAAAACCCTGCTGGCCGAGACCCTGGCGCGTCTGCTGGATGTGCCCTTCACCATGGCCGATGCGACCACCCTGACCGAAGCCGGTTACGTGGGCGAGGACGTGGAGAACATCATCCAGAAGCTGCTGCAAAAGTGCGACTACGACGTAGAGAAGGCCCAGCGTGGCATCGTCTATATCGACGAGATCGACAAGATCTCCCGCAAGTCGGACAACCCTTCCATCACCCGCGATGTCTCCGGGGAAGGGGTACAGCAGGCACTGCTCAAGCTGATCGAAGGGACCATCGCTTCCGTGCCGCCGCAAGGTGGTCGCAAGCATCCGCAACAGGAGTTCTTGCAGGTTGATACCTCCAAGATCCTCTTCATCTGCGGCGGTGCCTTTGCCGGTCTGGACAAGGTGATCGAGCAGCGCTCCGTCAAGGGAACCGGTATCGGTTTTGGCGCCGAGGTGAAATCCAAGGATGCCAAGGCTACCCTGAGCGAGACCTTCGCCAAGGTAGAGCCGGAAGATCTGATCAAATATGGTCTGATCCCCGAGTTCATCGGTCGTCTACCGGTGGTGGCGACCCTGACCGAACTGGACGAGGCTGCACTTATCCAGATCCTGCAAGAGCCGAAAAACGCGCTGACCAAGCAGTATTCCGCGCTGTTCGATCTGGAAGGGGTTGAGCTGGAGTTCCGCGAAGATGCCCTCCATGCTATCGCTCGCAAGGCGATGGAGCGCAAAACCGGTGCCCGGGGTCTGCGTTCCATCGTGGAAGCCGTGCTGCTGGATACCATGTATGACCTGCCTTCTCTGGAGGGCGTCAGCAAGGTGGTGATCGACGAGACCGTGATCAAGGGTGACTCCGCGCCCCTGATGATCTACGAAAATCCCGAGACTCAAGCCGCCGCATCAGAGTAACTGTCTGATTTTTAATCAAATGGAAGGGGCTTTTTGCCCCTTTCATGCTTTTTGCAGTTTAGACGATTGAATCTCGTTGGAGCGCCCCCATATACTCAGCCAAGCGCTTTGCCAACGGTATAACAAGCCGAGAGGACATATATGAACCTAGAGCGTTCAGAACGCATCGAGATTCCCGTCCTGCCTCTTCGTGACGTGGTGGTTTATCCCCACATGGTCATTCCACTCTTTGTGGGGCGGGAAAAATCCATTCGCTGTCTGGAAGCGGCCATGGAGCAGGACAAGAAAGTTCTGCTGGTGGCCCAGAAGGATGCGTCAACCGATGAGCCGACCGTGGAGGAGATCTTCACCGTCGGAACAGTGGCCAATATTCTGCAGATGCTCAAACTGCCGGATGGCACCGTCAAGGTGCTGGTAGAGGGTGGGCAGCGTGCCCGCCTGGAGCGGATGATCGACGACAAGGACTTCTTTGTCTGCGAGGCCCAGTACATCCCCTCACAAGCCATTGAGGAGAAGGATCAGGAAGTACTGGTTCGCTCCGCCATCGGCCAGTTTGAAGGCTATATCAAGCTCAACAAGAAGATCCCGCCCGAGGTACTGACCTCGATCTCGGCGATCGACGATGCTGCGCGTCTGGCTGACACTATGGCGGCCCACATGCCGCTCAAGCTGGAAGACAAGCAGAAGGTGCTGGAGATCGTCTCGGTATCCGAGCGCATCGAATTCCTGATGGCGATGATGGAGTCGGAAATTGACCTGCTGCAGGTCGAGAAGCGCATCCGTACTCGCGTCAAGAAGCAGATGGAGAAGAGCCAGCGCGAGTATTACCTCAACGAGCAGATGAAGGCCATCCAGAAAGAGCTGGGTGAGCTGGAAGATAGCCCGGATGAGTTTGAAGCCCTCAATCGCAAGATTGAAGAGGCAGGCATGCCGGAAGATGCCCGTGAAAAGGCCCAGGCCGAGCTTGCCAAGCTGAAGATGATGTCTCCCATGTCTGCCGAGGCAACCGTGGTTCGCAGCTATGTGGACTGGATGGTACAGGTGCCGTGGAAGGCGCGCTCCAAGGTCAAGAAAGACCTGGGCAAGGCGCAAGAGGTGCTGGATGCCGATCACTATGGTCTTGAGAAGGTCAAGGATCGCATTCTCGAATATCTGGCGGTGCAGGCGCGGGTGAACAAGCTCAAGGGCCCCATCCTCTGTCTGGTTGGCCCTCCCGGTGTGGGCAAGACCTCGCTGGGCCAATCCATCGCCAAGGCGACCGGCCGCAAATATGTGCGGATGGCCCTCGGTGGGGTGCGTGATGAGGCGGAGATCCGCGGTCACCGCCGTACCTATATCGGTTCCATGCCCGGCAAACTCATCCAGAAGATGGCGAAAGTCGGCGTGAAGAACCCGCTGTTCCTGCTCGACGAGATCGACAAGATGAGCTCGGACATGCGTGGCGATCCCGCATCCGCCCTGCTGGAAGTGCTGGATCCGGAACAGAACAACAGCTTCAACGATCACTATCTGGAAGTGGATTATGACCTGTCGGACGTGATGTTCGTGGCCACCTCCAACTCCATGAACATCCCGGGCCCCTTGCTGGACCGGATGGAAGTGATCCGTCTCTCCGGTTACACCGAAGATGAGAAGCTCAACATCGCCAAGCAGCATCTGGTTGCCAAGCAGATCCAGCGCAACGGCCTGAAAGAGTCCGAGATCACCATCGAAGATTCTGCCCTGGTCGGAGTGATCCGCTACTACACCCGCGAGGCGGGGGTGCGGAGTCTGGAGCGCGAGATCTCCAAGATTTGTCGCAAGGCGGTCAAGCGCATCCTGCTGGACAAGAGCATCAAGCATGTTCAGGTCAATCAGGAGAACCTCAAGGAGTTCCTCGGGGTGCAGCGTTTCGATTACGGCAAGGCCACCGACCAGAATCAAGTGGGTCAGGTGTGTGGTCTGGCGTGGACCGAAGTGGGGGGCGATCTGCTCACCATCGAGACCACCAACATGCCGGGCAAGGGCAAGCTCACTTATACCGGTTCTCTCGGTGATGTGATGCAGGAGTCCATCCAGGCGGCTATGACGGTCGTACGAGCCCGTGCCGAGAAGCTGCGCATCAACGCCGACTTCTACGAGAAGCGCGATATCCACGTGCACGTACCGGAAGGGGCGACCCCGAAAGATGGTCCGAGCGCCGGTATCGCCATGTGTACCGCCCTGGTCTCCAGCTTGACCGGTAATCCGGTTCGTGCTGATGTGGCGATGACAGGGGAGATCACCTTGCGCGGCGAAGTGCTGCCCATCGGGGGTCTCAAGGAGAAGTTGCTGGCAGCCCACCGTGGCGGCATCAAGCGAGTGCTTATTCCGAAAGAGAACGAACGTGACCTCGAGGAGATCCCGGCAAACGTCAAACAAGACCTTGAAATCTATCCGGTTCGCTGGATTGACGAGGTACTGGAACTGGCGCTGCAGGACAATCCGCAAGGGTTTGAGCGCGTTTCTGTCGTGTAAATGTTGATGCGCCGCAAATTTGGTGCATTCGGCAGGTGGTTAAGGCTTGCATGCGCCCGATAACGGAAGTAGCCTTGACCACCGATCGGGTACTCGTGATGAGTCGCAATGCGTTGTGTGGCGCGGGTTTGCGCCAGATTGTCACTTGCAACTGGTCAGGAGGCTTGCTATAAAACCTCCACTTGTTGTGGCCAGGGAAATCAGCGCCGCAGCGGTGTTTGATAAAAGGGGAATATAAGAGTGAATAAATCTCAACTGATTGACAAGATTGCAGACGGTGCCGATATCTCCAAAGCTGCTGCTGGCCGTGCCTTGGATGCCTTTATTGATGCTGTGGGTGAAGCGCTGAAAGAGGGTGACCAGGTCGCTCTGGTTGGTTTCGGCACTTTCGCTGTTCGCGAGCGTGCGGCCCGTTCAGGCCGTAACCCGCAAACTGGTGCGACTATCGAAATCGCTGCCGGTAAAGTTCCTGCCTTCAAAGCCGGTAAGGCCCTGAAAGACGCTGTTAACTAAGTCGGTCGCTGATATCCGTCGGCTACCGTCCTTGGTCGCAGACCAGACAAGTTAGAGAGTCTTCTCTCATACTGATTGACCAAGGCGCATCGCAATCGGTGCGCCTTTTTATTATTTACGCCCATCGAGTTCGGGAGCATAAGTACAAACATGATGTTGGATAAACTACGCGAAGGGGCGCAGGGCAAGGTAGCCAAGGTTATCTTGGGCCTGATCATCCTCTCCTTTGCCTTGGCTGGTGTAGGTAGTTACCTGAACGGCCCGGCCCGTACCGCCCCCGCCACCGTCAATGGCACCGAGATCAGTGCTGCGGCACTGGAAAATGCCTACCGTAACGAGCGCGCCCGCATGGAATCCCAGATGGGAGAGGCATTTAGCCAGCTGGCCGCTAACCCCGATTACATGAAACAGTTCCGTCGCGGTGTGCTGGATCGCCTGATCGATCAGGCGCTGCTGGATAGCAAGGCCCGTGAGCTGGGTCTGCGCGTCAGCGATGAGCAGATCAAGCAGGCCATCGTTGCCATGCCCGAGTTTGCCGAGAACAGCAAGTTCAACAACGATCGCTACCTGCAGCTGATCCGCCGTGCCGGTATGACTCCCGAAATGTTCCGTGACTCCCTGCGTCAGGACATGGTGCGTCAACAGTTAATGAGCGCCCTGTTGGGTACCGAATTCTCCCTCAAGGGTGAAGCGGAGCAGCTCGACAAGCTCTATAACCAGACTCGTGATCTGCGTCTGGTTCGTCTGGCTGCCGCCAACTACATGGCTGATGTTCAGGTCTCCGACAACGAGCTTGAGCAGTACTATAAGACAAATGGCGCCCGTTTCATGAACGACGAGCAGGTCAAGGTCGACTATCTGCTGCTGGACGCTGTCAATCTCGCCAAGGATATCAAGGTCACCGAGCAGGATGCCCAGGATTACTACGATCAGCACCAGGATCTGTTCCAGCGTGCCGAGCGTCGCCATGTGGCTCATATCCTGATCCCGTTTGGCAAGGATGAGAAAGCGGCCGATCAGAAAGCAGAAGCCGTGCTGACCAAAGCCAAGGCGGGTGAAGATTTCGCTGCACTGGCCAAGGCTGACTCTTCCGATACCTTCTCTGCCAAAAAAGGCGGCGAGCTGGACTGGTTCGAGAAAGGGGTGATGGATCCGGCCTTCGAGAAAGCCGCGTTCGCCCTGAACAAGGCTGGCGATCTCTCCGGCGTGGTGAAGAGCCCGTTCGGTTTCCACATCATCAAGCTGCTGGGGGTTGAAGCAGCCCAGACCAAGCCGTTTGCCGATGTGAAAGAAGAGACCATCACTCGTCTGCAAGCTGACAAGGCCAAGGAGCTGTTCTTTGCCGAGCAGCAGAAGATGGCTGACAACAGCTTCGAAAACCCGGACTCGCTGGATCTGACCGCTGATGCCATGGGGATGAAGGTTCAATCTTCCGATTTCTTCACCCAGGCGAGCGCCCCGGCTCCGCTGAACGATCCCAAGGTGCTCTCCGTGGCGTTCTCCGAGCAACTGCGCGATGACAACACCAACTCCGACGTGATCGAGCTGGCAGATGGCAAGGCGCTGGTGCTGCACATCACCGGTCACCAGCCGAAGGCCGTCAAGCCGCTGGCGGAAGTGAAAGAGCAGGTGATTGCCGCCATCAAGCATGACAAGGCCGGTGAAGTGGCCCGTGGCAAGGCGCAGGGCCTGCTGGACAAGCTGAAGGTCGGTGAAAGCATCACCGCCGATCTGACTGCACTCGGTCTGAAAGTGGAGACCCACAAAGGGGTTGCCCGCTTCGATCGCGAGCTGGATCAGAACCTGATTGCCCAGGCGTTCACGCTGCCTCATCCGATAGACGGCAAGCCGAGCGTGGCTCTGGTTGCCGAGACCAATGGTGACCGCGTTGTGGTCGCGCTGGACAAGGTCAACGTCCCTGCCGCCGCATCCGGCATGGCCGCCATGCTGCAAGCTCAGCTGGGTCAGGGCAAAGCACAGGTGGATTACAAGTCTCTGATCGACGAGCTGCGCAAAGCGGCCAAGATCGAGTACTTCACCAGTGTGGAAGCGACCGTCGAGTAATCGGCACTGCGCAATCCATTGAAAACGGCTCCCTGATGGAGCCGTTTTTTTTCTATGGGCAAGAGGGGGAGACTCAAGCTCTGCTCTCTGCTCTGTGGTGTGTAGTCACACCACTGCTATACGCCATCTCAGTCGTCTAAATACGGGATATAAAAAAACCGGCACCTGAGTGCCGGTTTTTCATTGCGCACTTGTGCAGGAGCGGGGTTATACCACGCCCTGGGTGCGCAGGTAATCCTCGTAGGTGCCACCGAAGTCGCGGATACCATCTTCGCTCAGCTCGAGGATGCGGGTCGCCAGAGAGGAGACGAATTCGCGGTCATGGGAGACGAAGATCAGGGTGCCCTTGTACATCTCGAGAGCCAGGTTCAAGGATTCGATAGATTCCATGTCTAGGTGGTTGGTCGGCTCATCCATGATCAGGATGTTGGGGCGCTGCATCATCAGCTTGCCGAACAGCATGCGGCCCTGTTCACCACCGGAGAGCACCTTGACCGGCTTCTTGATGTCGTCCTGGGAGAAGAGCAGACGACCGAGGATAGAGCGAACCGCCTGCTCATCTTCGTTCTCCTGTTTCCACTGGGCCATCCAGTCGAACACGTTGAGATCGGTGTCGAAATCTTCGGCGTGATCCTGGGCGTAGTAACCGATCTGGGCATTCTCGGACCACTTGATAGTACCGCTGTCCGGTGCCAGCGCGCCAACCAGCGTCTTGATCAGGGTCGATTTACCGATACCGTTGGTACCCAGAATGGCGACCTTCTCACCCACTTCCAGCATCATGTTGAGGCCTTTGAACAGGGGACCTTCACCATAACCCTTGGAGACGCCTTCAATTTCCAGAATGTTGCGGTAGAGCTTCTTCTCCTGCTCGAAGCGGATGAAGGGGTTCTGACGGCTGGAGACCTTCACTTCCTCAATCTTGATCTTGTCGATCTGCTTGAGGCGGGAGGTGGCCTGGCTGGACTTGGAGGCGTTGGCACTGAAACGGGAGACGAAGGATTGCAGATCGGCGATCTGGGCCTTCTTCTTGGCGTTGTCGGCCAGCAGACGCTCGCGCGCCTGAGTGGCGGCCAGCATGTAGTCATCGTAGTTACCCGGATAGACGCGCAGCTCGCCGTAGTCCAGATCCGCCATGTGAGTACAGACGGAGTTCAGGAAGTGACGGTCGTGAGAGATGATGATCATGGTACTTTCACGATCGTTAAGCACCTGCTCCAGCCAGCGGATGGTGTTGATATCCAGGTTGTTGGTCGGTTCGTCCAGCAGCAGGATGTCAGGGTTGGAGAACAGCGCCTGTGCCAGCAGCACCCGCAGTTTCCAGCCTGGCGCCACTTCACTCATCGGGCCGTTGTGCTGCTCGATGGGAATACCGGCACCCAGCAGCAGTTCGCCTGCGCGAGATTCGGCGGTATAGCCGTCATACTCGGCGACCAGACCTTCCAGCTCGGCGGCCTTCATGTAGTCGTCGTCGGTGGCTTCGAGGTTGGCGTAGATGGCATCGCGCTCGGCGATGGCCGCCCACAGCTCGGTGTGACCCATCATGACCACGTCCAGTACGCGCATATCTTCGTAGGCGAACTGATCCTGACGCAGCTTACCGATGCGCTCGTTGACGTCCAGGCTCACATTACCGCCAGTGGGCTCCAGATCACCGCCGAGGATCTTCATAAAGGTGGACTTGCCACAGCCGTTGGCGCCGATAAGGCCATAGCGGTTGCCGCCGCCAAACTTGACGTTGATGTTCTCAAACAGCGGCTTGGCGCCGAACTGCATGGTGATGTTGTTGCTACTTAACAAGGTATGTGTCCCGATTGGTCTGTCAAATGGCGCGCATTATGGCACAGATCCCCCGAAAGTTTTAGCGAGAAGTGTGACCTTGATCGGGGCAAGCGGGGCGTGCAGCCGATTGATGGGCAATAAAAAAAGCCGGCACGAGGCCGGCTTGGTAGTGTGATTGACTCATCAGTGGGAGGTGGCGCCAGAAGCACCCAGCCCGGTCTGGGAGCGAACGAACTGCGGCAGGAATTTGGCATGTTCGTCGGCGGCGTTCTGGGAGCTGTCGGTGATGGAGAAGAACCAGATCCCGGCGAAGGCCAGCCCCATGGAGAAGAGAGCAGGGTATTCGTAGGGGAAGATAGCCTGGGCGTGGCCCAGCACTTTCACCCACACGGTCGGGCCCAGGATCATCAGGGTTACTGCGCTCACCAGCCCCAGCCAGCCACCGTAGACGGCGCCACGGGTGGTCAGGCGTGACCAGAACATCGAGAGGAACAGCACCGGGAAGTTGCAACTGGCCGCGATGGAGAAGGCCAGCCCCACCATGAAGGCGATGTTCTGTTTCTCGAACAGGATACCAAGGCCGATGGCGACAACCCCCAGAACCAGGGTGGTCAACTTGGAGATCCGCAGTTCGTCCACTTCGTTGGCTTTGCCCTTTTTCAGCACGCTGGCATAGAGGTCGTGAGAGACCGCAGAGGCACCCGCCAGGGTCAATCCGGCGACTACCGCCAGAATGGTGGCGAAGGCGACCGCAGAGATGAAGCCGAGGAACAGGCTGCCACCTACCGCATCAGCCAGGTGGACGGCCGCCATGTTGGTGCCGCCCAGCAGGG
>NZ_JBODRQ010000054.1:0-21112 GCF_050633025.1 Aeromonas sp.
CCAACAGCAGATCGAGCAAGCGCAGATGGTTGCCGACGTCAATATTGATGGCGCAGGATGGGTTGGCCTGTTGATAGCGGGCGGTGACAGGTTGCAATACCGGCTGCCACCACGCATGTCAGGTGCCCACGCTTAGCGGCCTAGCGGTGCGTTCGTGCAGGGTAGCAAGCTGCCTGAGGGTATCATCGTAGATCCGCTGCATCATGCGAGCCTGCTCCAGCAGCAGCTCTCCGGCTGCGGTAAGTGACACTCCGCTGGCATGTCTGACCAGCAAGGTCGTTCCCAGACTCTTCTCAAGATTTTTCATGTTGTGGGTCAGCGTCGGCTGACTGAGCCCCATCTCTCTGGCGGCCAGACTGACATTTTTGTGGGTGGCCACTTCAATAAACTGTCTTAGATGTTTGTCCACGAATATGGTATCCGGTCATAAGCGGGTGGTGCGCCAAGCTAGTGTAATCACCCTGGACTGTCAATTATCCCCCTTCACTGACTGGCTATTTTTATGTGGCTCCCTTCACGTTGTATTCAATTTTTTTGACCGCCTGATAGCCGGTTTGGTGCGGGGGATCACGTAATTTCATCTGGTTATAGATGTTATCTATGCCGATGGTGATGTGGTCTATTTTTCTGGTGAATGCCGACCACGTAGACTGGCAAAAACGGTTTTACTCAATGCTGTTTCAATAACAAAACAAAAAAGTAACGAAGGGAAAATATGAAAATTCGTCCATTGGCTTTATCCGTAGCGTTATGCTGCGGCGGGGTTCTTTTGTCCGGTTGTAACGACAGCTCATCCAGCGGTAGCGATAACGGGGTCAAACCGCAGGTGAAGGCGCCCTGGGATTTTGATCTCTATATGGTTGGCGAATTTAGCGGCTGGGGCCGTGAGGAGAAGTTCAAACTGACCTTCAAGGATGGGGTCTATCGTCTGGACAACCTGAAGATGAACTCGGGTATGTCCCCGTTCAAAGTGGCTGGCCCCGAGTGGACCAAATATCCCGATTTCTCTGCGGATTCCCGCAAGGAGACCAGCATCTTCCCCGGTCAGGTCTATCCCATGTACTACCAGAACAACGGGCAGAACAACCGTCTGGTGGTGACTGAAAAGGGGTTGCTCGACATTCAGGTCAAGGTGACTAATGCCGATCTGGCTGCACCGGCAATCGAGTTTTCCATGGTGCGTGATGACCCCAATTACAGCGAGAGTCTCTATCTGAAAGGGATTGATGGCAATCTGGAGCCTGTCCTGCAGATGGTCTATCAGGGGGACAAGCAGTATGTGATGGTGGCCAAGCTGACGGCGGGTGAGCACAAGATAAAGATCGCCTCCGCGCAGGAGGGGATCGGCTTTGGGCTCAATGGCATCATTGCATTGAACAACCCGGTCAAGATGCAGCGCTGCGATGCTCAGTGCCAGCTGGCAACAGTGCGGGTGGATCAGGAGGGGTATTACAAGTTCCTGCTGGATGCCAGCCAGGATGAGAATGCCCCCCTGTTGCAGGTCAGCGTTGCAGGAGAGGGAGACCTTGGCATGATCAATCCCCATGAAGGACACGAGCTGATCGAGAAGCGCGAGTATGAGACCTATAAACCCGGGGTGACGGAAACGGCCACCTTCTCGGTCAAGCAGGCCAGTGACGAGTATCGTAGCTATGCGCAGTCGACCACTCAGGAGTTACGTGATCCGGGCGAGAACTTTACCACCTATCAGGAGCAAGCAGGTCTGCCCCGCCTGCGCTCCGGCAACATGGTGTTTGATGCCCTGTTTGCACTGGCCGCTCACGAGATGCGCCAGAACAGCGTGGCTCAGGTCAAGGATGGCAGTTACAACGGGGGGCAGGCGATCCCCTGTGACTGCTTTGAAACCGGCGCCAAGTGGCATTACGTCTGGACGCGGGATCTCTCCTACGCCACCGATCTGGGGCTGGGGGCACTTGATCCACAGCGTGCGCGCAACTCCCTGCAATTCAAACTCTCTGATTTCAGAGCCGAGCTGACAAGCGATCTGGACAGTTTGATCCCGCAAGGACGCCAGATCATTCAGGATACCGGTACCGGTGGTAGTTGGCCCATCAGTACCGATCGCATGAGCTGGGCCCTGGGCGCCGAGCGGGTGCTGGCCGCACTGCCGGATGTTGAGCGCAGCGCGTTCTTGCCCGAGGTGTTTGAAGGGCTGAGCAACACCATAGAGAGTGATCGTCTGGCCGCCTTTGATAGCGCAGATGGTCTCTATGTCGGCGAGCAATCCTTCCTCGATTGGCGCGACCAGACCTATGCCAAGTGGATCACCGCCGATATCGCTCACATCGGCATGAGCAAATCCCTCTCCACCAACGTGACCCACTATCAGGGGTTGCTGCTGGCTGCGCGGGTGGCGGGTGAACTGGGGCGCGATGAGCTGGCAAGCCGCTACAGCCAGTGGGCGGGTGAGCTGAAACTGGCGATCAATCGCGCTTTCTGGCTGGCGGACGAGAAGATGTATGCCAGCCTGATTAACACCAGTACCGATCAGAGCCCAGCCTACAAGTTCGATCTATTGGGGGAATCCCTCGCTATTCTGGCCGGTGTTGCCGATGAGGCGCAGGCCAAAGAGATTATCAGCCGCTATCCCATGGGTCCTTATGGCGCGCCGGTCTACTTCCCGCAGCAACCCGATATGCCGGTTTACCATAACCGCGCCATCTGGCCCTTCGTCTCCGCCTACGGGCTGAAGGCGGCGGCCATGGTGCAGAACGTTGCCGTGGTCGATCACCATATCGACTCCCTGATGCGCGGCGCCGCCCTGAACCTCTCCAACATGGAGAACCTCGAGTGGCTCTCCGGCCAGCCCTCTCTGATGGATCTGACCCATCCCGATTTGACCGGGCCGGTGATCAACTCCCAGCGTCAGCTCTGGTCTGTCGGGGGCTACCTTGGCATGGTGACCGACACTGCCTTCGGCTACAAAGTGGAAGAGGGGGGGATCCGGATCAAGCCGTTTGTCACCGCTCACCTGCACAAGCTGATGGGGGCCAAGCCCGAGGCCGCGCTCAAGGGGCTCAACTACCGTGGCAAGCAGATCGATATCGTGCTGCACCAGCCGGAGCTGGGCGGGGAGGGCAGTTACTATCCGGTGCGCGGGATTACCCTCAATGGTGCCCCGGTTGGGGAGCTGATCAGTGAAGGGATGCTGGCCGCCAGCAACCGGATCGAAGTGACGCTCGGTGCCGCCGTGGCGGACGATCAGGGGATCCGCCTGATCAGGGATGTGGCGCCGCTGGATGTCGAGAACCGGCAGGTGTTTGCACCGACCGAGCCGACCCTGCTCGGGGTTAGCGAGCAGAGTGGCAAGCTGGTCGTTGCCCTGCAGGACCATGTCAACAAGGGGGCGCTCAGCTACAACATCTATCGGGATGGCAAGCGGGTGGCTTCCGGGCTGGATCGTGCGACCAGCTGGGTCGACGACATGGTGTTACAGCCGGGCCAGGCCTATTGCTACAGTGCCGAGGCGGTCTATCCGGAGTCCGGCAACCGCTCCCATCATGCCAAGCCGGTTTGCTATCAGCCTGCGCTGCAACATATCGCCATCGATGCGGCCAACGTCTCCCATACCGGGAACGTGAACGCTGCCGACGGGGCCATTCCTGTCCCTTACCTCAAGGATTGGGGCCGCCCCGACGACAGCTTGCTGGTGCAGGGGGTCAAGCTCGATGGCAAGAACGCTATTCGCCTGCAATACAGCAATGCCCAGCATGCCATCAATCTGGGGGTGACCAACGGAGTGAAACGGATCTCGGTAGTGAGTGGTGGCCAGGTGGTCGCCAGCGGCGTGGTGCAGATGCCCCATGTGATGAAAGAGGGCGACCTCAAACCGCTGCGTGACTCGACGCCTTTCGTGGTGGATCTGCCCACTGGGGAGTATGAGATCCGGGTCAGCGATTTCTACAACATGAGTTATCTGAAGGTGAACGACACCTACAACGATGCAGGGGGTCAAAAGGGAGCGGTCAATCTGATCGATCTCGCCAGCATCACCATTTCGGCACGCTAAGCGGTCAAATAAAACGGCCAAGCAAAACCGCCCCGAAGATCCGGGGCGGTTTTTATTTATCGACAGAACGGTGTTTTGGCCAGCAAGGGCTCAGCGATAGCGGCCACGTACCGAGCTGCTGGCGCGGCCGGCCATCTTGATCAGGCTCTGGCGGGTGTGCAGGTGGCAGAGCGCGACGCCGAGGGCATCTGCCGCATCAGCCTGCGGGGTGGCGGAGAGTTTCAGCAGATGGGTCACCATATGCTGCACCTGCTCCTTGGCGGCGCCGCCGGTGCCGACCACCGCCTGCTTGATCTGGGTGGCGGAGTACTCGCTCACCGGCAGGTAGGCGTTGACTGCTGCGACGATGGCGCTGCCCCGGGCCTGCCCCAGTTTCAGAGCCGAGTCGGCGTTGCGGGCCATAAAGACCCGCTCGATGGCAAACTCGGTGGGTTTGAACTGGGTGATGATCTCGCATACCCCGTCATAGACCTGCTTGAGGCGCTCCGGCAGCTCGCCGCAATCGGTGCGGATGCAGCCAGAGCCCAAGTATTCGGCCTTGCCGCCCACGACCCGGATAACCCCGTATCCGGTGATCCGCGAACCCGGATCGATGCCCAAAATAATGCTCATGGGTGTTGATTGCTCTAAACGCGAGTGATGGCCGCAAGATAGCAAACCGTAGCCCGTTTAGCTGTACGCCTTGGGTCAAGTGGATAAATATTGGTCAGCTCGTGTCAACCTTGGCTGTTTTTTGAGCTGAGCTGTGGTGCCAAATCCACCACCCTGAGAGTTGTCGCCAAACAGCACTGTGAGCCGCACCTGGTTCATCTTAAGCGCCTTGCCGCTCTGGGCCACCCATAGCATCCTGTCTTGGCCGTCGCAAAGTTGCACCATTTACGGCATACCTTGCCACTCATCGCCGAAAATTCAGCTCCTTCGCTACTTTAAAGAAGTTTCTACTGGTCTTACCTGGGTAAATTCCTTTGCTTTTTGTTTAACAAGGTATTTACATCTAAGTGTCGCCAGCATCGGTGACGCCTACAACGGCAAGGAGCCAGTTATGACCCATGTCGACATCCCTTTCCTTCGTTACCTCGATGCGGAAGGGTGCCCGGTCGCCACCTTACCGACCTGGCTGGACAAGGCGATACTGCACACCTTCTACCGCAATATGGTGATGGTGCGCAGCTATGACAAAAAAGCGATTGCGCTGCAACGAACCGGCAAGCTCGGTACTTTTCCCTCCCATCTCGGCGCAGAAGCAGTGGGGATTGGCATCGGTCTCGCCATGCAGTCGCAGGATGTCTACGTTCCCTACTATCGGGACATGCCCACCCTCTATGTGCGGGGCGTTCCGATGGAGAAAAACCTGCAATATTGGGGTGGGGACGAGCGGGGCAGTTTTTTTCTCAAACCCGATGGGAGTCCCTCTGAAGATCTCCCCATCTGCGTCCCCATCGCCACCCAGATCACCCATGCCTGCGGCATAGCCTCTGCCTTCAAACTGCGTAATCAACCACGCGTTGCCGTAGTCACTATCGGCGATGGCGGCACCTCCAAGGGGGATTTTCTGGAGGGGCTCAACTGCGCCGGGGTCTGGCACCTGCCGATGGTCATCATCGTCAACAACAACCAGTGGGCCATCTCGGTGCCACGCAAGTTGCAATCGAGCGCTTCTACGCTGGCCCAGAAGGGGATTGGCGCCGGGGTGCGCAGCCTGCAAGTGGATGGCAACGATGTGGTGGCGGTCTACGATGCCGCGCGCAGTGCCGTCGAGCGGGCACGCAGTGGCAAGGGGCCGACTTTGATCGAGGCGGTCAGTTATCGTCTCGGCGATCACACCACGGCCGATGATGCCACTCGCTATCGCGACGGGGCCGAGGTCGAGGCCGCTTGGGCGAAAGAGCCGGTCAAGCGGCTGCGCCAGTTTATGCACAGCCAGGGCTGGTGGGATGAAGAGCAGGAGCAGAGCCTGCTGGCGGAAGCCACCCGAGAGGTGGAGCAAGCGGTCGCCCGCTATGAGGCGATGGCGCCCCAGCCGCCGGAGGCGATGCTCGATTATCACTACGCCAGCCTGCCCGCCGAACTCTTGCCCCAGCGCGAGCGAGTGATTGCCAAGGGGATGAAGCAGGAGGTTGGCCATGAGTGAGATCAGTTTGCTGGAAGCGGTCAACATGGCCCTTCACTACGAGATGGAGCATGACCCGGATGTGGTGGTACTAGGCGAGGATGTGGGGGTCAACGGCGGGGTGTTTCGCGCTACCGTGGGGCTGCGCGAAAAGTTCGGTTTCAAGCGGGTGATCGACACGCCGCTGGCCGAAGGATTGATCGCCGGGGTGGCGGTCGGCATGGCGACCCAAGGGCTCAAGCCGGTGGCTGAGTTCCAGTTTCAGGGCTTCATCTTCCCCGGGATGGAGCAGATCATCTGTCAGGCGGCGCGGATGCGAAACCGCACCCGTGGCCGTCTCTCCTGTCCCCTTGTCTATCGCTCCCCGTATGGTGCTGGCATTCACTCGCCGGAACACCATAGCGAGAGTGTCGAGGCGCTGTTTGCCCATATTCCTGGGCTACGGGTAGTGATCCCCTCCAGCCCGAGGCGTGCCTATGGCCTGCTGCTGTCGGCCATCCGCGATCCGGATCCCGTGATGTTTTTCGAACCGGATCGCATCTACCGCTCGATGAAATCCGAGGTGGTGGATGACGGTGTCGGCCTGCCGCTGGATGTCTGTTTCACCCTGCGCCCGGGCCGCGATATTACGGTAGTGGCTTGGGGGGCCTGCGTTCAGGAGGTGATGCGGGCGGCGAACCTGCTGGCCGAGCAGGATATCCAGTGCGAGGTGCTGGATCTGGCCACCATCAAGCCGCTGGATATGGAGACCATCCTCACCTCGGTGCGCAAGACCGGCCGCTTGCTGGTGGTGCACGAGGCGTGTGGTAGCTTCGGGGTCGGGGCCGAAATCGTGGCGCGGGTGACCGAGCAGGCACTTCCTAGCCTCAAGGCGCCGCCCAAGCGGCTGACCGGCGTGGATGCCGCCGTCCCCTACTATCGCAACGAAGCGTATTACCTCATCACCGAGCAGGATATCGCTGATGCCGCTCACCAGCTGATGGAGAACCAGTGGCTATGAAATTTTTCAAATTACCGGATCTGGGTGAAGGGTTGGCAGAAGCCGAGATCGTCGAATGGAAGGTGAGTGCCGGTGATACCGTTGCGGTCGATCAGGTGCTGTTGTCGGTGGAAACGGCCAAGGCGCTGGTGGATGTACCCTCTCCGGTAGCTGGGGTGATTGCCCGTCTCTGCGGCGCCGAGGGGGATATCCTCCATATCGGTGCGCCGCTGGTGGAGTTTGAGGGGGGGGAGGATGATGGCACAGTGGTGGGCAAGGTGAGCGCCCATCAGCAACATATCGAGGATCACTTCGTGGTGGGGGCCATTGCCCCGGGTGGCGCGCTGGTGCAAGCCATGCCTGCGGTGCGACTGCTGGCACAAAAACTGGGTCTGGATATCGACCGGATCAAGGGAAGTGGCAGCGGCGGCATGGTGACCGAGCTGGATGTACAGCAGGCATTCGAGTCACAGCAGATCAGTGGCAACGAGTTCCTCAAAGGGTCACGGCGGGCCATGGCCAAGGCGATGGAGCTCTCTCATCAGACAGTGGTGCCGGTCAGCATCACCGATGAGGTGGATTTGCGTCATTGGCGCCCTGATGAGGATGTAACGGTGCGCCTGATCAAGGCCATTGGCGTTGCATGCTGCGCCGAGCCCGCGATGAACGCCTGGTTTGATGGTGAAACCCTGTCAAGAAGGTTGTTCAAAGAGGTCAATGTAGCCATCGCGGTGGATTCAAAGCATGGCCTTTATGTGCCGGTGATGGAGAACGTGGCCGAGCGGGAGGGGGCGGATATCCGGCAGGGGCTGGATCGGATGATCGCCGATGTGAAGGCGCGCGCCGTGCCGCGCGAGATGTTGCAGGGGGCGACCATCACACTCACCAACTTCGGCGCCATCGCGGGCCGCTATGCCAGCCCTATCGTCACGCCGCCGCAGGTGGCCATCATTGGGGCTGGCAAATTGTTTGAAAAAGTGGTGTTCATCCATGGGGAGGCACGTCCCGTTAGGGCATTGCCGCTGTCGATGACATTTGACCACCGAGCCTGCACTGGCGGGGAAGCGGCCCGTTTTCTCAGATCATTGGTGGAAGCGTTGGAAGCAGCCACCTTATAACGGCTTGTGCCCTGTCATTGGCAGGGCACAAATTTGTTTGCGTAATCTACAAAGCCACGTATAATCACAGACAGCTTGAAAGGGCGATAGTTATGTCAATGAATTTGATGTTTTACATCTTGTCCTGTTGTTCATAAGTTAATCCCGTTTTTTGAGCTTTACCCGCTGAAAAGCATAAGTAATTATTTTGAATACAGGTTTAAAAGATATGTCTAACATGATCACCGGTACCGTTAAGTTTTTCAACGAAACCAAAGGTTTTGGCTTCATCCAGCAAGAAAACGGCCCGGACGTTTTCGTTCACTTCAGCGCCATTCAAGGTAACGGTTTCCGTACCCTGGCTGAAGGTCAGCGCGTACAGTTCTCTGTGACCCAAGGTCAGAAAGGCCCGCAGGCTGAGAACGTAACCGCTCTGTAATTTTTACAGAATTTAAGAAAGCCGTGGTACCTCTGGTGCCACGGCTTTTTGTTTATCTGGCTTCTGCTACTGACTCCCATGTGCTGAATCATGCTGCTATCGCTCCTGCTTGCTGCCACCTTGACTCCGACGTCTGATGTGTCGGTACCGGTTCAATCCGCCATGGAAGCGCAGGTGATCTGCCAGCAATTTGTCCAGGTCCGGATGGGCACTGAACAGCAACCCGATGAGGTGAATGCGCGACTGGTGCCTGAAAGGGAGGGGGAGTGGCTGGTGGATGGCAAAGTAAAAGGACCCGAAGGTCCTTTGCTGTTTGCCTGTCATCTTCATCAAGGGGAGCGCTGGGAGCTACTCAACTTTTCACTCTGGGCACCACAGCCGGTCAAAGCGGTTTGAGTGCGACCAGCAGATGTTGCAGGTGTTCAACCATGGTCATGCCAAACGGGGTGAGATAGCCGCCATCTTCTGCGCTGATGAGCCCCTGTTGATGCAGACGGGCTGCCGCCTGGCACAACTCTTCAGACATATCGCTGCGTAATTTAATCCCCAGGCTCATGTTGGCCGGATCAAAGCATGCCAGTATTTTCAAATCGTTTACAAATTCGTTAGAAACCTGGTCGATCCCAATCATGGATTTACTCCTTACGCTAAAGATGTATGCAAACTAGCATCCCCGGATCCACTTTAGTGGGCGCTGGCTCAAATTATTGATCTTTGGCTGGAGGCTGCGTTTCAAATGCTGTTTTTTTCGGCGTAATCAGATGGTTGGCTGACAGCTTCGCCAAGGGCCGAGCCGGATCAAACGTGGTAGGATAGGGTACTTCTTTATATCGGACGGTCTATTGGTGGCTGTTCGACTTGTTCAAGGTATCGCTCATGGTCAAGATCACTCTGGTATCCCTGCTGCATTCACTTTGTGCCCGGTTTCCCGTCTACCCCGCTGCTTCGTTGACGTCCCTGCTGGATGCCCATCAGGGCGAGGTGTGGTTGCCTGCACGCAAGGGGGCCGACATTGCGCTGTTACGCAAGCATGCCAAGGGGGTTCATGAGTTGGCGCCACTCGATGCTGGCTGGTGTGATTTTACCGCCAGCGACAGCGGTAATACGCCCGAGCTGGATGCGCTGGCCAACTACGACAGCGAGATGATAGATAACCTGCTGATGTACTGGCACAGTGCTGCCAAGATCAACAGCCCGATCACCGATAACCTGTTCGAGCTGCGTCGCGAAGTGGTGGATGAAGCCCACGGTGCCAAACTCGCTGCCGCCTGGGAGCTGCAACAACAGCTGCGTTTTGAGCAGCTGATGGCGATGGCGGCCAATGGCCGGGATCTGCTCTGCTTTGTCGAGGTGGAGTCCGCCTACTGGCTGCGGCAAAAGCTGAGCGAGCTGCCTGATGTGGAGCTGATCACCCCTGCGCTGTAAAGGGGGCAATATGATGGCTGGCGGTCTCGCTATCGAGGAGGCTGCTCTATCCTTATTTGTGTCATTGCCCTCCCAATCCGGTGCCAAAGGGTTACAAGCTGGACAAGCTGACGACAAGATGTGAACATGGCGCCCTTTATCGAGAGAGAGACTTGGCCAATGAGCTATGAACTGAGCGACACCGAGCGCAATGCCGCGCTGCAACTGAACGCTGATTACCGTTACGATCACTTCATCAGCAAGCTGGTCGAGCATGAAGAGCTGTTTATCCTGACCGACGAGCACGGCGTCATGATGCTGACGACCGACGATGAAGATTGCATCCCGGTATGGCCGCACCCGGAATACGCCAAGGCGTGGGCCGAAGGGGAGTGGGCCGAGTGCAAGCCGCAATCCATCACCCTGAAGGTATGGCTGGAGCGCTGGATTGATGGTATGGAGCAGGATGAAGTGTGTGTTGCCGTGTTTCCGACCCCGGATCAGGAAGGTATCGTGCTGGAGCCGGCCGACGTGGCTGATGCCATTGCCGAGAAGCAGGCCAAGCGCGGCTGATCACCGAGCTATTTGCAACACCGGTTGCCAACAAAGACCCCGCTATCTGGCGGGGTCTTTGTTTTAGGTCTGTTTGCCAAATGAGTTGTCGCTATCAGGGCTGGCGATAGGTGGTGTCGATGATGGGCTCGGCCGGGAAGGTCTTACCGCTCTTGATTGCTTCTCTGGTCTCGGATTTTAGCTCTTCATCAATCCACAGCAGACCGCCATAGCTGTAACCGCTGTTGTCGCCACCGAGGGGCCAGTAGAGCTGTTCGCTCTTGGGCGTTGCCGGTACTTTTGGCAGTTTGAGCCAGCGCCATGCCCCTTCCCGGGTATAGGGCACCTGATAGGCAGGGACGAAGCTCGCCAGCTCATAGAGCCGCTGCTGGATCTGCCGTGACAGGGCCGCCTTTTTGGCAAAGTCGAACTCCTTGTCATACTGCTCCACCAAGGCTGTGATGGCGTCATCATCGATGTTCATGATGTTGTTGGTCTGGGGTTTGTTGGCGTTGACCTTGTGGAAGAACTCCCAATAGGTGGGATAGCGGCTGCCCGCCCAGGCCATCCAGGCGCTCTGGTGCTTTTTCTCCAGCATCGATTTGAAACCGGCCGAGGCATCCATCAGGTTGAGCTCCAGATTAAGCCCCGCCTTCTTGGCCTCTTCCCGCAACAGCGTGAGCCGCTGGGCGTGCTCTGCGGTGGTGTAGGTGATGGCGAGGGTCAGTGACTGCCCCTTGTCGTTTTGCAAAATCCCCTGTGGTCCCACTTTGTTAAAGCCTGCTTTGGCAAAGTATTCCCGTGCCAGTTTGGGATCGAACGGACGGGCCTTGATCTCGCTGTTGGTAAACTCACCCTGACCTGAGCCATAACTGTTGAGTCGTTGGTAATCCCCCCGCAGCAGGGTGGTGAGCATCTTGTCGAGGTTGAGGGCATGCTGGATCCCGAGCCGCACATCGAGATTATTCAGCAGCGGATCGGCGGTGTTGAGATAGAGCCCCATCGGCGATTGCGGAGTCTGGTTGAAGAACCAGGTGCGCGCGATATACCCCTTCTCGAACTCGGCGGTTTTGGTCTTGTCGTGCCACCAGTTGGGCATCACCAGCGGGAAGGTGTCGAGATCGCCGCGCAGGAAGTGCTGCCAGGCGATGTTCAGATCCCTGAGCACCTTGATCTCGATCCGCGCGGGATTGAAGCGATGCTGGAAGTAGCGCTCGTCATCCCCCCACCAGTTTTCAACCCGTTTGAAGGTAACCGATTTACCCTTTTTCACCTGATCGATCTGATAGGGGCCGGTGACCGGCAACACTTTCCAGTTGTACTCCTTGACCCAGTTGGCGGTGAGCTTGATAGCGTGGCTCGGCTCCGGGCTGATGGAAAGTGATTCGAGCAGATCCTGGCGGCTCTTTTCGGTGCCGCTGGTGATGGCCAGGGTGTGATCATCAAACTTGGTGATATCGGTTATCTGGGTGCTGTAGTAGTTGTTGTACCAGGGGTCGTTTATCTCTTTGCTGCGCATCATCTTGAGGGTAAAAAGCCAGTCATCGGCCGTGACCGGCTGGCCGTCTGACCAGTGTGCCTTGGGGTTTATGCGAAAATAGAGGGTCTTGTGGTCGGCGCCGAAGGCCCACTCGTTTGCCAGCATCGGCATGGGATTGCCGGTGATGGGGTGGGTGCTCAGCAGTGGCAGGTTGGTCTCTCTGACATAGCTGGCAAACCCGCCGTTGGAGTCGGGCCCATATTTGCGCAGGGTCAGGGGAAAGCTGGTCATAAAGGTGCGAAAGGTGCCGCCGCGCTTGGCGGCCGGGTCGGCATAGAGAGGATCCTGGTTGTTGCTCTCCCACTTCAAGTCAGCGGGCAGGGTGGCGCTCCAGCCAAACGGGCTCCAGCACAGGGCCAGGGTGATGGCGGTGGCGCGAATGATGGGGGGAAGGCGGCGCTCCCCGGCGGTGATGGTCGATGGCATGTCCTTGTTCTCCTGAAAGTCTGCTTCCTGCAGATCACGCACTGGTGATGTCAGTCCCGATGGGGACTGGCTCATCATGAAAATTTTATCCTGTCAGGTCAATGAAATAGCCTGAATTGGCGGGTGGACTAGGCCGCAACGCAGTGCAGGGTGATCCCCTTGGCCGCGATGGCTGCCCGCATGGGGGCGGGAAGGGCATCGTCGGTAACCAGCACGTTGATCTGGCCCGGCGCGCCAAGCTGGCTCGGGTGGATGGCGCCAAATTTGCTGCTGTCGGTGATCACCACATTGGTCATCCCCTTGGCCAGCACGCTGTTGACCACGTCGGCCCGCATCATGTCGCGGCCGGTGAAGCCCATCTCGGGATGAAAGCCGTCCACCCCGATGAAGGCCTTGGAGAAGTGCACCTGCTCGATGCAGAGGCGCGTGAGCGGCCCCACCACGCTCTCGCTCTGATGCTGGAACAGCCCGCCGAGCAGCACCACCTGAGCCGGGGTGTCTTTGAGCAGATGGGCGATATAGCTGCTGATGGTGATGATGGTGACCCGTTTGTGCAGGGCCAGATGGCGCGCCAGCATGGCGTTGGCGCTGCCCCCTTCGATAAAGACCGTCTCGCCATCTTCCACCAGCTGGGCGGCCCGCTCGGCGAGGCGCTCCTTGAGCAGGTAATTGATGTTCATCCGGGCATCCGGGTCATCGGTCTCCAGCGCCATGGCCGAGCCGTGTACCCGTCTGAGCAGTCCCTGTTTCTCCAGCGCGGTGAGGTCGTTGCGCACCGTCACCTCAGATACGCCAGTGTGTCGGGATAGTTCACTCACGCTCATTTTGCGAGCCTGATGGACCAGAGTGAGGATCAGTTGGTGGCGTGGATTCATAGTTCGCTCACATGCAAGGTGGTGGATAGCGGCAAGCCACCCGTGGGGGTGGCTTGCCAATCATATGACGTCAAAGGCGCCATGGGGAGTACCCCGTCAGAGACTGTGCTCGGTGCGGGCGATGATATCATCTTGCGCATCCGGGGATAAGGCGGTGAAGAAGGCCGAATAGCCCGCCACCCGTACCACCAGATCCCGGTATTGATCCGGATTGGCTTTGGCCGCCAGCAGGGTTTCCCGCGAGACGATGTTGTACTGCACGTGCCACCCCTTGTGCACCTCGAAGAAGGTGCGCAGCAGGCTCATCAGCTTGGCCTTGTCCCGCTCGTTCTCAAGGCTCGCCGGACTCAGCTTCTGGTTGAGCAGCACCCCGCCGAGAATGGCCGCCGTGGGCAGCTTGCCGATGGAGTTGAATACCGCCGTCGGGCCGAGACGATCCGAACCTGAAGAGGGGCTGGCCCCTTCCGCCAGCGGCGTGCGGGCGTGGCGGCCATCCGGGGTAGCCATGGTGGCGGCACCGAAGGGCACGTTGGCAGAGATGGAGGAGGTGCCGGCATAGTAGGTGCCGCCGATGGGGCCACGGCCGAAGCGGGTGTTGTGCAACCCCTTGAGCTCGTCGATGTAGCTCTGGTAAGCCTGCACCAGCAGCAGGTCTACCTCGTCCAGATCGTTGCCATATTTGGGGGCGGCATTGGTGAGGCGCTGGCGCAGCTGCTCGCCCGCCAGCCCGGCAAAGTCTTGCTCCAGCGCGGCAGCCAGCTCGTGCTGATCCACCACACCCTGCTCGAACACCAGTTTCTTCAGGGCCGCCAGACTGTTGCCGAGGTTGGCGATCCCCACCTGCAGACCTGAGACCCAGTCATAGACGGCGCCCCCTTCTTTGATGGTCTTGCCGCGCTCTATACAGTCATCCACCAGGGTGCTGCAGAGGATATCGTGGGCCTGCGCTTCCAGCACGCTGTCGACCACGCAGTCGATCTCGATGGATTTGCGGGTAAAGTAGCGCACTTGCTCATTCCAGCGAGCCATCACTTCGTCAAAGTTGCCAAAGCTCCCGTCTCGCAGCGACTGGGGCTGGGGCAGGAAGACTTTGCCGGTGGTGGCATCGCAGCCGCCATCCAGCGCCGCCAGCAGGATGCGGGCGAAGTTGATAAAGCTCATGCCAGTGCAGCGGTAGCCCCATTTGCCGGGCACGGCGGTCTCGATGCAGCCGATGGCGGCGTAGTGGTGGGCATCCTCCACGCTTACCCCGAGCTTGATGAACTCGGGGATCACCACCTCGTCGTTGTTGAAGGCGGGCATGCCAAAGCCGCATCGGATCACCTGAATGCAGGCGTCGAGGAAATCCTCGCTCATGCCGGCGTGGTAGCGCACCGAGAGGTTGGGCTGAGTGGAACGCAACTGGCCGCAGGACTCCAGAATCGCGTAGGAGAGGTTGTTGACCGCGTCATGGGTCGCACCATCTCGCCAGTTTTGGCCGCCGATGGTGACGTTCTGATAGAGCGGGCTGCCGGCGGATGCCTTGGAGTGGGTACCGGAGCGGATTTTGTTCACCTCCAGCAATTTCAGCCAACATCCTTGCAGCAGTTCGATGGCGCGTGTCCGTGGCAGGGATTCTGACAGCTCCACTTCGCGGCGATACCAAGGGTAGAGGTATTGATCCATCCGGCCAAACGATACTGAGTGGCCGTTGGATTCGATCTGCAGAATGAGCTGGATAAAGTAGCAGAGTTGCAGCGCCTGCCAGAAGGTCTCGGGGGGCTGGTGGGCGATGTGGGCACAGTTGAGCTCGATGGTCTGCAGCTCGGCTTGACGATCTTGTCGTGATTCCAGCTGGGCCATCTCGCCAGCCAAGATAGCGTAGCGCCCGATATGATCGCTGACCGCCTCCAGGGTGATGGCGACAGCATGGAGGAACTGCTCGCGCTGCAGGTCTGCCCAATCCGCCAGATCCAGCCGACTGCGCCGCTCGGCCACCTTGGCCTTGAAGCCATCTAGCCCCAGGGTGAGCAGCTCCTCATAGTTGACCGCGAGGTGAGCATCCCCCGAGGTCATGTTGCCTTCAGCCTTGATGATGCCGCTCTCCAGCAGTGCTTTCTGCTCATCGGTAAAGAGGCCGAAGCAGCGATCCTGCACCGTCTGGCCGCGCCAGAAGGGGGTGAGGGCGTGGATGATCTCCTTGTCGGTTGCGCTGACTGCAAAACCGGCGCCGGGACGGTCTGCCAGCTCGTCGATCTCCTTCTCAATCCAGCTTACCGTGTATTCGGGAAAGAGCGGCGCCGCCCGCACCTGACTGGCCTGATTGCCGACGATAAGCTCATCGTGCTTGATCCAGATGGTGCGTTCCTTGAGGTGATGGGCTAGCGCAAGAGCGCGGCGCACCGGCAGCGGCCGGGCGAGATGAGCCTGATAGGCTTGCGTGTAGTGGCGGGCACGCTCGGTGCAGACCGGCGGCTGAACGATATGGATCAGGCTCTCTTTGTGGGCGCGGATCCGCGGGCTGAGGGTATTGAGGTCGAGCTGGGTCATGATCTTATCCTCTGGTCACAGGGGTCAGCCCCTGACGTTGGGCGTATGCGTGGGCAAAGTTGAGTAAATCGGGGTCGTTGAGTGGTGTGGCCGGTGCCTGATAGGGCAGATCCAGCAGGGCATATTTACCCATCCCCAGCGTGTGGTAGGGGAGGAAGTGGATCTCCTGCACCGTGCCGAGGCTGGCGGCGGTGTCGGTGATGGCTTCGATCGATGCGCGGTCGGCATTGAAGCCGGGAATGAGCGGCACCCGGATCTGCATCGGAACACCGTGCTCGGCGAGGCGCTTGAGGTTCGCGATGGGCAACTCCACCTTGCCGCGGGTCCAGTGGAAGAAACGTTCTTTATCCACGTGTTTGAGATCCGCCAGCACCAGATCCAGTGATGAGAGGCTTGGCTCAATCTGGTGCCAGGGCACATGGAGGCAGCTCTCGACCGCGGTATGCAGCCCCTCGGCCTTGCAGCGGGCCAGCAGGGACGCGGCAAAGTCGGGCTGCATAAACGGCTCGCCACCGGAGAGGGTGACGCCACCGCCGCTGCGCTCGAAGAAGGGGCGATCCCGCAGGATAGCGTCCATTAGACTGTCCAGGGTTTCATCCCTGCCACACACCTGCAGCGCTTCGCTCGGACAGAGGCCGCGCAGCCGTTCCATATCGTCGGCCTTGAGGGCCGAACGGGTGAGCTGGATCCCCTCGCTGTCACGCAAGATTGCCGGACAAGCCTGGCTGCAGATCTGGCATCCCTCGAGGCATTGGCGCCTGTCGAGTAGTAGGTCCGGCTTGGGAGAGCGGCTTTCCGGGTTTTGACACCATAGACAGGCCAGCGAACACCCCTTGAGAAACACCAGGGTGCGAATGCCGGGGCCATCGTGAGTTGAATATCGTTGCAGGTCGAAAATCATACCGCCTCCTTTTGTATTTGTATTCTATTTTCTTTCACTCGAAGGCTATGTTGATTTCGATCAAGCTATTTGCAGATGTTTTATCGCTAGAATGGCCACATATTGAACATCCCGTTAAGGAGTTAGAGATGGAGCTGTATCTCGATACCGCCGATGTGGCGGCAGTGCGTCGCTGGTCACGGATCCTGCCGTTGGCCGGTGTCACCACCAATCCTTCCATTACTGCCGCCGGGGGATTGCCGCTTCGCGAGCTGCTGCCCGCCCTGCGCGACGTACTGGGGCCCAAGGCTCGCCTGTTTGCCCAGGTGATGGCCAAAACCGAAACCGAGATGGTGCGCGAGGCGTTCGCCCTGCGTGAGCTGGACCCGGACCTGGTGATCAAGATCCCGGTGTGTGCGGAGGGGCTGGCAGCGATCAAGAGCCTGACCACCAACGGCGTGCCGACCCTGGGCACCGCTGTCTATACCCCGTTGCAAGGCTGGCTGGCGGCGATGGCGGGGGCGGAATATGTCGCACCTTATGTCAATCGACTGGATGCCCAGGGCGGCGATGGCATCGCCACCGTGCAGGAGCTGCAACGGCTGCTTGAGCTGCACGCTCCGAACAGCAAGGTGCTGGCGGCGTCATTCCGCACTCCCCGTCAGGCGCTTGACTGCCTGCTGGCCGGTTGCCAGTCCATCACCTTGCCGCTCGATGTGGCGGAGCAGCTGCTGAACGTGCCTGCGGTAGATGCGGCGCTGGTGAAGTTTGATCAGGATTGGCAGCGCGCCTTCGGTCGCTGATTGCAGTGACAAGCGGATTGCAGTGACAAGCGGATTGCTGTGATAAAGGGGGGAGGGTGAAGCGCAGGTTGTGGGGATTGACCGACTAGACTTGAAACAGGTGGCCACCTTCGCTGGCCGCCTTGCACTCTACCGGAGGTATCCCATGAGCGACCATCTGCTACTCCCCCATGGTGAAGATTTGCGTCGTGCGGTGCGTTGGCTCAGCGAGCATCACCAGCACGATCTCGCCGCCATTGAAGAGGCCAGTCTGCGTTTTGATCTCTCGCCGCTGGATGAGGAGTTTCTGATCCAGCACTGGCTCGACAGCCAGCGCCAATCATGAATATCTGAGGTAAGGAATTAGAAGAAGTTGGCGAGTTTGATACCAAACTCTTTGGGATCGACAGTATTCTCGATGCTCTCCTGCACCCCTGACTTGGCCAGATCCAGCCACTGCACCTCGAGGTAGTGCCGCTGGGTGGCGTGATAGATCACCTTGACCACCGGCTTGAGCGGCTGCTGCTCGTTGCGTTGCATCACGATAGCCAGGCGCTGGTTTGAGAGCTGTACCAGAGTGCCCACCGGATAGACCCCCATGCACTTGATGAATTTGGTGACCAGTTTGGCATCGAAGTGCTGATTGATCCCCTTGAGCAGAATGCGGAAGGCCTGGGTCGGTTGCATGCCCGCTTTGTAGACCCGATCCGCGGTGATGGCATCATAGACATCGACGATGCCGCTCATCCGGGTATAGAGAGAGAGCTGCTCCCCCTTGAGTCGCTGCGGGTAGCCGGTGCCATCGAGCCGCTCATGGTGGTTGGCGGCCACTTCAAGCATGGTTGGCGTGATACCCGGGGTATTCTTGAGAATATCGTTGCTATGCACCACATGCTGGCGCATGATGACAAACTCCTCGTCGGTCAGCTTGCCCGGTTTGTGGAGCACCTCGTCCGGGGTCATGATCTTGCCCACGTCGTGCAGCAGGCCACCCAGGGTCAGCTCCTTGAGCACGTTGCGCTCCAGTCCCAGATAGCGGCCGAAGTTGGCCAGCAGAATGGCCACGTTCATGGAGTGCTCCATCAGGTAGGCATCCTTGGCGCGAATGCGGGCCAGACAGAGCATGGCATCGCCGTGGGTGAACATGGTGTCCACCATCTCTTCGGCGACTTCGGCCAGCGGGGTGATGTCGATGGGTTCACCCGCTTTGAGGTGGCGAATGAACTTTCCTTGCAGCTCGCGCGCTTCCTGATAAAGGCGGCGGATCTTCAGCTCCCGCCCTTCGCCGTTGGCACTGGCTCCGCGCCCTACCTGGGCGCTGTTGGCATTGAGGCCGGGGGCGGTAACGGCATCACTCTCGGCACTGCCCAGCTTGCTGCGGGCCAGATCGATGCGTACCGTGAGCACCCCCTGACGCACCAGATTGGCAATTTGCGCCACGCTGGTCACCAAGCCCATCTGGGCGATCTCCATCCCACCTGTCTGGCTGGCGATAGCAATGACATACATGCCGGGTTTCAGCTGGTTGATGGGAATGACGGGATAGGATGCTTGAGACTTCATGAGGGCTTCCTGACTCTTATTATTATGAGTATCGTTCGGATGGGGCACACCGGAGAAGTGTAACATCGGATGACCAGTTCGTCATAATTGGCAACCCCTTAACAGTGGCGTTGTCGCCCCCGCCCGATATAATGACGCCCCTTTACTTGTTGGACTCCGAGGTTGTGAATGCGGCTTGATAAATTTCTGTGCGATTGTTCCGATTTGACCCGCTCGCTGGCAGGCAAACTGATCCGTCAGGGCGAGGTCATGGTGGATGGCATTGTGGTCAAGCAGCCCGCCTTTCATATCAATGAGCAGAGCCAGATCGAGTTTGACGGCGTGCTGCTGACGCTGGAGCAGCGCAACCGCTATTTCATGCTGCACAAGCCGGAAGGGTATGTCTGCTCGAACGAGGATCCCGATCACCCGACCGTCTTCTTCCTGATGGATGAACCGGCGATGGGCAAGCTGCATGTAGTGGGGCGCCTCGACCTCGATACCACGGGTCTGGTGCTGGTGACCGATGACGGTCAATGGTCCCACCGCATCACCTCGCCGCGCCACGAGTGTGCCAAGACCTATCACGTCTGGCTGGCCGATCCGGTAAGCCCTGATGCAATCGCGCTGTTCGCCGAAGGGGTCTACCTGCGTAACGAGACCGATAAAACTCGTCCTGCCCAGCTGGAAATTCTCGGTGAGTGCGAGGCCCGCCTGACCATCCACGAAGGCAAGTACCATCAGGTCAAGCGGATGTTTGCCTCCATCGGTAACAAGGTCGTTGGCTTGCATCGCGAGCGGGTGGGCGGTCTGACGCTGGATGAAGAGCTGGCCCCCGGCGAGTACCGTGAACTCACCGCAGACGAGATCGCTCTCTTCTAAATCCTCCCCGGTGTCAGTGGCCGCTGGCACCCAATACCAGCACTGTGCCCAGCGTGGCGAGCAGGGTTCCGCACCATGCCGCCGCCGAAGGCCGTTCCCCCGAGTGCCACCACAAGAGCGGCAGCAGGATCACCGGCGTGGTGGAGGAGAGTATCGCCACCATTCCCACGTCGCCGTGTCGCAATGCGAGCAGGATCAGCGTCATCCCGAGAGCCATGGCCAGAAAGCCGTTGATGGCGATCATGCCGAAGATTTGACGGTTGATGGGACGAAATGGCCGGGTCAGCGGCAATCCGGTCAGTCGCAATGCGCAGTGGGCCAGCAGGGCGCTGACCATCCTGACTCCCGATGCACTCGCCGCTTCGATGTTGCCGCTCATCATGACTGGCTTGGCAATGATGGCGCCCAGACTCTGACAGAGGGCCGCGGTGAGGCCCAGCGCTACGCCGATGGCTAGACTTCCCCGTATTCGCTCCCATTCGCTGCCACTGCTGCGCCGACCAAACAGGATGGCCAGCATAACGCCGGTAAAGACCAGCAGGGCACCAGTCAGACGCGAGCCGGTTAACTGCTCGTTGAAGATCCAGAGCCCGAGCAGGGCAGAGAAGAGGGCATGGCAGGAGAAGAGCAGACCGCTGCGCCGCGGACCGAGCCGGTTCATGCAGGCGTAGAGGGCGGTATCGCCGATAAAGATGCCGATCAGTCCGGACAGGGCGAGCAGGGGGAGGGCGCTGCCGGAGAGGGTTTGCCATCCGCCAGTCAGCAGACTGATGCTGCCAAGCATCAGGCTGACCAGAAACATCCGCCAGCGGCTGTAGGCAAACGGGCCCAGATGGCGGGCCGGTTTGACCGAAATTAGTGCAGCAATTGCCCATAAACTGGCCGACGCGAGGGCCAGCCACTCATAACCCATAAAAACTCCTGAAAAAATTAACCCGAAAGACTCCATCTCCCGGGCAAGCCCGATACAATACGGGGCGTTTTCGGGGATAACAAGAGCGGCATCAGGCATTCATCAGGCGCGCCGTCGGCCTTCCCCTCCTGC
>NZ_JBODRQ010000055.1:0-21109 GCF_050633025.1 Aeromonas sp.
TGAAAGATAACCTGATTTTCACCGGTGCAAAGGTCGGTGATCTGATGAAGAGCGCAATGTCAGAGAAGGATGCCGCCAAATGGTTTGGTGCGCCACCCCCCGATCTGACGCTGGTTGCCCGAGTGCGCGGTGCAGACTGGATCTACACCTATCTGCGCTCCTTCTACGTGGATGAGACCCGTCCGTTCGGGGTGAACAACGCCGTGTTCCCGTCCGTGGGCATGCCCCATGTGCTGGAGCCGTTGCAGGGAACCCCCCGTGCCGAGTTCGCTACTCACACGGTCGACGGAGTGGAAACCCAGCAGGTTGTCAGCATCAAATCTGACGGTAATGGTGAAATGGATGACGAAGAGTATGATCAGACGGTACTGGATCTGGTAAACTTCTTGGTCTACTCGGCTGAACCGGTACAACAGGAGCGTGAACGCATGGGCTTCTGGGTGCTTGGTTTCATCGTGATCTTCTTCATCTTCACTGTGCTGTTGAAGAAGGAATTCTGGCGCGACGTTCACTAAGCGACCAGATACGGGTAATATAATGCACGGCAATGAAGACCAAGATGCTTCATTGCCGTTTCTGCTTTTTAATGACGGGAGGGTTCAATGGCTGTAGCTGCCAATAAGCGTTCGGTAATGACGCTGTTTTCCGGTGCCAACGATATGTTCAGCCATCAGGTGCGTATTGTCCTGGCGGAGAAGGGTGTTAGCGTGGATATCTGCCAGGTTGACCCAGCCAATCTGCCGGATGAGCTGGCCGAGCTGAACCCGTACAACTCTGTACCGACCCTGGTGGATCGTGAGCTGGCACTCTACACCTCACGCATCATCATGGAGTATCTGGACGAGCGCTTCCCGCATCCGCCCCTGATGCCTGTTTATCCGGTTGCCCGTGGTAACAGCCGTCTGATGATGCACCGCATCGAACTGGACTGGTACTCCCTGGCCGACAAGATCATGGCCGGTACCGATGCTGACGCGGCACGCAACGAACTGCGTGACAACCTGCTGGCCATCGCACCGATCTTCGGTGAAATGCCCTATTTCATGAGCGAAGAGTTCGGTCTGGTGGATTGCTACATGGCTCCGCTGCTGTGGCGTCTGCCGAGCCTGGGCATCGACCTGACCGGTCGTGGTGCCAAAGAGCTGAAGGCCTACATGGTTCGTCTGTTCGAGCGTGAATCCTTCCAGGCTTCCCTGACCGAGGCCGAGCGCGAGATCCGTTCTGGCGTATGAGCATGGAACCGACAATGACACCGAGCCGCCCGTACTTGTTACGGGCGTTCTTTGACTGGTTGCTGGACAATGACCTGACCCCCCATCTGGTGGTCAACGTCAACATCCCCCATGTGATGGTGCCGATGCAGTTTGCCCAGGATGGTCAGATTGTATTGAACATTGCGCCCCGTGCCGTGATGCAATTTCATATGGATAATGAGGCCATCAGCTTCAGCGCCCGTTTTGGCGGGGTATCGCAGCAGGTCTATATCCCGATGGCAGCCGTGCTGGCTATCCATGCCCGGGAGAACGGCGTGGGCACCATGTTCCCGCCAGAGCCGGGTTACGATATCTGGCTGGAGCAGGCCGAGGCACCGGTGGAGCCTGAGCCGGAACCGCCACGCCCCAGCGGTCGTCCAACGCTGAAGGTGATCAAATAAAAAACGCAGCCGATTGGCTGCGTTTTTTTATATCCGCTTCGCTTCATCAGTTCTGAGCGTATTCGAACGCCTTGATAACACGCTTTACGCCGTTGACATGGCGGGCGATGTTGACAGCCTGTTCTCCCTCCTGGCGAGTCACCAGACCAATCAGGAACACCTCGCCGTTCTCGGTGACCACCTTGACCTTGGTGCTGTCGAAGTGCTTGGTGCCGAACATGTCGGCTTTCACCTTGGAGGTGATCCAGGAGTCATTGCTGCGAGTGGTGAAACTGGCAGGTTGGCCGATGCGCAATTCGTTGTAGACGTGGCGGACCCCTTCGATACGACTGACAATTTTGCCTGCCTCAATCTTGTAAACGTCAGAAGGTGTCTGGCCGACCAATAGGACGCGGCCATTGTTGCTGTAGACGCTGATCTTGCTGGCTGCGCTGAGCGGTTTGTTGTCGGCCAGCAGATTGGCCGCTTTCAGTTCGATGGTCTGGTCATCCCACTGCGCGCCCAGCGTTCGGCGATCGCCAGAGGCCTTGGCAGTCCCCGCGGCGCCGCCAACGACCACTGCTGCGCAGCCTTGCAGCAGCAGGCTGCTAACCAGCAGAGCGAGCAGGATAGTGTGCTTTTTCATGGTTTCAATCTTCCTGTTGCGGGAAAAGTGTCTGGTCGATGAGATCACATAGGCAGTGCAGGGTCAACAGGTTCACTTCCAGAATGCGAGGCCGACGGGCGGAGGGAACGCGTATTTCCACATCGTTCGGGCCGAGCAGACCTGCCATTTCGCCACCGTCACCCCCGCTCAACACCACAATGGTCATATCGCGGGAGAGGGCGGCTTCGGCGGCCTTGATCAGGCTGCGGCTGTGGCCGGAGGTGGTGATGACCACCAGAATGTCGCCAGGCTGGCCCAGCGCGCGGATCTGCTTGGCGTAGACCTCTTCAAAACCGTGGTCGGTGGCGATGGCGCTGATGGTCGCCATGTCCGGGGTCAGGGCCATGCCGGGCAGGGAGGGGCGCTGGGTCTCGTAGCAGTTGACCAGCTCGGAGATGAACAGTTGCGCCAGTGCGGCAGAAGGACCGTTACCGCATGCCAGCACCTTGTGGCCATTGAGCAGGCAGATGGTGATCATCTGGGCTGCAGTATGGATGGCATCCGGCAGCGCCTCGGCGGCGGCTATCTTGGTCTGGATGCTTTCGGTGTAGTTCTCTTTGATGCGGTCAGTCATAGGGTCCTCTTAAAATGCGTTCTGGATCCAGGCTGGCTGGTCGCCCTCGAACGCAATCACATCGAATCGGCAGGCCTGATTGGCCTCGTTGATGGCATGTTGCTTCAAATAGTGGCGCGCTGCCAGCATGATCTTGTGCTGTTTGCTGCGGGTGACCGAGCTGGAGGCCCCGCCATGGCTGCCGGTGGCCCGGTAACGCACCTCAACAAACACCAGGGTCTGGCCCTGGTGCATGATGAGATCTATTTCACCGCCACGACAGCGGTAGTTGCGCGCTACCGGTTGCAGGCCCCGGGCCTGCAACCAGCGTTCAGCGACTTGTTCAAAATGCTGTCCCTTGCTCGTTGGTGAGGGGAACAGGCTCGGCAACTGCTGGCGCATCCGTTTCCATAGTTCCTTCATTGGAGGGCTCCTCCAGTTGCTGAACGGCGTTCTCGTCGACCAGTTTGCCGTTCTGGTAAGTACCCCAGCTCAGCATCCGCACGATATTACCCTGGGCATCCACGCTCAGCTGACCGCTCATGCCAGCCTGCTGCATGCCACCCACCTTGCGCATCTGCTGCAGGTTCTCAGCCAGGCTGACGGCATCGTAGCCCATGGCAAACAGACGCAGCAGGTCACCCTGGGTTTGCGGCCAGAGCAGAGCGATCTGCTCGCGCTGTTTCTCGTAGCCACCGAGCAGTAGTGGCATATCGGCGATATGCATACCGTTGAGCTCTGAGGCAACCTCGGTGGCTGCGCTGTCGTAGCCACGGGAGCTGGTGTAGATGGGCAGGCTGCCCATCGGATTGACCGAGACATCCACGTAGGGCTTGATCATCCGGGTTTCCAGGCTGTTGGCCACCACATAAACGGCATCGATGCTGCGCGGTGCGGCATCAGAGAGTTGCACCACTTCACCAGCTCGGGCGGTAGAGCGGCCGCTCAGGGCATTCTTGACCATCCCCTGCACTTCGTTGCGGGCACCGAAGGTGGCGACGACCGGCTTATCCTGGCTCAGGGTAGCCCAGCTCTGCTCGAACGCCTTGATACTGCTGTAACCGATCCGCCCCTGGGCGGCGATCAGCAGCGGTTTACGGTAGCCCTGGGTGTAAAGGTACTGGGCTGCCTGCGCGGCATCTGCTGCGGCAGAGAGGGAGAAGTAGTAGGTGGTGTCGTTGACGACCGGCTTGTCCAGCTCGTTGAGCGCCAGTACCGGCACGGTCGGATTGGCCTTGAGCAGCTCCTCGACCCGGTCTTTCAGCAGCGGGCCGATGATCATGTCCGCCCCTTCCTGAATCGCCTGCTTGTAAAGATCGCCGGTTGACTTGCTCTGGGTGTCGTAGAAATTCAGGGTGAATTGCCCCTGATTTTCCTTATAAGACATCAGCATACCGTTACGGATGGCAGCGCCCTGCGGCTCCAGATTGCCGGAGAGGGGCAGCAGCACGGCGATCTGTTGCACCGAGGTGCTGGCAGTGGTCGCCAGATCGCCCAATCCTGCCGGCATATCCTTCTGGGCCGGATGGTTGGGGAAGTCGCGCTTCCAGCCTGCCAGTTGGCGGGCCAGCAGGTTCGGCTGGGCGCCAAACTCGTTGACCAGTGCCGCCAGTCGCAACCAGCCGGTGGTCACATCAGGGGCCGGAGCCTCTTCCAGCGCCTGCAGGGTGGAAGGGGTCATGCTTTTGAGCAACGACCAGATCTGCTGATGGTTGGTCGCCTGCTCGCTCTGATTGAGGTAGGGCTCCAGTGCAATCAACGACTTGGCAGCGCCAAACTTGTTGTTGATATCGAGCTGCAGCACCACACGCTGGCGATACCAATCCTTCTGGGTATCGGCATCCAGCACCACCTCAGGTTTGCCTTCCAGCAGGATCAGCGCCTGATTGGCGTGGCCTTGCGCCAGCAACAGATGGGCTTGCAGCAGCTGCAGCTGCGCCTTCTGAACGGGATCCTTGGCCTGCTTCTGCAATTGTTGGAACAGTGCCGAGGCCGGTTTGGCCTGGCCCAGTGCCAGATAGCTGCGTGCCGCCAGCATTTGCCAAGTAAAGGCTTCGGCCGGCTTGGCGGGGTCCACCTGCTCAAGATACCACTGGGCATTCTTGGTCAGATTGGAGAACGCAGAGGGCATGCCTGACTGCCCTGACGGTTGATTGGGCTCCGACGCACAGGCGGCGAGCAGGATTGCCGCGAGTATGATGCCGAAGAGTCGTGATACACTTAGCTGCTTTGTAACCCGGTTCAAGTTCATTCCCCGACCAGTGTTGAAGTTCCCCATAGTGTAAACGGGCCAATATGGCGACACAATTGTCGGGGCACTCGGAGATCCCATGAGTGACATCCCAACCCTGTATATAGTCCCCACTCCGATCGGCAATCTGGCGGACATCACCCAGCGTGCATTGGACATTTTACGCAGTGTCGATCTGGTGGCCGCCGAAGATACCCGTCATACCGGTATCCTGCTCAGCCACTACCACATCTCGGTACCGACCTTCGCCCTGCACGATCACAATGAGCAGCAGAAGGCCGATGTGCTGATCGGCCGGATCAAAGAGGGCAAGAGTGTTGCGCTGGTCTCCGATGCCGGCACCCCGCTCATCAGCGACCCCGGTTATCACTTGGTCACCCGCTGTCGTGAAGCCGGGGTCAAGGTGGTGCCGCTGCCCGGCCCCTGTGCTGCCATCACCGCTCTGAGCGCGGCCGGTCTGCCCACCGATCGCTTTGCCTTTGAGGGCTTCCTGCCCGCCAAGAGCAAGGGACGTGACGATCGTCTGCAAGCCGTTATCGAAGATACCCGTTCGCTGGTGTTTTACGAATCGCCGCGTCGTGTGCAGGATACAGTGGAAGCGATTGCTCGCATTCTCGGCGAGCGTCAGGTGGTGGTGTGCCGCGAGCTGACCAAGACCTTCGAGTCGATTCACGGTCTGCCGGCCTCTGAAATGCTGACCTGGCTTGGTGAGGATGACAACCGCTGCCGCGGCGAGATCGTGCTGGTCGTGGCTGGTGCCTCCAAAGATGAAGAGGATCTGCCAGCTGAGGCGATCCGTACTCTGGGTCTGCTGGTGACTGAGCTGCCACTGAAAAAAGCGGCTGCCCTGACCGCCGAGATCCACGGCGTGAAGAAGAATGCCCTCTACAAATACGGTCTCGAGCACTATTGAGCCGGTGAAATAGGCTGGCAGACTGCTTTTTGACCAGTGCAATCCCCCGAACCGGCGAGCATTCAGCATGTAAACGGGGGCCGAAGCGCGATTAATTGCCGTAAACGGGAATTGACGGTTTACCCCGCCCGCATCACGAGGCTATAATCCGCGCCTCGGAGTTGGCTGGGCAATCGCTGCTTCGTCGTTGTGTCCCTCGGGACAGACGGGCGGAGGGGAGGAAAGTCCGGGCTTCACAGGGCAGGGTGCCAGGTAACGCCTGGGGGGCGCGAGCCTACGACCAGTGCAACAGAGAGCAGACCGCCGATGGCCCGCAAGGGATCAGGTAAGGGTGAAAGGGTGCGGTAAGAGCGCACCGCGCGACTGGCAACAGTTCGTGGCACGGTAAACTCCACCCGAAGCAAGACCAAATAGGCCCCTATTGGCGCGGCCCGCGTTGGGGGCGGGTAGGTTGCTTGAGCCAGCGAGCGATTGCTGGCCTAGAGGAATGATTGCTACCCGGGGCAACCCGGTACAGAACCCGGCTTACAGGCCGACTCCGACCTCATTCCGAAGAGCCCTGCGATTTATCGCGGGGCTCTTTTGTATGCATGCGAAATATGGCAGCGTTGGTCTGATACTGTCAGTCTGGTCATCTTGTAATAAAATTAGATGTTTTAAATCAACCGCATAGTTTCGTATTTAGCGAAATGGCAGCGCTAGACGGTGAGTGGGTGCAGAATGGGGGCTCGTACTTGCATATCGTGAGTGTTCCTGCTGCATTCACTTATTTCAATTAATTGCCAGAGTTTAATGCCAAATAAATTGTGGAAAATCAACTCACTCAATCTGCGTTGTGCAATTGCTGCGTCAATATGTTCCCTCTGACACATCTCCTTGCTTGAAAAGCCCCCAGCTCGTCCTTAAACTTCATGGTGGGGAAAAGTGGAATAAAGTGGTTTTTTGAGGGGCAATCTGCCTGCTCACTCACCTTCAGGGACTGCAATTTGTTGCGTGGCGCTCATGCCATCAGCCTGGACAGTAAAGGGCGGCTGGCAATTCCGACCAAATTCCGTGATTGGCTGCGCGACGAAAGCGACGGCCAGCTGGTCTGCACCATCGATATTGCCCACCCCTGTCTGCTGCTTTATCCCCTGAATGAATGGGAAGAGGTCGAGCGCAAGCTCAAAACTCTCTCCAGCATGAATCCGCAAGAGCGCCGTTTGCAGCGTCTGCTGTTGGGACATGCAACCGAATGCGAGCTGGATGGCAATGGCCGTCTGCTGCTTAGTCAGCCACTGCGCAACCATGCGGGGCTGGACAAGAAAATCATGCTGGTGGGCCAGCTCAACAAGTTTGAGTTGTGGGATGAAGCCCGCTGGCAACAACAGGTCAATGACGACATCTTGGGTCTGCCCGGGGACGATTGGGCAAGCTCACCACGACTACAGGATTTCTCTTTATAAATGACCCAAGCCGCTGAACACATCACAGTGCTGCTGCACGAAGCCGTCGAAGGTCTGGCTACCAAGCCGGATGGTATCTATGTCGACGGTACTTTTGGCCGTGGTGGTCATTCTCGCCTTATCCTGCAGCACCTTGGCCCCAATGGCCGCCTGATCGCCATCGACCGCGATCCGCAGGCGATCGCCGAAGCGGCCAAGATCCAGGATCCCCGTTTCGAAATCGTGCACGGTCCTTTCTCTGGCATCGCTTCCTATCTCGATGAGCGCGGTTTGCTGGGCAAGGTAGATGGCTTCCTGCTGGATCTGGGTGTCTCTTCACCCCAGCTGGATGATGCCGAGCGTGGCTTCAGCTTTATGAAAGATGGTCCGCTCGATATGCGGATGGACCCCACCTCCGGTCAGAGCGCCGCCGAGTGGCTGGCCAAGGCCGATGTGGATGACATCGCCTGGGTGCTGAAGACCTTCGGTGAGGAGCGTTTTGCCAAGAAGATCGCCCGCGCCATCGTGCATGACCGGGTGACCGAGCCTTATGTGCGTACCCGCCAACTGGCCGAGATGATTGCCCGGGTCAATCCGAGCAAGGAGAAGGGCAAGCATGCGGCAACCCGCAGTTTCCAGGCCATTCGCATCTATATCAACAGCGAGCTGGACGAGATCGAAACCGCGCTCAACGGTGCACTGGAGGTGCTGGCACCACATGGCCGTCTGTCAGTGATTAGCTTCCATTCGCTGGAAGACCGATTGGTAAAGCATTTCATCCGCAAGCACGAGAAGGGGCCGGAAGTGCCTTACGGCATTCCGTTGACCGAGGCCCAGCTGGCAGGCGGTCGCAAATTGAAGTCGGTCGGCAAGGCGCTCAAGCCTTCTGATCATGAAGTATCTGAAAACAGCCGATCACGCAGCTCGGTGCTGCGGGTTGCCGAACGGCTGGCGGAGTAAGCGATGAGCGAAGTGCGTGTTCATCTGGCCAAGGAGATCGTTGCCGATCTCTGGCGGCACAAGCTGCAGATTTTTCTGTCGGTCGCCGTGCTGGTGACCGCGTTTGCCGTGATCCTGGTGACCAACATGACCCGTGGTCTGACGGCCAAGCAGAACGATCTGATGGCAGAAGAGGATCGCCTCAATATCGAATGGCGCCACCTGTTGCTGGAGCAGGGCACCCTGGCTGAACACTCCCGGGTGGCGAGTCTGGCGATGGACAAGTTGCAGATGGGTCGTCCGCTGGTGACCACCGAGAAGGTAATTACCCAACCATGAAACGCAAGGCTACAGCCAAAGCTGCCAAAGCGAATGTCAAAGCGCCATCGATCTATCCGTGGCGCTTTCGCACGCTTGCGGTGTTTATCGGCATCGCGTTTGTGGGTCTGATCCTGCGTTTGGCCTGGATCCAGGTGATCAATCCGGATCGTCTGCGTCAGGAGGGTGACATGCGATCCCTGCGTACCACCTCCACCCAGGCTGTGCGCGGCATGATCACCGATCGCAACGGCGAGCAGCTGGCGGTTTCGGTGCCGGTCGAAGCGGTCTGGGCCGATCCCAAGACAGTACACGAATCCGGCGCCATCAATAATGAGCGAGCCTGGCTTGCGCTCTCCGCCGTGCTCAAGCTCGATATCAATACCCTCAAGCACCGCATTGCCAACCCCAGCAAGCGCTTTGTCTATCTGCAACGGCAGGTGACTCCTGCGGTGGCGGAATATATCAAGGGGCTCAAGCTGGGTGGCATCTATCTGCGCCCCGAAGCGCGCCGCTTCTACCCGACCGGCGAGATCAGCTCCCATCTGGTGGGGGTGACCAACATCGATGGCAGCGGCATTGAAGGGATTGAGCGCAGCTACAACGAGTGGCTGACTGCGACACCCGGCGAAATGCGGGTGCGCAAGGATCGGCAGGGACGAGTCATCGAGCGGCTTGGCCTCGTCAAAGAGGGCAAGAACGCCAACGATCTGCAGCTCAGTATCGATCAGCGGGTGCAGGCGCTGGCTTATCGTGCGCTCAAGCGGGCCACCGATGAGAACAAGGCGACCTCCGGTACCATGGTGATGCTGGATATCAAGACCGGTGAAGTGCTCGCCATGGTCAACACTCCCTCCTACAACCCGAACAACCGCGGCCAGTATCAGAGTTTTCGGGTACGCAACCGGGTAGTGACCGATACCTACGAGCCGGGTTCGACCGTCAAGCCATTGATTTTGCTCAGTGCCTTGCAGGCTGGAGTCACCAGCTGGAAGGATTTCATTCCCGGTGGGCCGCTCTTTATCGGGGCCAAGCAGATCAAGGACGTCAGTATTCACAAGGCGACCAACCTCTACGATATCCTGCGCTACTCCTCCAACATCGGCATGTCGCGAATCGCGTTGCGAATGCCGGCACAGGAGATGATCAACACCCTCAGCATGTTCGGCTTTGGTATGGATACCGGTAGTGGTTTGATGGGCGAGAGCAGCGGCATGCTGCCCCAGCGTCGGCGCTGGTCCGATATCGAGCGGGCAACCCTTTCGTTTGGCTACGGCTTGCGGGTTACCCCGCTGCAGCTGGCTTCCGCCTATGCCACCCTGGCCAACAAGGGAAAGCGGGTGCCCATCTCCATCGTCAAGGTCACCACGCCACCCAAGGGTGAGCAGGTGATTGACCACAACAACGCCTCCGCCATGTTGCAGGCGCTGGAGTACGTGGTCGATAACGCCATTCCCAAAGCCAAGATCCCGGGCTATCGGGTCGGCGGCAAGAGTGGTACCGCCAAGGTCGCCGTCGCCGGTGGCTATGGCAAGGATTACATGGCCTGGTTTGCCGGTTTCGCACCCGCCAGTGATCCCCGTTTCGTTATGGTGGTGGTGATCAACGAGCCAAAAGGTAGTGCCTACTATGGCGGTGCTGTGGCGACCCCACCGTTTGCAGAGGCCATGGGCGGGGTGCTGCAGCTCTTCAATATTCGTCCTGATGCGGTGCCGCCAGCGGTGCCCACCAAACTTGCCCGTACGGAGGCTTCTCTTGTCCCGCGCACTTGATGCATTACTGCGCCCCTTCGGTATCCAGGCGCCATCGCTCACCCTAACCGATATCCAGCTGGATAGTCGGCGGGTTGGCCCCGGCTCGCTCTTCGTGGCCATTCGTGGTCATCAGGTGGATGGCAGAAGGTTTATCGAACAGGCGGTGGCTCAGGGAGCGACCGCTGTTGTGTTTGAGGAGGATGGGGAATTTATCCCACCATCGACTCCGGTTTCCTGTATCGGAATGTGGGATCTGCCCGCTCACCTCTCTGCGCTTTCCGGATATTTCTACGACCTGCCAGCCAAAAAACTGGAGCTGGTAGGGATCACCGGGACCAACGGCAAGAGCACCACGGCGTTGCTGGTCGCCAACTGGCGCACCCTGCTGGGTGGCAAGGCGGGTGTGATGGGCACCATCGGCAACGGTCTGTTTGGTGAGCTGGTGGAAGCAGAAAACACCACCGGCAGCGCGGTGCAGGTGCAGGCCAATCTGGCTGCGCTGCAAGCGCAGGGGGCGGATCTGGTGGCGATGGAGGTCTCCAGCCACGGTCTGGTGCAGCATCGTGTTGCCGCCTTGCCGTTTGCTGCCGTGGTCTTCACCAACCTGAGTCGGGATCACCTCGACTACCACGGCACCATGGAAGCCTATGGTGCCGCCAAAGAGCAACTGCTGCAGCTGGTCGATGAGTCGAATGCGGTGATCAACCGTGATGATGAGCTGGGAGCCAAGTGGCTCGAAAAATATCCTTCAGCGGTGGCGTTCAGCGTTAATGGCCCGATTGAAAACCATTCCGGTCGTCAGTTAACGGCGCAGCAACTCGATTTTCACCAGCAAGGTTTTCGCGCGCAGATTAACTCCAGCTGGGGGAATGGTGTATTATCCGCCCCCTTGCTCGGGCGCTTCAACGTCAGCAATGTGCTGGCGGCGATGGGTGTCATGCTGGTACTCGGCTATGACTTCGACGAGCTGCTTGCAACTGCCCCGAAATTGCAGCCGGTGACCGGTCGCATGGAGTGCTTTGGCGGCGGTGATTCGCCCCTTGCCGTGGTCGATTATGCCCACACTCCGGACGCACTGGAGAAGGCATTGCAGGCCCTGCGGGTGCACTGCAAAGGCCAGCTCTGGTGTCTGGTCGGTTGTGGTGGTGATCGGGATCGCGGCAAGCGCCCCATGATGGCAGCCATGGCTGAACAGTATGCGGATCGCGTGATCCTGACCGACGACAATCCCCGTACCGAGGAGCCGGCCCGGATCATGGCCGACATGGTGGCGGGTCTTCGCGATCCTGCTGCGGTGCAGGTGGAGCACGACCGGGTCAAGGCGATTGCGCTGGCCATCGGTCAGGCGAGCAAACAGGACATCATCCTGGTGGCCGGTAAGGGTCACGAGGATTATCAGATCATTGGAACAGACAAGCGGCACTACAGCGACCGGGAAACCGTCGCGGCCGCCTTGCACACATTATTGGAGTCATTCAAATGATGACCCTCAGGCTTGCAGAGCTGGCACAGGTACTCAATGCCCGTCTGATTGGTAACGATGGCGAGATCACCGTCGTCAGTACCGACACTCGCACTCTTGGTGCGGGTGCCCTGTTCGTTGCCCTGCGCGGCGAGCGCTTCGATGCCCACGATTTTTGTGAACAGGCCGTTCAGGCAGGGGCCTCTGCCCTGCTGGTCGAGCGCGAACTGCCGCTGGCCATTCCCCAACTGGTGGTAGCCGATACTCTCAAGGGGCTGGGTCGTCTCGGCAGACTGGTGCGTGAGCGCATCAACCCGAAAGTACTGGCTATCACCGGCAGCTGCGGCAAGACCACAGTGAAGGAGATGGCGACCGCCATCCTGCGTCATGAAGGAGAGGTACTGGCCACCGCCGGCAACTTCAACAATGAGGTGGGCGTGCCGCTCACCCTGCTGCGCCTCGAGCCGCAACACAAGTTTGCAGTGATGGAGCTGGGAGCCAACCACAAGGGCGAGATCGCCTGGACTACCTCGCTGACCAAACCGGATGCCGCCATCATCAACAACGTGGCGGCGGCCCATCTTGAGGGCTTCGGCTCTCTTGAAGGGATCTATCACGCCAAGAGCGAAATTTTTGAGGGCTTGAGCGCCGGCGGCACCGCCATCGTCAACGCCGACAACGAATTCTGGCCGAAGTGGCGCGAGCGTGGCATTCGCTGCGCCTTCTCCATCGAAGATCAGAGCCAGCCGTTCCATGCTCGCGATGTGGTTCTCAACACTCAGGGTTGTGCCGAGTTCGTTATGGTAACCCCGCAGGGCAAGGTGAGCCTGACTCTGGCGATCCCCGGCCGCCATAACGTGGCCAATGCGCTGGCTGCAGCTGCCGGTACCCTGGCACTCGGTGCTTCTCTGGCCTCGGTCAAAGCCGGTCTGGAGCAGATGGTTCCGGTCAAGGGACGCTTCTGTGTTCAGCACTGGGGCGGTCTGACCCTGGTGGACGATACCTACAATGCCAGCGTGGAGTCCGTGCTGGCGGGCATCGATGCCCTGACCGCCATGAGCGGCTTCAAGGTGCTGGTGTTCGGTGACATGCGGGAACTGGGTGAGGAGTCTGCCGAGCAACATGCCCGGGTTGGCCATCATGCCCGCGAGTGCGGTCTGGATGCCGTGCTGACAGTGGGGGAAGAGAGTCGCCATACCGCAGATGCCGCGGCTGGCCGACATTTCGATAACAAGGCGTCGTTGTTTGAAGTGCTTGCGCAAATGATTAATACACATCAGGAAATTTCGATTCTGGTCAAAGGGGCTCGTGGCTCCCGTATGGAAGATATCGTCAAGATGGTCGTCGACCATCAGGAGTCAGCTGCATGCTAGTCTGGCTGGCTGAACTGCTCACCCCGCACTTCACCTTCTTCAACGTCTTCTCCTACCTGACGTTTCGCGCCATCCTGTCGATCATTACCGGTCTGGGTGTCGCGCTCTGGATGGGGCCGCGCCTCATCCGCCGCCTGCAGATCCTCAAATTCGGCCAGGTGATCCGCAACGACGGCCCCGAGTCCCACCTCAGCAAGCGGGGCACCCCGACTATGGGCGGCCTGATGATCATCGCGGCCATCTTTATCTCGGTGCTGCTCTGGTGCCGCCTCGACAACCCCTATGTCTGGCTGGTGCTGTTTGTGCTGGGTGCCTACGGCGCCATCGGCTTTGCCGATGACTACCTCAAGGTGGTGCGCAAGAATACCGACGGTCTGATCGCTCGCTGGAAGTACTTCTGGCAGTCTGCGGTAGCGCTGGCGGTGGCTGTATTCCTCTATGCGACCGCCACCCACGATGGTCAGACCCAGCTGGTGGTGCCCTTCCTCAAGGATGTGATGCCGCAGCTTGGCCTGATGTTTATCCTGCTGACCTACTTTGTCATCGTCGGTACCTCCAATGCGGTCAACCTGACTGATGGTCTGGATGGCTTGGCCATCATGCCGACCGTGATGGTGGCGGGGGGCTTTGCCCTGATTGCCTGGGCCACCGGTAACGTCAACTTTGCCAACTACCTGCATATTCCCTATGTGCCCTATACCTCCGAGCTGGTGATCGTCTGTACCGCCATTGTCGGGGCGGGTCTGGGTTTCCTCTGGTTCAATACCTATCCGGCGCAGGTCTTTATGGGGGACGTTGGTTCCCTGGCACTGGGCGGCGCGCTCGGCACCATCGCCGTGTTGGTCCGTCAGGAGTTCCTGCTGGTGATCATGGGCGGTGTCTTCGTGATGGAGACCGTCTCGGTGATCCTGCAGGTGGGTTCCTATAAGCTGCGCGGCGTGCGGATCTTCCGCATGGCGCCGATCCATCACCACTACGAGAAGAAGGGCTGGCCGGAGCCGCGCGTTATCGTGCGCTTCTGGATCATCACCCTTGTGCTGGTGCTGCTGGGTCTTGCCACCTTGAAGGTGAGGTAAGGCCATGGTCATCATCATCGGATTGGGCAAAACCGGACTCTCCTGTGTCGATTACTTCCTCGGCCGTGGCGTAACGCCGCTGGTGATGGATACCCGTGCCAACCCGCCTGGCAAGGAGCAGCTGCCACCGCAAGTTGAGCTTATTCACGGTCTGGATGAAGAGCGGCTCAAGCAGGCACACATGATAGTCGCGAGTCCCGGTATCGCGCTGGCGACGCCTGAACTGAAGGCTGCCGCTGAACGCGGTGTGCAGATCATCGGGGATATCGAGCTGTTTGTGCGCGAGACCCAGACACCTGTTATCGCCATCACCGGCTCCAACGGCAAGAGCACAGTGACCACGCTAGTAGGCGAGATGATTGCCGAAGCCGGCCTCAATGTCGGTGTGGGTGGCAATATCGGTACACCGGCGCTCGATCTGCTCAAACAGCCGATGGATCTCTGCGTGCTGGAGCTCTCCAGCTTCCAGCTGGAGACCACCTACAGCCTGCGTGCTGCCGCTTCCGTAGTGCTCAATCTCTCCGAAGATCACATGGATCGCTATCAGGGCATGGCCGATTATCGCGCCGCCAAGATGGAGATCCATCAGCACTCCAAACACATTCTGGTCAACCGCGACGATGCCCAGACCCTGCCTGATGTGGGGCAGGTGTGGCAGAGCTTTGGTCTTGATTGCAATGGTTATGGCCGCTGTCTGCTGGATGGCCGCTACTGGTTGACCCTGCACGGCGAGCCGCTGATCGCCGTGGACGAGATGAAGATCGTCGGTGCCCACAATCAGGCCAATGCGCTGGCCGCCATGGCGCTGTGCGATGCGGTCGGCATTCCCCGTGCGGCCCAGCTTACCGTGCTGCGCCGCTTTGAAGGCTTGCCCCATCGTGCCCGCTTTGTACGCGAGGTGAACGGGGTGCGCTGGATCAACGACTCCAAGGCGACCAACGTGGGGGCTACTTTGGCTGCCGTGGCCGGTGTGCGCGAGTCGGTCAGGGGGCGTTTGTTGCTGTTGGCCGGTGGTCAGGGCAAGGGGCAGGATTTTGGCCCGATCCAGGCGCTGCTCGGCAACCAGATCGATCACATGTACTGCTTTGGTCAGGATGCCGAGGTGCTGCTGGCGTTGGGCGAGCAGACCGAACGGGTGGCTGACCTGGCTGCTGCGGTTGCCAAAGCGGCTGCCGATGCCAAGCCCGGTGACTGGGTGCTGCTGGCGCCAGCCTGTGCCAGCCTCGATCAGTTCAAGTCGTTCGAGGTGCGCGGCGATCGCTTCACCGAGATGGTACAGATGCTATGAACGCCTACCTTGCCAGCCTGAACGGGCTTAGCCTCTTCACATCCTTCGACGTTCGCGGTGATCGCCTTACCGCTGAACTGGTGCTGGCGCTATGAACGCCCTTCGTGCAGCCGCAGGTCTTTTTCAGCGCTGGTTGTTACCGGCTCGCCCTGCTGGTCTCTACGATCGGCAGCTGGTACTGCTGGCGCTCTCCCTGATGGCGGTCGGGGTGGTCATCGTGGCCTCGGCGTCGATCCCCGAAGGGATTGCGCTGGGGGATGACCCCTTCATGTTCGTGAAGCGTCACGCCCTGTTTCTGGTGATTGCGCTCGGTATCTCCTGGTTTGTGCTGCAGGTGCCGATGGCGCGTTGGCAACAGCACAACGGCCCCATGTTGCTGCTGGCCATTCTGATGCTGGTGCTGGTACTGCTGGTGGGACGCAACGTTAACGGTGCGGTGCGCTGGTTGCCGCTTGGTCCGTTCAACCTGCAGCCTGCCGAATTCGGCAAGCTGGCGCTGTTTGTCTACCTGGCCGGTTATCTGGTGCGGCGCCAAAGCGAGGTGCGTGAAGCCTGGATTGGCTTCCTCAAGCCACTGGCGGTGTTCGGGATACTGGCGGTCTTGCTGTTGTTGCAACCTGACCTTGGTTCCACCGTGGTGATGTTTGTCACCTCGTTTGGCATGCTTTTTCTGGCCGGTGCCCGACTGGGGCAGTTTTTGACCCTGATCGGCGCGGGTCTTGGCTCTGTGGTGATGCTGGTCATTGTCGAGCCTTACCGGATGCGCCGGGTGACCTCCTTTATGGATCCCTGGGCCGATCCGTTCGGCAGTGGCTACCAGTTGACCCAGTCGCTGATGGCATTTGGCCGTGGCAGCTGGTTTGGCGAAGGGCTTGGCAACTCCATTCAGAAGATGGAGTACCTGCCGGAAGCGCACACCGACTTTGTGTTTGCGATCCTCGGCGAAGAGCTGGGTTATGTCGGGGTGCTGGGCGCCCTGTTCCTGATTTTTGCACTGGCGATCAAGGCGCTCAAACTGGGACATAGTGCGCTGGTGGCAGAGCGGCTTTATGACGGCTATTTGGCTATTGGTATCGGTATCTGGTTCAGCTTCCAGACTTTCGTCAACATCGGTGCGGCCAGCGGCATGATGCCGACCAAGGGGCTGACCCTGCCGCTGGTCAGTTACGGTGGCTCCAGTCTCATCATTATGGCGGTGGCGGTGAGCATGTTGATTCGAATCGATTTTGAGTTGCGTCAGGCGACAGCCCAGGCGCGCACGCGGGAGGTTTAGTGAGCAAGACTTTGTTGGTGATGGCAGGTGGTACCGGTGGACATGTGTTCCCCGGTCTGGCCGTGGCCGATCGCCTGAAGGCCCAGGGCTGGACGGTCCACTGGCTCGGTACTGCCGACCGGATGGAGGCAGAGCTGGTGCCCACCCACGGTTATCCCATCTCCTTTATCGATATCCAGGGGGTGCGTGGCAACGGCATCAAGCGGCTGCTGGTGGCGCCCTATCGCATCGTGAAATCCGTGCTGCAGGCGCGTCAGGTGCTCAAGACCGTTCGCCCCGATGTGGTGCTCGGCATGGGTGGTTTTGCTTCAGGCCCGGGTGGCGTGGCGGCCTGGTTCTCCGGCATCCCCTTGCTGCTCCATGAGCAAAATGCAGCGGCTGGTATGACCAACAAGCTGCTGGCGCGGATCGCCAGGCGGGTGCTGATGGCATTTCCGGGCGCCTTCGCACCGAGCCGTCGTACCGCCGTGGTGGGTAATCCGGTGCGTCCCGAAGTGGTCGCCCTGCCGGATCCGCAACTGCGAAGCAGCAGCGAACCGCTGCATCTGCTGATCGTTGGTGGCAGTCTGGGAGCGCGGGTGCTCAACGAGCAGGTACCTGCTGCGGTGGCGGCATCCGGCGTGCCCATTGAAGTGCGTCACCAGTGTGGCAAGGGCAATGGCGAGACAGTGTCTGCTGCCTATGCCCTGCACGGCATCAATGCCGAGGTGAGCGAGTTTATCAAGGATATGGCCAGTGCCTACGCCTGGGCTGACCTGGTGGTTTGCCGTGCCGGAGCCCTGACCGTTTCCGAGGTGGCTGCCGCCGGGGTCGCCGCCATTTTTGTACCGCTGCCCCATGCAGTGGATGATCACCAGACCCGTAACGCCCTGACCCTGGTCGACGGAGGTGCGGCCGAGTTCCTGCCCCAGTCCGAGCTGAATACCGCCTCACTGGCGGCGCGCCTGACCTGGCTGGCCGGGCGCCGGGAGACCCTGTTCAACATGGCGAAAGCGGCTCGTCGCGTTGCCATTACCGATGCGGCCGAGCGGGTTGCTGACGAGTGCAAACAGCTCGCAACCGGACCGAGTGGTAGAGATTGATGAGCAAGGTTGCAGCGGTGACACCGGGCAGCCCTGTACCTGTATGTATTAATGCCGCCATGCAGCCGCGCTTTGACGGCACATGGCCCGCGGCAGATTAAAGAGACGATTATGACCAAGGTTGAACTGGCAAAACTGCGTACTGTGATCCCCGAAATGCGCCGCGTGCGTCGCATCCACTTTATCGGCATCGGTGGTGCCGGTATGGGCGGGATCGCCGAAGTGCTTGCCAACGAAGGGTATCAGGTAACGGGTTCTGATCTGGCTCGCAACGCCGTGACCGAGCGGTTGGCCGGACTGGGTGCCCACATCTTCGTCGGCCACAGTGCCGAACACGTTGAGGGTGCCAGCGTGGTGGTGGTCTCTACCGCCATCAAGCAGGACAACCCGGAGCTGCTGGCCGCCCGCGAACTGCGGATCCCGGTGGTGCGCCGCGCCGAGATGCTGGCCGAGCTGATGCGTTTCCGCCATGGTATCGCCATTGCCGGCACCCACGGTAAGACCACCACCACCAGTCTGGTGGCGAGTATCTATGCCGAAGCCGACCGCGACCCTACCTTCGTCATCGGTGGCCTGCTCAACAGTGCCGGTACCAATGCCCGCCTGGGCAGCAGCCGCTACCTGATCGCCGAGGCGGACGAGAGCGATGCCTCCTTCCTGCATCTGCAACCCATGGTTTCCATCGTGACCAACATCGAAGCGGATCACATGGATACCTACGGCGGCGACTTCGCCAAGCTGAAGGCCACCTTCATCGAGTTTCTCCATAACCTGCCTTTCTACGGACTGGCGGTGGTTTGCATCGATGATCCGGTGATCCGCGGCCTGCTGCCGGAGATTGCCCGTCCGACCCTGACTTACGGTCTCTCTGACGATGCGGATGTGCAGGTGCTGGATTTTGTCCAGACCACCAACCACAGCTGCTTCCGGGTGCGCCGTAAAGATGTGGGCGAGCTGCAGGTGACCCTCAATTTGCCGGGGATCCACAACGCCTTGAACGCTGCCGCGGCGATTGCTGTCGCGACAGAGGACGGCGTCAGCGATGAGGCCATCATCTCTGCGCTGGCGAAGTTTGAAGGGGTTGGTCGCCGTTTCCAGCAGTATGGAGAGTTTGAAACCGGTCGCGGCAAGGCGATGTTGGTGGATGATTATGGCCACCACCCGAGCGAAGTGAAGGTCACCATCAATGCCGCTCGTGCCGGTTGGCCTGAGAAGCGTCTGGTGATGGTGTTCCAGCCACACCGTTATACCCGTACCCGCGACCTCTATGAGGACTTCGCCGATGTGCTATCCAAGGTGGATGTGCTGGTGATGCTGGAGGTTTATGCTGCTGGCGAGGATCCGATCCCGGGTGCTGATGGTCGCGCCCTGTGCCGTTCCATTCGTTCACGCGGCAACCTGGACCCCATCTTCGTCGCTACGCCGGATGATGTGCCAGCTGTGCTGGCTGACCTGATCGGCGAGGGGGATTTGGTGCTGACTCAAGGTGCCGGGAACGTCGGGACACTTGCCCGCCGGCTCGGTGAAATGAACTTGAGTATAAATAGCATGAAATCTGGTGCCTGAGGGCCCAATGAGTATTTTGACCGCCAAGCCGGGGCCTATATAATGGCGAACCGGTCTGTCAAAAGGCCGGTTTAGCGCGTTACACGGGGATCGATCTGGTGGAGGCAAGGGCACAGGGGCGCACCAAGGGTGGCTTCATCGCAGGGGTAGTATTTTTCCTGCTGGTGGTATGGGGCTGCTACCGGACTGCGCTGGATGTTAAAGGTTGGCTGACAGATGCCAACCGGTTGCCCATGAGCGAGCTGTTGCTGCAGGGGCAACATCAGTATTTGCAAACCGAAGAGCTGCGGATGGCCGTGCTGGATGGCGCCGAGCTGCGCAATTTCTTCGAATTGGACGTCAACGAATTGCAGGCACGGCTCAATGCCCTGCCATGGGTAGCTCAGGTCTCGGTACGAAAGAAGTGGCCGAACAAGATCAGGGTCTATCTGACGGAACAGGATGTGGCGGCGCGCTGGAATGGCAACCGCTTCGTCAACACCAAGGGTAAGGTATTCAGTGCCCCGGATCGGGTCAAGACGCCGCTGTTGCAGCTGTCGGGGCCGGAGGACCAAGCTGCCCGGGTGTTGAAAGAGAGCCGGCAGTACGAGTCGCAACTGGCTGCCAAGGGATACAAGTTGCTGGGGGTGAATCTGACCCCACGCCATGCCTGGGAACTGACCCTGGATGGCAATATCAAGCTGTTCCTGGGACGCAATGACATTGCGCTCCGGTTGCAGCGATTTATCGATGCCTTCCCGGTTATCGAACCCCGTGCGCAAGTCGCCTACGTGGATCTTCGATACGACACCGGAATGGCAGTTGGCTGGAAGAAGAGCGAAGAGAAAGTGCATGACCAACACCGCAGATAGGAATTTGATTGTCGGACTGGATATCGGCACAACCAAGGTGGCGGTTCTGGTCGGGGAAGTATTGCCGGACGGTGAACTGAACGTCATCGGTATGGGCAGTCACGCTTCTCGCGGAATGGAGAAGGGCGGGGTCAATGACCTCGACTCCGTGGTCAAGTCACTGCGTCGCGCGGTGGAAGAGGCCGAGATGATGGCAGATTGCCAGATCAGCTCGGTCTATCTGGGGTTGTCCGGCAAGCATATCGACTGCCGCAACGAGACCGGTATGGTGCCCATCTCCGATGAAGAGGTGACCCAGGAGGATGTGGACAACGTGATCCACACCGCCAAGTCGGTTCGCCTCTCCGACGAGCTGCGTGTGCTGCATGTGCTGCCGCAGGAGTTTGCCATCGATTATCAGGAAGGGATCAAGAATCCGGTTGGCCTCTCTGGTGTGCGGATGGCTGCCAAGGTTCACCTGATCACCTGCCACAACGACATGGCTCGCAACATCGAGAAGTGTGTCGAGAAAGTGGGTCTGCGAGTCGATCAGCTGATCTTCTCCGCGCTGGCCTCCAGCTACGCGGTGCTGACCGAAGACGAGAAAGAGCTGGGGGTCTGCGTGGTGGACATCGGTGGCGGCACCATGGATATGTCGCTGTTTACCGGCGGTGCCCTGCGCCACACCAAGGTGATCCCGTACGCTG
>NZ_JBODRQ010000056.1:0-20932 GCF_050633025.1 Aeromonas sp.
GCGACCCCGACCTTGGCAAGGTCGTGCTCTACCAACTGAGCTATTCCCGCATCGGGCTGGTTTGCACCAGTGTCATCATCAGATTTTTGGAGCGGGAAACGAGACTCGAACTCGCGACCCCGACCTTGGCAAGGTCGTGCTCTACCAACTGAGCTATTCCCGCAACTACCTTAAAACAGGCCGTACAGCATTTGGTTGCTTAAGCTACTGTACGGGAGCCGAATTATAAGAGCAGTCATTCCAATTGCAAGGGCTTTTTTGTCTGGTTGCGCGCGTTCGCTCAAAAGCTGGCCGAACTGTCGATTTTAGCAGCCAGCGCATGGCAAACCCTTGCCGGAGAATCAGATCTTGAAGACGTGGCTGCGATAGAACTGCAGTTCGGCGATGGATTCGCGGATATCGTCCAGCGCCTGATGGGTACCGCTCTTCTTGAACTGATCCAGCAGTTCCGGCTGCCAGCGGCGTACCAGCTCCTTGATGGTGCTGACATCGACGTTGCGGTAGTGGAAGAAGGCTTCCAGATCGCTCATGTGCTTGACCATGAAGCGGCGATCCTGACCGATGCTGTTGCCGCACAGCGGGCTGGTACGCTCCGGCACCCACTGGCGAATGAACTCGAGGGTCTCGGCAATGGCTTTCGCCTCATCGTGCTGACTCGCCTTGACCCGGGCCACCAGACCACTCTTGGTATGGGTGTTGACGTTCCAGTCGTCCATCTTGGCCAGCTCTTCATCACTCTGATGAATGGCGATGACCGGCCCTTCGGCCAGTACGTTCAGATCCTTGTCGGTGACTATGGTGGCAATCTCCAGTACCACGTTCTCTTCGGGGTCGAGACCCGTCATCTCCATGTCGATCCATACCAGGTTCTGCGCGCTGACTGTCATGATTACTCTCTCTGTTGGGAGGAATGGCGGAATTTTGCCAATTTGCATGTATCATACTGGCTTTGGATCTGTTCATAAACTGGCGAATCGAGTGGCAAAGAAAGCAAAACTCAATCTGGGTCAACAAAGGCGCGTCCAGGCCAACCGCGAACGGCGGCTGCAAAAAGATCACACCACAGTGGTGGATGACACCCTGTTTGGCCCGGCCATCGAAGGGGTGGTGATCAGCCGTTTTGGTCAGCACGCAGACGTGGAAGCGGTCGATGGCACCATCCACCGCAGCAACCTGCGGCGCAGCAGCATCAGCAGTCTGGTCTGTGGCGACAAGGTGGTGTGGCGTCCCGGCCTCAATGCCGCGACAGCGGGCGTCATCGAGGCGGTGCATCCGCGCCACTCGGTACTGACCCGGCCGGACTTCTACGACGGGGTCAAACCCATCGCCGCCAACATCGACCAGATCATCATCGTCTCGGCGGTGATGCCCGAGTTCTCCACCAACATCGTCGACCGCTATCTGGTGGCTGCCGAGGATGTGGAGATCCAGCCGCTCATCGTGCTGAACAAGGTCGATATGCTGGATGACGCCGCCAGAGCGCGCATCGAGAGCCAGCTCGAAACCTACCGCAAACTCGATTACGAGGTGCTGCTGGTGAGCTGCGAGAGCGGCGAAGGGCTGGATGAGCTTAAAGCCGCACTGACCGACAAGATCAGCATCTTCGTTGGCCAGTCCGGGGTGGGCAAATCCTCGCTCACCAACGCCCTGATGCCGGGGCTGGATGTACTGACCGGCGAGATCTCCGAAAACTCGGGGCTCGGCCAGCACACTACCACCACGGCGCGACTCTACCACTTCCCGAGCGGCGGCGATCTCATCGACTCCCCCGGGATCCGCGAGTTCGCCCTCTGGCATCTGGAAGCCGATCGCATCACCTGGTGCTTTATCGAGTTCCGCGACTATCTGGGTGGCTGCAAGTTCCGCGACTGTACCCACAAGGACGATCCCGGCTGTGCCCTGCGCGCCGCGGTCGACGCGGGCGCTATCAGCGCCGATCGCTTCCACAACTATCACCGCATCCTGGAAACCATGCAGGAAGCCCGTCACGGTCGCCAGCAAGCGCGCCTGTGACCCTAATAAACCTACGTTGATGATGAACATGAGCATTACTGACAACCTGAAAATTGCCGGTCAATACTGTCTGCCCAAGCACGCCCTCTCCCGTCTGATCGGCAAATTTGCCGCCGCCGAAGCGGGTAACATCACCACCAAAGTGATCGAGGCCTTTATCAAGCAGTATCAGGTCGACATGAGCGAGGCGCTGCACGAGAGTCCGGCCCACTACAAGAGCTTCAACGAGTTCTTCACTCGCGAGCTCAAGCCCGGTATCCGCCCCGTGGTAGAAGATGCCATGACCCTGGCGCTGCCGGTGGATGGCACCGTCAGCCAGCTCGGTCCCATCCAGCAGGGTCGCATCATTCAGGCCAAGGGCCACGACTACAGCGCCCGCGAGCTGCTGGGCGGCTATGAGGATCTGGTTGCGCCGTTCAAGGATGGCGACTTCGCCACCATCTATCTGGCGCCCAAGGATTACCACCGCATCCACATGCCGCTGGACGGCGTGCTGGAGAGCATGGTGTTCGTGCCGGGGGATCTCTTCTCCGTCAACCCGCTCACCGCCGAGAACGTGCCGAACCTGTTTGCCCGCAACGAGCGGGTGGTGGCCACCTTCCGCACCCCGCACGGCCCGATGGCGCTGGTGCTGGTTGGTGCCACTATCGTGGCCAGCATCGAGACCATCTGGGCTGGCAATATTGCGCCGACCAAAGAGAAGAAGGTGGTGCGCTGGGATTACACCGGCGACGAGGCCATTACCCTGCAGAAAGGCGCCGAGATGGGCCTGTTCAAGCTGGGCAGCACAGTCGTCTGCCTGTTTGGCCCGGGCATGCTGGCCGGTTTCGAACCCCATCTGGCCAACGGGGTCACTACCCGCATGGGTCAGCCCTTTGCCAAGCTGGCGGAGCAGGCATGAGCGAGCAACCGAACGCCTCGCAGAAGAACAACCCGCTGCACGGGCTGACGCTGGAAGCCATCGTCACCGCGCTGGTCGAACACTACGGCTGGGAAGAACTGGGGCAGCAGATCAATATCCGCTGCTTTACCGATAATCCCAGCATCAAGTCCAGCCTGAAGTTCTTGCGCAAGACCCCCTGGGCTCGGGAGAAGGTCGAGAGCCTCTACCTCTACGTCCAGCGCAAGCAAGCCAAATCGAAGAAGGAAGGGCAAGATGGCCTTTAAGATTACGTACACCTATAAAAAACAGGCCAAAGAGATCGGCTACGCGAACGACAAGTTCCGCAGCATCTACGACGCCATCGCCGCTGCCGAAGGGTTGGATCTCTCCAGTTTCCACGCCATGGAGGCTCAGTTGGCTCAGGTTTGTCGCCGTGACAAGAAAAGCGTGAAGGATTACCGGGAGAACTACTTCAAAGAGTTGGGATTCTCCAACATCGTGATCGAAAGAGATTCTCACGAGTAGTGGTCGAGGTGGCATCGCCGTCAAGCGCCCACAAAAATGCCGACCCAGTGGTCGGCATTTTTGTTTCTGCAACGGTCTGTTATCAGGCACGGCTGAGATAATCCGCCTGCCCCACCCACTTGTAGCTGGTGAGCTCGGTCAGCCCCATGGGGCCGCGAGCGTGCAGCATCTGGGTCGACACCGCCACCTCGGCCCCCAGACCAAACTGGCCGCCATCGGTGAAACGGGTGGAGGCGTTGACATAGACAGCCGCCGAACCGGCCCCGTTGACGAAACGCTCGGCGTTGGCCAGATCATTGGTCAGGATGGCATCGGAGTGACCGGCGTTATGCTCGCGCATATGGGCCAGCGCCTCGTTCACATCCGCCACCAGTTTGATCCCCAGAGTAAGCGATAACCATTCGGTATCAAAGTCCTCGGCACCCGCTTCGCGCAGTTGCTCGGCATCCGCCAGCAGAGGCATGGCCTCCGGGGTTGCCACCAGCGCCACCTTGCGCTCGTTCATCAGCGTCACCAGCTGCGGCAGGAAAGTCGAAGCGACTTTCTCGTGTACCAGCAGGGTATCGAGGGCGTTGCAGGCGGAGGGGCGCTGCACCTTGGCGTTATCGATAACCGCCAGAGAGCGCACCAGATCGGCACTCTCGTCGACGAAGATATGGCTGATACCGAACCCGCCGATGATGACCGGAATGGAGCTGTTCTCCTTGCACATCTTGTGCAGGCCGGCACCACCGCGGGGAATGATCATGTCCACGTAGCGGTCGAGGCGCAGCAGCTCGGCCACCAGCGCCCGATCCGGGTTGTCGATGTACTGCACCGCCGCCTCGGGCAGACCGGAGGCCGCCAAGGCATGCTGGATCACCCGCACCAGCTCCAAATTGGAGTGGAAGGTCTCGCGCCCGCCGCGCAGTATGCTGGCGTTGCCGGTCTTTAGGCAGAGGCTGGCGATATCGATGGTGACGTTGGGACGCGCCTCGTAGATGACGCCGATAACCCCGATGGGCACCCGACGACGGGAGAGGCGCAGGCCATTCTCCAGCACCCGGCTATCCATTTCGGCGCCGACCGGATCATCCAGAGTAATTACCTTGCGTACATCTGCCACGATACCGGCCAGCCGGGCCGGATTGAGCAGCAGGCGATCCAGCATCGCCTCTGACAAGCCCGCTTCACGGCCGGCAGCTATATCCTTGTCGTTGGCCGCGAGGATCTGCTCGCTACGCGCCTCCAGCTCCTCGGCGATGGCGGCCAGCGCCCGGTTCTTCTGCGCCGTGCTGACGGTAGCCAGCTGATAGGCGGCTTCACGGGCCGCCTGCCCCATTTTCTCCAGACTCATTTCAGTGCCCTTTTGTTCATGCCGTGGCGCTCTGATTAGAGCAGCACCATATCGTCTCGATGGATGGCCACAGAGCCGTAGCCATAGCCCAGTACCTGTTCAATCTGATCCGAGTGGACGCCGCGCAGCTTATCCAGCTCCAGATGGTCGTAACGGCAGATGCCGCGGGCCAGCTCGGCGCCTTTGGGATCAAGAATGCGCACCACATCACCCCGAATAAAGTCGCCCTTGACCGCGACGATCCCCTTGGGCAGCAGGCTGGAGCCTTTCTCCTTCATGGCAGCAACGGCCCCCTGGTCCACATGGACTTCGCCGTGAGGGGGCGGGCCTGCCAAAATCCAGCTCTTGCGCCCTTCCAGCGGGGAGGCCAGCGCCGGGAACAGGGTGCCAATCCGCTCGCCCTTGGCGAGACGGCCGATCACCTCCGGCATCTGGCCGGTCGCGATCACCACATTGACCCCGGCACGGCGCGCCACATCGGCCGCCTGCAGCTTGGTAGCCATGCCGCCAGTGCCGAGGCCACTGACGCTGTCACCCGCCAGCGAGCGCAGGGTATCGTCGATGGTCTGCACCTCTTCAATGAGCTGGGCGTCGGGATTGGTGCGCGGATCGGCGGTAAAGAGCCCCTTCTGGTCGGTCAACAGGATCAGCAGATCCGCATCCGCCAGAATGGCGGCGCGGGCGGAGAGATTGTCGTTGTCACCTACCTTGATCTCGGCGGTCGCCACCGCGTCGTTTTCGTTGATGACCGGAATAATGCGGTGATCAAGCAGGGTGCGCATGGTGTCACGGGCGTTGAGGTAGCGCTCCCTATCTTCCAAATCGGCGCGGGTCAGCAACATCTGGCCAATATGCAGACCGTAGAGGTTGAACAGATCCTGCCATACCCGAATAAGCTGGGTCTGACCAACCGCCGCCAGCATCTGCTTGTTGGGCAGGGTTGGTGCGAGTGGCGGGTGCCCCAGATGCTCACGCCCGGCGGCGATCGCCCCCGAGGTGACGACCACGACCCGATGGCCGTGACGGTACAAGGCCGCACACTGTCTGACCAGCTCGACCATATGGGCACGATTGAGCTGGGAAGACCCCCCTGTGAGCACGCTGGTGCCCAACTTGACGACTATGGTTCTGTTTTCCATGGGAGCATAAAGGCTAAAAAAGTAAGGAATATCTTTATACCCACGGCCATGGAGCCCTGCAAGGCAATTCATGGTGCGATGGAAGAGGAGAAAAAGCTGGAGAAGATAGAACTGGAGCCCTGCGAGTGACAGATGCAACTCGCAGGGCTTCAGGGGATCAGGCAGCCGTTACAGTCAGCTCGTGAGTGACCTGCTCGGCAGGAGACAAGTGACACTCAAGAGCGGCCAGCTTGTCGCTGATGAGCTTGTAGAAACGGTTGAGGGTGCGTTCCACCTCCACCTGATGCTTCTTGGGGATCGGTTTGTCGATCCATTCACCGTCTGCATTGTAAAAACCGAACTGATAGTGATAGCGGAACTGGTGATCATCCTGCTCCAGCACCAGCCACCACCCCCAGAACTCCCGTTTGTCCGGTGCCGGCTTGGCGCTGACACAGACCGACAGACTGTCGAAACGGTAACGCCCCTCTTCGCAGAGATCCTCGCGCAAATAGGGGCCAATGGCAGCAAACTGCCGCAGTAGTCGCTTGTAAGTGACTCTTTCTGACATGTTAACCTCCCTGTTAAACAAGCCACGCCACCTCGGGATGGCGTCAGATTTTTAGCGCAGTATCAGGCACACAAGTGCCGTTTCAACCACTCGACAATCTCATCCAGCGCCTGGTCATAGACCTCCAGCAAGGGCTGTTTATCAAACACAATGGCCTTGCCGTTACGGCTGGCCGCCGCCAACGCCCGGACATCCTGCTCGGGACAAATAAAATCTCTCTTGTGTCCGATACTTAATATCGGCACTGAGGTGCGAGTCCCGAGCAATCCTTGGGTTTTCAGTGAAAATACCTGGCACTTGGTGCGCATGGTATCCCACTGGGCCGCATCGGCCCCCAACCGGTTGGCCAGACTGTCCCGCATCATGCGTGGGCACTTGGCAAACAGCTCCTGATTGGTAAACACCTGATTGACCCCGGCTCCGACACAGACCACGGTTTTGAGTTTGAACGGTTCGATAAAGGCCAGCCGAGCCGCCACATTGCCTGCCAGCCGAAAACCGACCATGGCGATGCGCTGGTGATCGACCCAGGCCACCTCGGAGAGATAGTGCAACACCGCCTGATGAAGGCGGCTGGTATCCTGCACCAACGGCCAGTGCTCGGCATAACCTATGCCCGGCATATCCAGCGACAACATGCCGATGCCGTTGGGCTCAAGCTGCTTGAGATAGAAGTTGAGGAAATCGAGCTGCAGGGAGTCAATCCCCCCGCTGATGATCACCAGCGGCACCGGTTTGTCGGTCGTCGGCAGGTGGAGATAACCCTGAATATGCTTGCCGCGAAAGGGCACCTGGATCTCTTTGAGTGGCACCTTGAACAACCGGCCCGCCTCGCGATAGGCCATGTTGCCGAGCAGTTGGGCCTGATCCGCCAGCTCGTCGTCCTTGAGATGGGGATAGCTGGCGATGGAGTAGTAGCGCACCGCCTTGAGCAGTTGCTTCAGGGCGCCAGAAGTATCACCCTTCTCACGCAGTTCTCGGCCCAGCTTGAAATAGTTGCCAGCCACCTGGCTCCACTCGTAGATCCAGTTGCCGGGCACATAGCCCTTGATGGTATCGAGATAGCAGTCACGGGTGCGCTCGCCGGTCGCCATGGCGATGCGGGCCAGGGTCTGCTCCACCTCGACCGGATCAGCCCCCTGCCAGGCCCAGGATGGGCGGCGCAGCAGGCGATACCAGCTCTTTGACATGGAACCATCGATAAACATCTCGTCTGACTCGGCCTCGGCCATTTTCGCCGGGCTGGAGTTGGAGATCTCGGAAGTTTCCAATACCTTCTTGACCCGGGTGAACAGCTTTTCGGTCAAATTAAGGTCGTCGTTCAAGTCCAAAATAGTGTCTCTTTCAATCAGGCAATGGTTCATCTTAACCACTTTTACTGCCCATCAGCCACCCCGCAACAGATTGATAGACAAAAAAACAGGGCTCCAAATTGGAACCCTGTGAAACCACTATCATCGGTTGCGGCCAATGGACGCTGTGGGCGTCACATCCCGTTACTTTTCGTCGCAGATCGGTGTGGCGAACTCCAGCGCCATATCCCACGGCTGTTCGATCCAGGTATCCTGCGGGATGGCAACTTCGAAATCGTCCAGCAGCGCTTCGCCCATCGGCTTGGCGAAAATCGCGATGAACTTGGCTTTCGGGTAGAGCTCGCGGATCGCCTTGGCGGTAGTGCCGGTGTCTACCAGATCTTCCACCACCAACCAACCTTCGCCGTCACCGGCGGTGGTGGCAGCCTTCACGACCACCAGCTCGCGCTGGCTGTCATGGTCATAGCTGGAGATGCAGAGGGTTTCCACATTACGAATGCCAAGTTCACGGGCCATCAGGGCTGCGGGCACCAGACCACCACGGCTGACCGCGATGATACCTTTCCACTGGCTGACAGGCAGCTGACGACGGGCCAGACGGCGAGCTTCACGTTGCAGGTTGTCCCACGACACATAGAACTTTTTCGGCATGTTATCGATCTCGAATAGTTATTTAAAAACAATTACTTAAAATAAAAACATCCGCAATTATCCCTGCGGATGCCAGTAAATGGCGGCCCTTGCCCGACTGAATTCAGATTGCACTTCGGCTGCCTCAGGGCTAAGCCTCGGCAGCAAATCTGATAACAATGGAAGCAAGATGGGCTTATCCGGCGATCGGTTAGATGATGTGTCCAAACCGCGGACAGGCTGTTGGGCCGATATGATAGCACCGTTTGCAGAGAAAATGCCTGGCAAACGTATGCCAAAAACAGGAAAAAAACGGTATCACTCTCTCCATTTGGCACATATAGAGCGCCAAACGACCAATCTGTCGCCCCTGCAGATGACCCCAAATGGGCTGTGCGGCAAATCGCAGATAAAAAAATAGCAGGGGGAGGTTTGACCTCACGCACCTGCTGCTTTCTCGCCCCTGCCTGGTTGGGCAGCTCGTCTTAGCGACGAGTGACGAAGGGGTTAGGGTAGCTGAAACCCTGGGTATACAAAGAGGTGGCAAACCAATAGGTAGAGTTGCTGCCTGGCATTTTGAAACTCCTGATTGCTTAACAAGTTACGTACCTTAATGCGGGCTCAAATCCTTGAACAAACACTCGGTTCCATGGAGGCGCACTTGCTTTGCTTCGGTTCCCTGGAGGCTTTCATCGTCATCCTGACGGGTGGCGAACCACGGGAGCTAATTTACCAGCCAGCGCGTTAAATTCAATATTTTTGTGAGGGTGATCACATATTTTCTTTTTGGCAGGCGTCATCCGAACCTGACAATCGTACTACCTGGTTGCCATCAGCCAGCACAAGCTGCCTGCTATTTGCGCTGATTGCTCACATTTTTGTGTGATTGACTGTATTATCGTTTCCCTCTTCCCCGGCCCGCTGATGGGGCCCGTTTATTCCGTGCTGGTAAGGAGTCCCAACGTGGCACAGCTTAGCTCTCTCTCTCCCGAACTGATTTGGCATTTCTTCGAACAGATCTGCTCCATCCCCCATCCTTCCAAACATGAAGCCAAGCTGAGTGCCTGGATCATCCAGTGGGCCCAGGAGGAAGGTCTGGCGGTCAAGCAGGACAAGGTCGGCAACATCATCATCAAGAAGCCAGCCACCCCGGGGATGGAGAACCGCAAAGCCGTGGTGCTGCAAGCCCACATCGATATGGTGCCGCAGGCCAACGCCGACACCAAGCATGACTTCGTGACTGATCCCATCGATGCCTATGTGGATGGCGAGTGGGTCACTGCCCGTGGCACCACTCTGGGTGCCGACAACGGCATCGGCATGGCCGGTTGCCTGGCTGCGCTGGCAGACAAGAGCATCAAGCACGGTCCGCTGGAAGTGCTGTTGACCACTGACGAAGAGACCGGCATGACCGGCGCCTTCGGTCTGGAAGCGGGCTGGCTGGAAGGCGAGATCCTACTCAACACCGACTCTGAAGAGGATGGCGAGGTCTATATGGGCTGCGCCGGTGGTGTGGATGCCAATATCCGCTTCCCGCTCGAGCTGGTTGATGCAGCGGAAGGCGAAGCCCTCGAACTGACCGTGAAAGGGCTGCGCGGCGGTCACTCCGGTTGCGACATCCATCGCGGTCGTGGCAATGCCAACAAGCTGCTGGTGCGTCTGCTCAAAGCAGCCGAGCCGCTGGGTATCCGCTTGGCCGAGATCCACGGCGGCACTCTGCGCAACGCCATCCCGCGCGAAGCCCATGCCACCCTGCTGGTGCCTGCTGCCAGCATGAACGAGTTCAAGGCGCTGGTTGACCGCTACACCGGGATCTACCAGACCGAACTGGCCGCCACCGAGCCGAACCTGACCGTGCTGGTCAACAACGCCGCCAAACCGGCCAAGCTGATGAGCGTCTCCCTGCAGCAGCGCCTGCTGGATGCCCTGATGGCCTGCCCGAACGGCGTGATGCGCATGAGCGATGCCATGCCCGGCGTGACCGAAACCTCTACCAACCTGGGGGTCATCAAGACTCAGGATGGCGAAGTGTACGTCCAGTGCCTGATCCGCTCCCTGATTGACTCCGGTCGCGAGAGCATCGAGCAGATGACCCGCTCCCTGTTCACCCTGGCAGGCGCCAGCTGCGAATTCACCGGTGCCTATCCGGGTTGGGCGCCGAACGTGGACTCCCCCGTCATGGCGCTGGTACGCAATAGCTACCAGATCCTGTTTGGCACCATGCCCAACGTCATGGTGATCCACGCCGGCCTCGAGTGCGGTCTGTTCAAGAGCGCCTATCCGGAGTGGGACATGGTCTCCTTCGGCCCGACCATCCGCGGTGCCCACTCCCCTGACGAGAAGGTACATATCCCGGCGGTCGAACGTTTCTGGCAACTGCTGGTGCACGTGCTGGAAGCCATTCCGGCCAAGTAAGCCAGCCCGGATAAAACAGGCAAAACAAAAGCCCCGCACTGCTGCGGGGCTTTTTCGTTGCTGCGATTAGGCCAGCCAGACTTCGGCGCTTAACGAATACCGCGGGCCTCGCGGATCCACTCCCAGGCTTGCTGGATCTCCTGGGTCTTCTCCTTGGCCATCTCCATCATCTCCGGCGGCAGCCCTTTGGCGGCCAGCTTGTCCGGGTGATGCTTGCTCATCTCCTTGCGGTAGGCGCGCTTGATATCCTGATCGCTGTCGCTCTCGCTCACCCCGAGCAACTGGTAGGCATTCTTGAGGCGATCCGCAGAGGGCGGCTCCTGCCGATACTGCTGGCCACCGGAATGGCCCCCCTGATACTGACCATGAGCCTGATTGAAGAAGTTCATCTGCGCCTCGGCCATCGCCAGAATGCGGGCCAGCTCGATGCGACTGAACCCCAGCTCATCGGCGATGGTGTGAAGAATGGCGCGCTCGCCCTCCTCTACCCGCCCGTCGGCAAAGGCCGCCTGCAACTGCACCTCGAGGAAGAAGCGCAGAATGTCGCGCTGCCCCAGACTGGCGCGGCGGAACTCGGCCAGGGTCTCGCGCAGCGGGAAATCGGCCTCTTTACCGAGACGAAACGACTCCTGCGCTCGGGCACGCTGCTCACCGGCCAGCCGCATCCGATCCATCAGGTTGGAGGCAACCCGGATCTCCTGCTCGGTCACCTGACCGCTTGACTTGGCGATGTGACCCATCACCGAGAAGGTGGCATGGAAGAAGACGGCTTGCTGCTCTTGACTCGGGCCGCGACGAAACGCCCCCTGCAGCCCCATGCCACGGTCGAAACGGTGGCCGACCCAGAGGCCAATCAGGGCACCGATGATATTGCCGAGCAGAAAACCGAAGAAGGCGCCCAGCACCTTACCCCAAATACGCATGGTTCAAGACCTCTTGAAGTTAATGAGTGCGGGCCTGGAGCTGGTCATCCAGCTCGCGCAGTCGATCGACCGTGCCGATATCGCGCCACTCGCCAGCAAGCAGACTGCCGCCCACCCGCCCTTGCGCCATCCAGTCACGCAGCAGGGGCGCCAGCTTGCGGGCACCGCCCGCGAGACCGGCAAAGGCCGCCGGATCATATAGTCCGACCCCGCTGAAGGTAAACGCCGGCGTATCCATGACTCGCCCCCCTTGCAGGGCAAAGTCCCCGGCCGGGTGTTGAGGTGGATTGGGCACCAGCCAGAGATGGGCCAGATCCTCGCCAAGGGGCTGGCTGACCAGAGTGTGATAATCGAGATCGAGCCAGGTATCGCCGTTGATCACCAGAAAAGAGTCTGCGCCCAGCAGCGGCAGCGCCTGCACGATGCCGCCCGCAGTCTCCAGCGCACTCTCCTCGGCTGACCAGTGGATGGTCACGCCAAGCGCACTGCCATCACCAAGGCTCTCGACCAGCTTGTGGCCGAGCCAGGCGTGGTTGATCACCAACTCGGTTACGCCGGCGGCTTTGAGTTTTTCGATGTGATGAACGATGAGCGGTTTGCCCCCGACAGCCAGCAGTGGTTTGGGCAGCAGGTCAGTCAGCGGGCGCATCCGCTCGCCACGGCCAGCGGCCAGGATCATCGCCTTCATGGTTTCACCCCGGCGTTGGCGATCCCCGGCAACACCACCTGCTCCAGCCACTGACCAAAACGGGCCAATACCGGATAGGCGCTACCGTGAGTGCGACAGACATCCACCACGTAGCCAAGGGTACGGGGAATATCCTTGAGATAGCCGGACTTGCCGTCGCGATGATAGAGCCGGGTAAATATTCCGGCAGCTTTGAGGTGGCGCTGCATGCCGGTCAGGTCGGCATCACGACGGAAACTGGCATAATCGAGCTCGCCAAGCAGACCCGCCTGTTGCAGGGTGGCAAAACCGTGGCGCATCCCTTCATCGATCACCTCGTCAGGCCAGCGTATGTAGCAATCTTTCAGCAAGGAGACCAGGTCATAGGTAAGCGGCCCGATGACCATATCCTGAAAATCGATGATGGCCAGCCGGCTGCTCTCGGGGGTATCACCGCCACACACCATCAGGTTGCGACTGTGGAAATCTCTATGCATCACTCCCTGCGGCTGGGCCATATTGCAGGCAGTGAGACAGGCAAAGGTCTCGTCCAGCAGTTGCTGCTCTTCATGGCTCAGGGTAAGTTGCAGATGATGACTCAGCAGCCACTCGGGGAAAATGCTGTTCTCCCGCGCCATAAAGGCGGCATCGAAGGGCTCAAGCGCCAGTTCAACCGCCCCCAGGCGGGGCAGCAAATCAATCGCCTTGTCATACCAGGCCTGCACATTGTGTTCGTTCAGGCAGCTGATCAGCTGGGTATCGCCCAGGTCACTGACCGCCAGCAGACCCTGTTCGTAGTCCACCGCCTTCACCTCTGGCGCCAACAGCTGACGCGCCTGCAAGGCGGCCGCGTTACGAACAAACTCATGATTTTTTTCGGTTTTCGGATTGGCATCCACCCAAACCAGACCACCACCACGAGAGTAGCGGCGGAAACTGGCATCACCGGAAATGAGGGTCAACTGAAGGGTGGCATCACCGGAAATACGGCGTGCCCACTGCAATAGCAGGGAATCGCGATCGTGCATAAGTAGAGGACCAAGGTGGAAAGCAGCACTTGGCTGTTAGCCCTGGCCGCAATAATGCTTTATCATTGCCGGCTAACATAAAGCAATGACATGCAATGTCAACTCGATGAAACCTGTCGTAAAATGCATGCCTTGGATCAACCGTATCTATCACGGATTGCACGAGTCTTTCACATGACAAAATGGACACTGGGATACCGTTATCCCATCGCCCTGACTATCAGCCTGGCACCGGCCCTGACATCCATGATGGTTCAGGCTGCCCCTTTTGAGACGCCGCCAGCCACAGGGATCCTCGACAGCCTCTGTTACGACTATGTCCCCAAGGTCGAAAAGCCAGCCTCTGCCGAGGAAGCCAACGCACAGCCGGTCGAGGTTGATGCTGACCGTCTCGAGGCCAAACAGGGCGGCACGGCCGTCTATGAAGGGGATGTCAAGGTTCGTCAGGGTGTTCGCAAGTTTGACTCCGACTATGCCCAGCTCGACCAGAAGAGCCGGGATGTTATCGCCATCGGCAACATCTATTACAACGACGGTCAGGTGACCGTCACCAGCGACAAGACCCTCAAATCCAATCTGGATACCAAGAACTCCGAGTTGGAAGAGGGCAAGTATCAGGTGCATGGCTCACCGGTGCGCGGCTTTGCCAAGCGCGTGGTGATGACCAACAACAACCAGAACATCACCATGGAGGGGGCCCAGTACACCACCTGCCCCCCCGGCCAGGAAGTGTGGACCCTCAAGGCGGGCAGCATCGACATCGACCAGAAAGAGGTGTTCGGCGAAGCCTGGAACGCCAGCCTCTGGCTCTATGACTACCCGGTGTTCTACTTCCCTTATATCAACTTCCCCATCAAGGATGAGCGGAAGACCGGTCTGCTCTACCCGGGTTACAAGCAAAGCTCCGGCAACGGCATGGATATCACCCAGCCCTTCTACTGGAACATTGCCCCCAACTATGATGCCACCATTACCTCCCGTTTTATGGACAAACGCGGTCTGATGGAGCAGGTGGAGTTCCGCTACATGCCGGATCCCGCCCACACAGGCATCCTCTACTTTGAAAACCTGGCTGACGACAAGCAGTATGATGCCGGCAATCCCAGCTTCATCAACACGTCGACCGGCACCCCTTATCTGTCCGATGGCCACCGCTATCTGATGAACGTGCGGCACGGCTCAAGCCTGATGGATGGTTCCCTGCGCTTTGGTGTCGATTACACCCAGGTGCGCGACAAGGATTACAACTATTTCAACGACTTCAGTCCGACTGTGGGCACCCAGGTCGACAGCCAGTTGCAACAATCTTTTACCGCTGGCTATTACCAGCAGAGCTGGAATCTCACTTCCGAGATTCGCCGCTACCAGATCCTGAGTCCGTATGCACTGCTGCCCCACGAGATGCTGCCACGTATCGACTACAACTACTACCAGCAGGGCAAGTGGTTCGATCTGGCATGGAACAGCGAACTGACCAAGTTTGGTTATGACAGCGGCAGTGCCACTGCCCAGCAGGCCGGTGAGCGTTACACCACAACCCGTCTGCACCTGGCCCCCACCCTGACCGTGCCTCTCATCGATGCCCCAGGCTACTACCTGACCAGCCAGTACAAGCTGATGTTTACCTCCTACAACCAGGAGGTACCCAAGGATCTGGTCTATACGGATCGCTCTCGGTTTACCGATTCCAGCACTGGCCAGCTCACCCTGAAGGATGGCACAGCCAATCGCACCCTCCCCTCCTTCCGCCTCAAGGGAGGAGTGAATTTCGATCGCCCGCTCGACTGGTATGATGGCAAGGGAACCCAGACCCTGGAGCCGGAGTTCCAGTATCTCTATGTGCCCTATCGGGATCAGGACGAGATCGGGATCTACGACTCCACTACTACTCGTCAGGATTACTACAGCCTGTTCAGCGATCGCCGCTATGCCGGTCTCGACCGCATCAGCGATGCCAACCGGGTCACCGCTGGCCTCACCAGCCGACTCTACGACAACTTTGGTGATGAGCGGCTGCGTTTGGCTGTAGCCCAGGCCTTCGAGCTGACGCCACCCAAGGTTCGCCTCTATCCTTCGGATCCCGCGAGCACCAACTCTCGCTCGCTGCTCTCTTTTGAGGGGGACGCACGGGTCACGGAGCAGTGGTTTGCTCACGCAGGCACGCAATACGACACGGAAAAAAGTCAGTTCAGTGCGGCAAATGGCGCTGTTGAGTATCGCAACGAGAAGTTCATCAGCCAGATCAACTACCGCTTTATCAAGGATGGCAATAAAAGCTACTACAACAATGCTCTGGCAGAAGACTTGAGCCAGGCAGGTCTGGTGATGATGGCGCCAATCGCCGATCAGTGGCAGATGTATGGTGGCTACTACCGTGACATCCAGCAAAACGTCAATATTGACCGCAAAGTGGGCGTCAAATATGACTCCTGCTGCTGGAGCATCAACCTGAGTCTGGAGTGGCACAACCAGCCAGACAACATCACCCGGAAGCCCACGTCAGAGAAGTCGATTGGTCTTCAATTCGAGATGAAGGGACTTGGCAGTGTCGGTACCGGTGGCCGCAGCGTCACGCTGGATACCGAGCTGTTGCCCTATGTTCGCCCGTTTAATCTGAAAGACCAGCAATGATGCTGGTCCAGCCTTGAGAGATGGATATGAAAAAGACCCTGATTGCCCTGCTGACCGCGGGTATGTTTGGCGCCATGAGCCAGGCCGCGCTGGCGGCCCCCGAGCTGATGGACAAGGTGCTGGCCGTGGTCAACAAGGACGTGGTGCTTGCCAGTCAACAGGATGCACTGGTCAACAAGGTAAAGCTCTCCGCTCAGGAGAGCGGCCAGTCTCTGCCCGATGACGCCACCCTGCGCAAACAGGCGCTCGACCGTCTGATCCAGGAGAGTCTGCAGCTGCAACTGGCCGATCGCCAGGGCCTCAAGATCAGCGATACCCAGCTGGAGCAAGCAATCCAGGGCATCGCCGCCGACAACAAAATGACCCTTGATCAGCTGCGCGCCCAGCTCGCCCGTGAAGGGATGACCTATGCCCAGTATCGGGAAGAGGTTCGCCGCGAGATCCTGATGAACGAGGTGCGCCGCAATCAGGTGCGCCGCCGTATCAACATCTCCGAGCAGGAGGTGAAGCAGGTGGTGGAGATCCTGAAGAAACAGGGTCAGCAGCAGGATGAATATCACGTCGGCCATATCCAGATCGCCCTGCCGGATAACCCCACCGCCGCCCAGCTGGATGCCGCCAAGAGCAAGATTGAGCGCATTCTGGCCGCCCTCAAGCAAGGTGCTGACTTCCGCAAACTGGCCATTGCCGAGAGTAACGGACCCAAGGCGCTGGAAGGGGGGGATTGGGGCTGGATGAGCCCGCAAGAGATGCCGACCCTGATGGCGGAAGCGGTACAGGGTGCCAAGAAGGGCGACATCGTCGGCCCGCTGCGCTCTGGCGCCGGTCTGCACATCGTCAAGGTGTTCGACACCAAGGGTCAGCAGCAAGTGATGCAGACCGAGGTGAAGGCCCGTCACATCCTGATCAAGCCCTCCATCATCCTGAGCGAAGAGAAAGCCAAGGGGATGCTGGACGGCATTCTGCACGACATCAAGAGCGGCAAGGCCAGCTTCGCCAGCATGGCGGAGAAGTACTCCGAAGATCCGGGCTCTGCGGTGCAGGGTGGCGAACTGGGCTGGTCTGATCCCAATGTCTATGTCCCCGAGTTCCGCGACATGGTCAACCGTCTGCAACCGGGCCAGATCAGTGCCCCGTTCCGTACCAGCCATGGCTGGCACATCGTGCAGGTGGAAAATCGCCGCAGCCAGGATGCGACCGACAAGGCTCAGGAGCAGCGCGCCTACCAGCTGATCTACAATCGCCGCTTCGTGGAAGAGTCCCAGGCGTGGCTGGATGAGCTGCGTGACGAGGCCTACATCCAGATCGAAGGAGCCGGTAGCTGATGAGCTGCCGTCGCCTTGCCGTTACCCCGGGCGAACCGGCCGGGATCGGCCCGGATCTGGTGCTGCAGATTGCCCAGCAGGATTGGCCTCACCAGCTGGTGGTGATCGCCGATCCAGCGCTGCTGCGCGAGCGGGCGGCCCTGCTGGGACTGCCCATCGAGCTTGAGCCCTATGATGCCCGTCAACCTGCTCAACCGCAGCGAGCTCGCACCCTGACCATCTGTCCGGTCACCCTCGGCGCCTCTGTGGTGCCGGGCGAGCTGAACGAAGGCAATGGCGCCTATGTGCTGGCAACCCTGCAGCGTGCCTGCGATGGCAACATGAGCGGCGAATTTGCCGCCGTGGTGACCGGGCCGGTGCACAAGGGGATCATCAACCAGGCCGGTGTCTCGTTTAGCGGCCACACCGAGTTCTTTGCCCAGCAATCCAACACCGCCGATGTGGTGATGATGCTGGCAACCGAGGGGCTGCGGGTCGCTCTGGCAACCACCCATATTCCGCTGGCCTATGTGGCGATGGCCATCACCGAGGATCGCCTCGGCAAGGTGATCCGGATCCTCAACGAGGATCTCGCCACCAAGTTTGGCATCGCCAAACCCCGTATTTACGTCTGCGGCCTCAACCCTCATGCCGGGGAAGGTGGCCATCTCGGACGTGAAGAGATTGACGTGATCGAACCCGCCCTGGCCACCCTGCGCCAGGAAGGGATCGATCTGGTCGGCCCCTTGCCGGCCGACACCCTGTTCCAGGAGAAATACCTCAAGGATGCGGATGCGGTACTCGCCATGTACCACGACCAGGGGCTGCCAGTGCTCAAATACAAGGGCTTCGGCAGTTCGGTCAATATCACCCTGGGGCTTCCCTTCATCCGCACTTCGGTGGATCACGGCACCGCGCTGGATCTGGCAGGCAAGGCCCTGGCCGATCCGGGCAGCCTTGTCACCGCGATTAACCACGCCATCAAGATGGTAGAGAAAAAAAGATATGAGCAGTAAGGTGCACATGGGCCACACGGCCCGTAAGCGTTTCGGTCAGAACTTCTTGCACGACCGGTATGTGATCGATCAGATCGTCGCCGCCATCAACCCGCAGCCGGGCCAGAATCTGGTGGAGATCGGTCCGGGTCTGGCCGCGCTGACCGAGCCGGTCGCCGCCCAGATGGACAAGATGACCGTGGTCGAGCTTGACCGGGACTTGGCTGCGCGCCTGCGCGAGCACCCGACGCTCAAAGACAAGCTGACCGTCATCGAAGCGGATGCCATGCGTTTCGATTTCGGCACCCTGATGGGTGAAGGCAGGGGGCCGCTGCGGATCTTCGGCAACCTGCCCTACAACATCTCCACCCCGCTCATCTTCCACCTGTGCGAGTTTGCCGACCGGGTTGAAGACATGCACTTCATGCTGCAAAAGGAAGTGGTGTTGCGTCTGGCCGCCGGCCCGGGCAGCAAGGCTTATGGCCGTCTGAGCGTGATGACCCAGTACTACTGCCAGGTGGTGCCGGTGCTGGAAGTGGGCCCGGGCGCCTTCAAACCGGCGCCGAAAGTGGACTCTGCCGTAGTTCGTCTGATCCCGCACAAGAATCCGACCATAGTTGCAAAAGATATCCGTTGTCTGAATCGCGTCTGTACCGAAGGCTTTGGCCAGCGTCGCAAGACCATCCGCAACAGCTTCTCCAACTTCATCACCGATGCCCAGCTGACCGAGCTTGGTATCGATGGCAACCTGCGTCCGGAGAACCTCTCCCTCGAGCAGTTTGTCATGATCGCCAACTGGCTGGCGGATCAGCAACAGGCCTGATCCTGTGGCACTCCCGCACATCGAGATCCGCCCATACCCCTCGTATGTGGCGGATAGCAAAGACCCTTACCAGTTTCACTATCTGATCGAGATTGAGAATCTGGGGCCCGGCCCGGTGCAGTTGCTGCACCGGCGCTGGCTCATCACCGATGCCAATGGCAAGATGCAGGAAGTGGCAGGCCCGGGCGTGGTCGGGGAACAACCCGTCATTGCCGAAGGTGAGACCTACCGCTACCAGAGCGGCGTGCCGCTGGCGACCCCGCTTGGGGTGATGGAAGGGAGCTATACCCTGCAAGATGGCTCTGGCCAGCAGTTTGAGGCGCCTATCGCCCCCTTCACGCTGGCTATCCCCAATATTATCAACTGAGGTTTCATGGCGAACTGTTTTGTCGGTGACATCCAGGGCTGTTACGACGACTTGCGCCGTCTGCTGGATCTTGCCACGTTCGATCCCGAAAATGACGTGCTCTGGCTCTGCGGCGATTTGGTCGCCCGCGGCCCGGACTCCCTCAATACCCTGCGTTTTGTCAAAGGGCTGGGCAACCGCGCCGTCACCGTGCTCGGCAATCACGACCTGCACCTGCTGGCGGTGGCCAATGGCGTTGCACCGCTCAAGAAGAAAGACAAGCTGCAAAGCCTGATGGATGCGCCGGATCGGGATGAACTGCTGGAGTGGCTGCGCCACCGCCCGCTGCTGGCCGAACATCCGGATCTGCCCATCATGATGGTGCATGCCGGGATCTCCCCGGCGTGGGATGCCCGTACCGCCCGTAACTGCGCCCGCGAGGTCGAGAGCCTGCTACGCGGCGATCAGTACAGCTGGCTGCTGCACAACATGTACGGCGACCAGCCCGATGGCTGGAAAGATGATCTGGTCGGGATCGACCGCTACCGCTACATCATCAACACCTTCACCCGGATGCGCTTCTGCTACTTCGATGGCCGACTCGACTTCAAATGCAAGAAGGGTCCCAAGGAGTCGACCCCGGGCCTGCGCCCCTGGTTCGAGCAGCGCGAGCATCACGTGGACGACCCCATTCTGGTGTTCGGCCACTGGGCGGCGCTGATGGGCAACACCGGCAAGAGCGATATCAAGGCGCTCGATACCGGCTGTGTCTGGGGCAACAGCCTCACCCTGTGGCGCTACGAGGATGATGCCCTGATCGCCACCCCCTGCCCGGTTCACGCCAGCTAGGGAGTGCGCTGCAATCTGGCGGTCGCTGCCGCACGGATTGCCAAGACCCGCACCGGCAACCTGCCGCAATGCTGTTCACTTAAGCGAATTTGAGTTCCAGTCCACGTAGTATCAGGGCTAAAAAGAGAGGGAGGCATGATGCCTCCCTCTTTCTATTGCAAGCCACGCGGTCTAAAGGCTGGAGGAAGATTGACTGAAAACAGCCTTGCTCCCCCAACTAAAGTCGCACTTATGAATAATCAGACAAAAAATCGCCTACCTAAACAGTGTTGCGGCAATCTGCCGGGAATGCTGTTTTTTATATTGATGATGGATAAGTATCATCAATTAAATAGAGATATATTTTTCGTACAATAAAATATTTTCAATTATCAAATGCTAATCGATAAAATGACCAAAATTATTATACTAAGATACTTAACTAGGGCATCTGCATGATTTTTTGAGCAACAAAGCAATGTGTGACCAAACATCACCTAATTAGAGCTACATATATCGATTTAATCATCTAAAAATGCCTATAACACAGACCAATATTTCTCAATATACGGCGACCACATTG
>NZ_JBODRQ010000057.1:0-20570 GCF_050633025.1 Aeromonas sp.
GCTTCAGCACCCCCGATTGCCGCTTCTCGGTGATGGAGATCAAGTGGGGGATCATCCCCGATATGAGTGGCAGCGTCACCATGCGCAACCTGATGGGGCTGGATACCGCCATGGAGCTGGCCATGAGCGGGCGTGAGCTGGATGCCGTCGAGGCCAAATCTCTCGGGATGGTGAGCCGGGTCTGCGCCGACCCGCTAGTGGAGGCGCGCGAGTTTGCCCGCACCCTGATCACCAAGTCACCCGATGCACTGGCGGGGATCAAGCAGCTCTACAGCCAGGCCTGGGCCCGCAGCGATGAGGCGATGCTCAAAGAGGAGACTCGGCTGCAAAAGCAGATCCTGGGGCGACCCAATCAGTGGCGGGCCACCCTTAACAGCCTGTTTCGTTGGCGACTGCCCTTCGGGCCGCGCCGCAATCCGCTCTGACAGGCAGGGATGAAAAATGAAATAGCATCGGCCTTGGTACCAAGGTCATTAGGCCCCCAGCCTCTGAGCAAACTGTTCAGGCTTCATTTCTTTATTTTCAAGCTGGGTTAGGAGCCAGGCTCGCCATGGCTGGCCTGGAAGCTGAAAAACCTGGCGTTCAGGGCGTCAGCCTGTTCGTACTTGGGGGGCTTGTGAACATGGAGAGATCCAGCGGCTTGCAGGTGCCTCGCACCACCATGCAACGTATTGTTGCCGCTCTGGCGACGAGATCAATTGGCCTCGTCGACGCTGCTCCAGGAGGCATCGCGGTTTTTTGCAAAATCAGCAGAGCTGCCGCCTCGGTCAAGGCTTTGGCTTTACGACGCAACTCTTGCTCCAGTTGCCGGATGCGCTTCTTGTCCACCTTGGACAGTGCCTTCTCGGCCTGTTGTAAGGTACGAGCGGATTGTTGGCCCAGAATACAGGCTTGGCGCCATTGCTGGATCTGCTTGGGGTAGAGCCCTTACGGCGGCAGTACTCACTGAGTTCAATCTCAAAAAGAGCAGCGGTTTCCAGCACGACAGCGAATTTGGCCTCGGCAGGCTATTCATCGAGATCCTCAAATTTCACCACGTCCCGATTGTGTACCGCCCTCATCAGCGTTATAGCCATAAATTTTTATAAATCAGTCTATTAAAAAATATTGCATAAGTGGAAGAAAAAGGTTGCAGCGTGTGCGGTTGTGCGCATGTTGCTCGATATGAGGTATCAGATGACGGCGGCTAGCGTCTGGGTGGGCGGCGCCATGCACCACATGGCCAGAATGGTAAACATCGCGCAGGCAGAGCGAAGGGCGAGCCATGCTGGTGGTGGTTTATTGAGCGAAAAGTGTTGAACTGTGGCGGTTCAGGTCGGTCTGTGTAGTTATGTGCGTTGTTAGTGTGCGCGATTCAAGCTGAGCGGCATTGCAGGTGTGGAGGAAGTCGAGATCTTGGGTAATACGCATAAAAAATCCGAAACCAATCAACAGGTTTCGGATTTTCGCATATAGGAAGGATCGATCAATGGAGCCTTAACTGATCGCTATTAGGGGATATCCCGCCTTTTTCCGATGAAGGGGCAATCGCTATTTATTCGCAAGCGACCTGCATCACCTTGATCGCCAGACCGCCACGGGAGGTTTCCCGGTATTTGGAGTCCATGTCCTTGCCGGTGATGTACATGGTCTCGATCACCTTGTCCAGGGAGACGCGCGGCTTGGAGGTACGACGCAGTGCCATACGGGAGGCGTTGACCGCCTTCATGGCTGCGATGGCGTTACGCTCGATACAGGGCACCTGCACCTGACCGGCAACCGGATCACAGGTCAGACCCAGATTGTGTTCCATACCGATTTCGGCAGCTTCACAGACATGCTCGGGGCTACCGCCCATCAGTTCGGTCAGACCGGCAGCGGCCATAGAGCAGGAGACACCCACTTCACCCTGGCAGCCCACTTCGGCGCCGGAGATGGAGGCATTCATCTTGTAGAGGATGCCAACGGCGCCGGCAGCCAGATAGAAACGGGTGTACTCGTCGCGGCCAACCGGCTGGATGAACTTGTCGTAGTAGGCCAGTACGGCCGGGATGATACCGGCAGCGCCGTTGGTCGGTGCGGTGACCACGCGGCCACCGGCGGCGTTCTCTTCACTCACGGCCAGGGCGAACATATTGACCCAGTCAACGATGTTCATCGGGTCACTCGAGAGGTTTTCGCTGGTGTTGAGCTGGCGATAGAGTGGTGCGGCACGACGGGGGACGCGCAGCGGACCGGAGAGGACGCCCTCGGTACGGCAGCCGCGCTCGATACCTTCGCGCATGGTGTTCCAGATCTTGCCGAACTTCTTGTAGATCTCTTCCGGAGTGTTGAAGCACTTCTCGTTTTCCATCATCAGGGCGGAGATGGAGAGACCGGTCTGGCTGCAATGGGCAACCAGCTCGGCTGCGCTCTTGAATGGATAGCGTACGGACATGTCGCCGCTGTCAGCCTTGCCGAAGTTCTCCTCGTCAACGATGAAGCCACCACCGATGGAGTAGTAGGTCTTGCTGTAGACCACTTCATCTTCAATGAGGGCAGTCAGCTTCATGCCGTTTTCGTGCAGCGGCAGGGCTTCATCGTGGAATACCATGGCGTCGCGCGGGAAGCTGACGGTGTGGCAGTGCAGGCCGATCGGCAGGCGCTCGGTCTGTTCAACACGGGAGATAAACTCGGGGATCGCATCGATATCGACATTTTCCGGCAGGTTGCCAGCCAGGCCCATGATGATGGCTGTGTCGGTATGGTGGCCTTTGCCAGTCCAGGAGAGGGAGCCGTAAACATCGACATTGATCCGGGTGATATCGCGGATCTTGCCGCCCGCGCGCAGCTCGTCAACAAACTGTTTGGCCGCTTTCATCGGGCCAACAGTGTGGGAAGAAGAGGGGCCTACACCGATTTTGAAGATATCAAAAACGCTGATCATGTCACTATTACCTCAGGGTAGAAGGGGGCGGCATGCCCACTCACAGAAATTTGGGAGATCCATGGGACGCGCTTGTCAGCGCAGGTCACAGAACCAGATAACCGTAGTGTAACGGCTCCAGACCTAAAAAAAGTTGAAACAGATCTATTTTTGTTGAATCTGAGGCGCGAGTATAAAATTTATTTTTGTGCTTATCCATTTTGTTAAGCGTTTGCCCATAAAAATACCCGGCGATGCCGGGCATTTAGGAACCAAATGGAGTCATTTGCCGTTTTTTAACATTCGGTAATGTTAACGGCGAGGCCGCCACGGGCCGTCTCCTTGTATTTGGTCTTCATGTCGTTGCCGGTCTCCCACATGGTCTTGATCACCTTGTCCAGTGACACCTTGTGCTCGCCGGTGCCGCGCAGGGCGAGGCGGGCGGCATTGATCGCCTTGACCGCCCCCATGGCGTTGCGCTCGATGCAGGGCACCTGCACCAGTCCGCCGATGGGATCGCAGGTGAGGCCGAGATTGTGCTCCATGCCTATTTCGGCGGCGTTTTCCACCATGGCCGGGCTGCCACCCAGGAGTTCGGTCAGCGCGCCGGCCGCCATGGAGCAGGCGACCCCTACTTCCCCCTGACAGCCCACTTCTGCCCCGGAGAGGGAGGCGTTTTTCTTATATAAGATGCCGATGGCAGCCGCGGTGAGGAAGTAGCGCACCAGGGTTTCGTTATCCACCTTGTGAACGAAGCGATCATAGTAGTGCAGCACGGCGGGGATGATGCCCGCAGCGCCATTGGTGGGGGCGGTGACCACCCGGCCACCGGCAGCGTTCTCTTCGTTGACCGCCAGCGCAAAGAGATCGACCCACTCCATCACCATCAGCGGATCCTTGTTGAAGTTGGTCTCGCAGCTTAACTGGCGGAACAGCCCCGGGGCGCGGCGCCGAACCTTGAGGCCGCCCGGCAGCACCCCTTCGCTTTTGCAGCCTCGCTCGACGCAGCCCTGCATCGCCTGCCAGATCTTGCGCAGCCCCGCTTTTATCTGCTCATCGCTGCGAAATACCCGTTCGTTGGCGAGGATCAGTCCCGAGATGGAGAGACCGCTCTCCTGACAGTGGGCCAACAGCTGGGCGCCGCTGTCGAACGGGTAGGGGACTGGGTGTTCGGCATCCGATTTCACGGCTTCCTCCTTGGCGGTGTCAAAGTGACTCTCTTCGATGATGAAGCCGCCGCCGATGGAGTAGTAGGTCTGGCTAAACAGCAGTGTATTGTCGGTGGTAAAAGCGCGCAGGGTCATGCCATTGGTGTGGGCCGGCAGGGTCTTGCGGCGATTGAAGATGATGGCGCCGCTGCGGGGAAAGTGGCTTGGTTGCTCGCCAGCCAGCTGCAGGATCTGTTCCTTATCCACTCGAGCCAGAATGGCGGGGATCCCATCAATATCGACCGATTCGGGTTCAAAGCCCGATAGTCCCAGAATGATCGCCTTGCCGGTACCGTGCCCTTTGCCGGTCTGGCCCAGCGAGCCGTAACATTCCACTTCGACCCGCGTGACCTGTGGCAAATGCCCTTGCAGCTTGAGCTGCTGGACGAAGGCATAGGAGGCACGCATGGGGCCGACAGTATGTGAGGAGGAGGGGCCAATTCCGATGGAAAACAGGTCAAACACGCTGATCATGACATCAATCCGGTGATGGTTTATGTCTGTTTATTCTAGGATTTTTGCCGTGGATGGAAAGCGGGGATGTGCGGTGCTGTGACATGAGCACAGATAATAGGATTGGGGGGGCCAAGAAGGTTGAAGGGGCTGCCCCCCTTCAACCAACCGGATCAGTCGAGAAATTCACACAGGTAAGCAGTGGGGCTATTTACCTCCAGTTTGAAGGAGGAGTGACCCGCCACCAAGAAGGATTCACCCTGGCTGTAGGTGTGCCACTCATCTTCATCAGCCAGCTGGATGGTGAGAGCCCCCTTGATCACCGTCATCCGCTCGGGGGCGGCTGTGTTGAACAGGTAGTCACCGGTGTTCATCACACCGATGGTTGATTTCTCGCCTTTTTGTTCGAAACCGATAGATTTTACATTTCCGTCGAAATACTCGTTAACTTTCAGCATCTTTACATCCCTGTGTGTACGTTTGTGCAGCCAAACTAGCACAATCTTTTGTCCATTGTCATGGGGGAATGAGCCAAAAACTACATAGCTCTTTTTGAATTCTTGTATTTTCACAAAAACATTAATAGCCAGAGTTGCTGATTTGCTGATTTAAAACAGCAGTTAAATGTGAGATAACACGCGCATAACAGGGGAATGAGCAGCCGCTCATTCCCCTGTTTGGTTAATTGCACTGAAAAGTGTGAGTTTTGCTACATAAAGGAAAGTATTGTGTTAACTAAAGGACTCCTTAAAAACATTGGCTTTCAGGTTGTGGTAGCCATGGTACTAGGCGCCGTGGTCGGGGCGTTCATGGGGGAAGCAGCCACCGTGTTTGCTCCGCTCGGTACCTTGTTTATCCAGCTGATCAAGATGCTGGTGATCCCGCTGGTGGCGGTTGCCATCCTCTCCGGCGCAGCCAATCTGGGTGCCAGTCCCGCTGCGGGCAAGATCGGTGCAGCAACGCTGGCCTTCTTCCTCGGTACGTCAGCTCTGGCCGTGCTGCTGGCGCTGGTTATGGGGCAGATCTTCAAACCGGGTGTCGGGATCGATTTCGGTTCAGCCTCCGCCATGTTTAGTGGCGACTACGCCGATAAAGGGGCGCTGCCGGATGCAGTTGCCACCGTGCTTGGCATGATCCCTACCAACGTGTTCCAGGCCCTCAACGAGGCAAACATTCTGCAGATCCTGGTGTTCTGCATGTTCCTCGGCATTGCGCTGGCCAAACAGCCGCACGAACGTGCCAAGCCGCTGGTCGATGGGCTCAATACACTGGTAGATGCCTTCGTCTGGATGATCAACAAGGTGATGGTCATCGCACCGTTTGGGGTATTCGGTCTGATGGCTGAAGCCATCGGTACCTATGGTTTCGATGTGCTGACCCTGGTGCTCAAGCTGTTCGTGGTTTATGTGGCAGCCATCCTCATCTTCGGTTTTGTGGTCTATCCGCTGCTGGTGATGATGTTCTCCAACACGCCGGTGATGAAGTACCTCTCTGCCATGAAGAAGCCGCAGATCGTGGCCTTCTCCACCGCCTCTTCCATGGCGACCCTGCCGGTCAATATGGAGACCTGCGAGCATGATTTGAAAGTGACCAACGCGACAGCCTCCTTCGTGCTGCCGCTGGGGGCCACCATCAATATGAGCGGCAACGCCATCTATTACGGCCTGGTCGCTATCTTCTTCGCGCAGGTTTACAACATCGATCTGAGCGTCGGTGCTTGGGCGGCCATCATTGTGACCTCCACTCTGGGGGCGATCGGTCAGGCCGGTGTGCCGGGCCCAAGCTTCCTGGTGGTTGCCGTGCTGCTGGCGGCCGGGATCCCCATCGAAGGACTGCCGCTGTTGTTTGCGTTGGACCGTCTGTTTGACATGATCCGCACCTCCCTCAATATCACCGGCGATGCGGCCTGTGCTGTCATTGTTGACCGCTTCAGCCCGGAATATGACCCAGAGCGTTGGAACAAGGCATAACTGCTTTGAACTGGGCTGAGATATGACAGCCTTAAGCTGACACTGCGTAACGCGAGCCCCTGCCATGATGGCGGGGGCTTTTTTATATCTGCCGGACAAGTATCAGAGCAAAGGTGTGCACAAGAGATTGCTGACGGATGTAGCTGTGTTGAATGGAGAGTAAAGGAGGGGAAAACAACTGTCGTAGGCATGGGCCTTGTGACGGATGACAGCCTGTTGTAGATGCTGGGGGTCGGGAATTGTCAAACGGCGGGTAACAAAAAGGGGAGCTTGGCTCCCCCCGGATATGATCTGCTGCTGGTTCTACTCCATCAGGCCAAACAGAGTGTGGTTCAACCATCCTGGTTACACCCCTGTGGCGAAAGAAACAGCGTCAACGTGATGAAATCATATCTATGTTGACCATCTCGGCAATATTGCTGAAAAGCGCCAGTCGGTGGCGATTAAACAGACATGACAAAGAGGGTCGGTCCGGATTGATGCCTCTCTATCCGGCTCAGAACTGTGACAGTGAGGGCAGAGAGACAGCAACCAGGGTGAAAAACACCGTGAAAACGGCAGTAACGACAAACTCTTTCATTTTTCTCTCCCTAAGTTGTTGGTTGATGTAGTCAAGATACCATAACAAGGGGGTAAAACAAGGTATAAATTGATAAAATAGCTTCTTTGTTTACTTGGTTAGTTGAGATGGCCATTTTTGTCATATTGAGCTGATTTTATCACCTGCTCTGGTATGTCAGTCATTCAATATTCTGTTTTTGTGATTATTTCATTTAAATTCAATTGGTTGTTTAGTTGCTGGTTGGCTTGGTGGTGGGTTCTGTATGGGGTTCAAATGGCATTTAATAAGTTTTCACCCTCGTAATGGTGTCATTGAGGCCATGAAAATTGTGCAAGGCAATGATTTGACGATTCCTGACGTAGATAGCCCATCCAAAAGAAGTCTATGGAGAGAGTCTGGTTGCCAACCCTTGTCGCAACATCACTTTATCAGTCCGGAGTCTCCGCATTTTTACAGTAATACACTGGGTTCATAGGGAGGATAGCCGTACATCGGGGGGATACAGAGTAGCAGCTGGCTGTTTTATCACCGCCAATTTTCCCGTCGGCCTCGGATTAGACATGGCCGCAGCAAGAGTGAGGTGCGCAATAGGCCAGAGGCGTATTCTCTGGCTGAGCTCAGCTGGGCTGGGCGCGAGCAGCGATCTGCGTGGGCGATGCATCTGCGTGAGTCATGTGAGTGCAATACGAGAGCAGCGCCGGAGCATGGTTGGGTAAGATATCTGAATCCCTTCTACAAGATTGAGATATAAAAAGCGGCGTATGACGAGGAGGCTGAACAAGCTCGTTTCAGGGGCGACAGAGCACAGGTCAACGCAAGCCTGTTCGCAGTGATAAAACATCCACGACAATACCGGAACTCTGTTCGTAGGCTGATGCCGATTGGTGTGAGGAGGGGAAGGCTAGTGATCAACCAGATGGCGCAAGGGTTGGTAATCAGGCAACCCGTATGGTGAGGGGCACACAGCGTAAGGATCCACCAGTTTTTGTAAGATATTAAAAAACCCTCCGATGGAGGGTTTTTGTCATCAACAGCCGGTAAAAAGCCGCGAGGCTTAGAACAGGGTGGTGGAGAGGTTGTACAGCTCCTGATCGAACGGACGCTTCATGTTTTCGATGCAGTCGATAATGTCGTGGTGTACCAGCTCGTTGCGCTGGATACCGACGCAGCGACCACCGTGACCAGCCAGCAGCTGCTCAACGGCGTAAGCACCCATACGGCTGGACATGATGCGGTCACGAGCAGTCGGGGCGCCGCCACGCTGGATGTGGCCCAGGATAGTGGCGCGGGTTTCACGGCCGGTCAGGGCTTCGATGTCTTTCGCCAGGGCGTTCACATCGGTGACGTGCTCGCAGATGGTGATGATGGCGTGCTTCTTGCCTTTTACTTCACCTTCTTTGATCTGTTGCAGCAGCTTCTCTTTGTCAAAAGCCACTTCCGGCACGATCACGTACTCGGCACCGCCAGCAACGGCGGCAGACATGGCCAGATCGCCACAGTGGCGACCCATGATCTCGACCACGGAGATACGGTGGTGGGAGCTGCAGGTGTCGCGCAGACGGTCGATGGCGTCAACGACCACGTTCAGGGCGGTATCAAAACCGATGGTGAAGTCGGTACCGGCGATGTCGTTGTCGATGGTGCCCGGCAGGCCGATGCAGGGGAAACCCTCTTCGGTCAGCTTCTTGGCACCCATGTAGGAGCCGTCACCACCGATCACCACCAGGGCGTCGATGCTGTGCTTTTTCAGGTTTTCGATCGCTTCGGCGCGTACTGCGGGGTCTTTGAAGGCTGGGAAACGGGCAGACCCCAGGAAAGTACCACCACGGTTCACCACGTCGGAGACGCTGTGACGCTCCAGCTTGACGATGCGATCCTGATGCAGGCCGAGGTAGCCATCATAAATACCGTAAACTTCCAGGCCATGATGCAAACCGGCGCGAACCACGGCGCGAATGGCTGCGTTCATACCGGGTGCGTCGCCACCACTGGTCAAAACACCAATACGTTTGATTTGTTTGGTCATGAGTGCCTCTGGATCTGAGTTGTCAAATACGAATGTTTGGAAATAGACAAGCCACTTTTACTATATCGGCTTTCGTATGGGATGCGGGGGCCGCCATAGGAAAAGCGATACAAGAGAGGGGACACGCCCCTCTCTTTGCCAGTAATGCGAAATTACTTGGCAGCGCCAGCGATGATCTGGGAGAAGTCGTCCACTTTCAGGGACGCACCACCGACCAGGCCACCGTCGATGTCCGGCTGACCGAACAGATCGGCGGCAGTGGCGCCAGTGACGGAACCGCCGTACAGGATCTGTACTTTGGCAGCAACGGCGCCATCAAAACCGGCCAGGTACTGACGGATGTGAGCGTGAACGGACTGAGCAATCTCCGGAGTGGCAGTCTTGCCAGTACCGATGGCCCATACCGGCTCGTAAGCAACAACGGCGTTGTTGAAGGAGGCGATGCCGCAACGGTCGATAACGGCTTTCAGCTGAGTCTCAACCACGTTCTTGGTCACGCCGGCTTCGAACTGCTCCAGAGTTTCACCGATGCACAGAACCGGCACCAGACCGCCTTTCTGGATTGCTTCGTACTTGGCAGCAACCACGTCGTCACTCTCTGCGTGCAGGGTACGACGCTCGCTGTGGCCGACCAGAGAGTAGGTGCAACCAAAGGCTTTCAGCATGGAGGGGGCGTTTTCACCGGTGAAGGCACCAGACTCGTGTACGTCAGCGTTCTGGGCACCGTAGGCAATCTTGCTGCCAGCGGTCAGTTGCTCAACCAGACCCAAAAAGATAACCGGCGGGCAGACGGCGACTTGTACAGAAGGATGAGCGGCAGCAGCCGGGGTCAGTCCTTTGATCAGAGCTTCAACAGAAGCTTTGGTGCCGTTCAGTTTCCAGTTACCCATTACCAGGTGCTGTCTCATCTTGTATATCTCCTAGGCATTTGATTGCGCGACATTATATGAATTGAACCGAGCCCAAGATAGCTGACCCGGCGGCAAATGACGTAATTTTTTTTCGCTTTCCTGATCCAAATCAGGAATGAATCGCTTGATTGCTCATTCGTTAACCTGCCCCCGCAAGCGGGCCCACCATACCCCAATCCATTCGTGGATGGCAGCTTCGGAATACATCAAATAACGCCCTTTGGGTAAATAACTGTAGAGGGGCTGAGGCACCTGGCTCTGCTTGGCGGTGTAGTCGGTGGGGGCCGGCACGGCATTGAGTCCCTGACCCTGATAGAGGGCCATGGCCCGGGGCAAATGGGTGGCAGAACTGACCAGTGCCACCTCTTTTCCCTTGAGGTGGCGGCTGATACTGACCGCCTCATCATGAGTGTCTTTGTTGTTTTCAAACAACGTCATCCGCGCGCGGGGAATACCAAGGCTCTCGGCCATCCGGGCATTGACCTCGGCATTGGAGAGGGTATCCCCAGACACATAGCCCGAAAAGATCAGCTCGGCGTCGGGATAGGCTAGGGCAAGGCGAACCCCCTCTAGAGTCCGTGCCAGCGAGATATTGTTCTGCCAACTGCGCATCGGCACCGCCGGATCGCTGACATGACCATTGCCGAGCACCACGATGGCGTCGATGTTGGGATGCTGGCTCACCTCGAACGGCGGGTAGGTCTGCTCCAGCCCGCGGGCCAGTTCATAGCTCACCGGCCGCATCCCCATCAGCGCCACAATGAGCAGCGAGAGGGTGGCCAGCAGCTTGCCGGTTTTCTGAAAACGGGTGAACCAGAGTAGCAGCAGGGCGACAAGTAGCAGGGAGAGGGAGAAGGGGAGCGGCATCAACAGCTGACCCAGCCATTTCTTGATGGCAAAAAAGTTGAGCGCAAACACGGCACTATAGTCCTTGAGTTTTCAGCAAATACGGGATGTGACAGAATACCTCTCTTTTTTGGGATGACCACAACCCTGTGGCGCTAATGTTGAGTTTCTCCTTGAAGCACGATCAGAGTTTTGACGGGCGCGCCGACAAGTTCGCTCGCAACATTTACGACTCCACCAAGGGGCGCATCCGCACCACCATTGTCTGGAGCGACATCGAAGCCTGCCTGGCCCGCCTTGGCAACCGACCGCTGCGCATCCTCGATGCGGGGGGAGGTTTTGGCTATTTCGCCCAGAAGCTGGCGGCCATGGGTCATCAGGTGGAGCTGTGCGATCTGTCAGCAGAAATGCTGGAACTGGCCCGCAGCCAGATCGCCGAGAAGGGGCTGGAAGACAAAATTCGTCTCATCCATTGCCCCATTCAGGATCTGAAGCAACACGTGACCGGTACCTTTGATCTGGTGCTCTGCCATGCGGTGCTGGAGTGGCTCGCCGAGCCGCGCCAGACCTTGCTGGGTCTGTTCCCTTTCGTCAATGCCGGGGGCATACTGTCGCTGCTTTTCTACAACCGTCATGGTTTGCTGTTCCAGAGCCTGGTGGTGGGCAATTTTGACTATGTGCGCCTTGGCCTTCGCAAGAAGCGCCAGACAGCGCTTACGCCCACCAATCCCCAATTGCCGGAGCAGGTCTATGACTGGATTGGTCGCGGGGGGCTGCGCATCATCGGCAAGACCGGGGTGCGGGTGATCCACGACTATATGCGTCACAAGCAGGATCAGGTGGAGAAGTTCGACGAGCTGCTGGCCATGGAGCAGCAATATTGCCGTCAGGAGCCTTTTGTCTCCCTCGGTCGCTATATCCATGTGATGGCCCAGAAGCCGGCCAGCTGATTGATCGTTTTTCACGTCGATGTGAACCATGTTTTCGATGCTACCGGATGTAGCCGCGCGCACGATTTTGCGCCCTATACAACAACGAGATGACAACATCATGATGAGTACATCCCGTACCCTGCCAGAGCGTTCTTTGCCGGAGCTAGTAGGGTGGGTCAGGCAGGAGGGGTTGGCGCTGAGCCTGCCGACCGACCGGCTGGCCTTTCTGATTGCAATCAAGACCCTGTCCGAAGATGAGTCAGACCTGTCGGAAGCGGCGCTGCACGATGCCTTCGGCTATGTCAGCAATGCTTTTGGCCAGATGGACGAGACCCTCACCGGTCGTGCCAACAACGCCATCAACGATCTTATTCGCCAGCAGCTGCTGTCGCGCTTCAACACCGATATGGTGGCGGGGGAGAGCCTCTACCGCCTGTCGCGCCTGGGTGTGAGCATCGTCGACTTCTTTATGGATCAGCGTCAGGTTGACTCCATCAAGCTCTCCATTCTGCTCGAGCACCTGGCGGCCGAGCTCGACACCGCCCGCAAGGCGGCGCTTGAGACCAACACCCGTGAGCAGTGGGATGCCGAGGTGCTGCCGCGCCTCACCTTCTCGCTGGAAGAGACGCTGGGGCGCATCGATCTCACCCAGCGCGCCATGGATGAGCAGCAGAATCAGGTCAAAAGCGAAATCGCGGCCCTGCTGACCCAGAACTGGGTCGATGCCATTCACAGCTGCGAAAAGCTGCTGCACGAGACCGGCCAGACCCTGCGCGAGCTGCAGGATACCCTGGACGCTGCTGGCCACCGCCTGCAGGCGGGTCTGCTCAATATTCAGGAAGCGGCGCAGGGGCGCGACGATCTGTTCCACGTCGAGGAGCTCACCCATGCCTTGCAGGGGCGCCTTGACGTCATCACCAGCTGGGGTCAGCAGTGCATCGAGCTCTGGTCCCGCTATGACAGGCACGTCCACAAATTTATCCGCAACGCCATCGACATGGACAAGAACCGCGCCTTCAGCCAGCGGCTGCGCGAGTCCATCCGCAATTTCGAGCAGCACAACTGGCAGCTGCGGGTGGCCGAAGAGCCCCGTCTGCTGGAGCTGCGCGACGAAACCATCGCCATCCACGACGAGGAGGTGACCGGTGAGGTGCCCCTCGAGATGGAGTACGTCGAGATGGTGGACATCAACCAGGAGCTGGCCGAGCGCATCGAGCGCTATCTGGCCCGCTACCCCGAGCAGGGCCAGCAGCTGGATCTGGCCGATGTACTGCGGGAATACCTGCTGGACTACCCGGCCCATGCCCACTTCGATGTGGCGCGTCTTCTGATCGACCAGGCCGTGCGCCTGGGCCATGCCAGCGGCGAGCGCGAACTGCATCGCCAACCCGCATGGAAACCCATTAACCAAGCTGGATCCAAGGTTCAGGCCTATGTCATTGATCAATTCTGAGTTTCCCTTGCCGCTGCGCCTTGCAGAGGCGATTGCCAACCCCTTGTTTCCGCGCATTGACACCGCCTTGCGCTCCGGTCGCCACATCAGTGCCGACGAGTTCGAGCAGCATTCGGCGCTGGTCGAATATCACAGCGAGCTGGAGATCTTCTACGGCCGCTATCAGGTGGAGCTGATCAAGGCGCCGGAAGGCTTCTTCTATCTGCGTCCGCGCCCGAGCTCTGACATCGGCACCACTGTGCTCTCCGAGCTCGATATGCTGGTGGGCAAGGTGCTCTGCTACCTCTACCTGAGCCCGGATCGTCTGGCTTCGGAAGGGGTATTCGCCATGGCCGAGCTGCAGGAGGAGGTGCTGAGCCTCGCCGACGAGAAGCAGCTGCTGCGGATGGTCAACAGCCGCTCCGGCGGTACCGATCTCGACAAGAAGAAGCTGCTCGAAAAAATCCGTACCTCCATGCGCCGTCTGCGCCGCCTTGGCATGATCACCGCCCTTGGCAATGGCGATAAATTCCGGGTCAACGAATCGGTGTTCCGTTTCGCCGCAGATGTGCGCTCCGATGAAGATCCGCGCGCCGTCCAGCTGCGGATGATCCAGGAGGGTGAAGCCATCTTCCACGACGACGAAATGCCGAGCAGCGACTCGCTCTTTGATGACATCGAGGCGGATCTCGATGAAGAACAACTGGATCTGGAGGTATAACCGGTGCGAGGCAAGTTCAAATCCCTGACCATGGTCAACTGGAACGGCTTCTTTGCCCGGACCTTCGATCTTGACCAGCTGGTCACTACCCTTTCCGGCGGCAACGGCGCGGGCAAGTCCACCACCATGGCGGCTTTTATCGCAGCGCTCATCCCCGACCAGTCACTGCTTCACTTCCGCAATACCACAGAAGCGGGATCGAGCAGCGCCTCCCGTGACAAGGGGCTTTACGGCAAGCTGCAGGCTGGCCCCTGTTACTCGCTGCTGGAAGTGATGAACAGCCGCGAGCAGCGGATCTGGGTTGGTGTTCATTTGGAGCAGATTCGAAATCGTGATAACAAGGTCAATATCACCCCGTTTGCAGTGGTGGATGTACCAGAACATCTAGCGCCAACAGACTTGCTCATGGAAAAATTGGATGATGGCAGAGGCAGAGTTCGCGCTTTTGCTGATCTGAGTCGTGCAGCTGCGAATCTTGGGGCGCTGAAAGTCGCCAAATTCAATACGGTGACCGACTATCACAACTTCATGTTCGAGTTCGGCATCACCCCTAAGAAGCTGCGTGACCAGAAGGATCGCGGCAAGTTCTATCGCCTGATCGAGGCCTCCCTCTACGGCGGCATCTCCTCGTCCATCAGCCGTTCCCTGCGCGAATACCTGCTGCCGGAGAACTCCGGGGTGCGCAAGGCGTTTGCAGACATGGAGGCGGCCATCTATGAAAACCGCCGCACGCTGGAAGCGATCAAGGAGACCCAGGGTCAGCGGGATCTGTTCAAGAACCTGATCACCGAGACCACCCACTATGTGGCGGCGGACTATGTGCGCAATGTCGCCGAGAAGAGCCGTCTCTCCGAGCTGGCCCTCAAGGCGCGCCAGGAGCTGGCTGACAAGCGCCGTATTCTGGCCGAAGAGAAGCAGCGCGCTATCTATCTGGCCGATGAAGTGGAGCAGCTCACCAACCGCGAAAAATTGCTGACCGACGAGCTGGAGTCTGCCTCCGAGCATCTGGCCAAGGTGATGGCGGCCGTCAGCTTGCAGAAGAAGATCGAGATGTACCGCGCCGATCTGGCTGATCTCTCTGACAAACTCGAGCAGCAGCAAGCGGTGGTGGAGGAGATCCATGGCCAGCTGCTGGAAGTGGAAGAGCGCAAGGAGCTGGCGCAGGCAGAAGTCGACAGCCTCAAGACCCAGCTTGCCGACTACCAGCAGGCGCTCGATATCCAGCAGACCCGCGCCATCCAGTACCGTCAGGCGGTGCAGGCGTTGGAGGCTGCCCGCGAGCAGTGCGAGCTGCCGGGGCTGACCGCCGAACAGGCGAGCGACACCCTGCATCAGTTCCGCGCCGCCGAGCAGAGCCTCACCAGCCGGGTGCTGGGGGCCGAGCAACAGCTGGCACTGGCCAAGGCGGCAGTGGCCGAGCACGAAGCGGCGCTGGCGCTGCTTTTGAGCATCGCCCCGGAAACAGTGCGAGAGGCCGCTTGGCCTACCGCGCAGGCGCTGCTCAAGCGTCATATCGAAGACAAGGCCCGTATTGCCCAGGGGCAGGGGCTGCGCGCCGCGCTGGCTCGCCTCGAGAAAGAGAGCGAAAGCCAGAAGAGTCTCTTCAAGCTGCGTGACGAGCTGCAGCAGGCCTCTGGCCAGCTGATTGCCAGCAGCGATGAGCTGGAGATCTTCCTCGAAGCCCAGCGCACCCGTCAGGAGGAGCTCTCCGAGCAGCAGGCCGAGGTGAACCAGCGCCGCGCCAGCCTCGAGCATCAGGGCACCCAGCTGGGTCGCGATATTGCTGAGCTGACCAAGCTGGCACCGCGATGGCTCAAATCCTTTGAAAAGCTCGAGCAGTTGCGCGAGCAGAGCGGTTTGCCGCTCGCCACCGCCGAAGAGCTTTCGGCCGGTATGCAGACGGTGCTCGACAAGGAGCGCGAGTTCGAGCAGGAGAGCAACCGCATTGCGGCGCAGAAACAGGCGCTGGAGCTGCAAATTCGCAACCTGCAGCTGGGGGCTGGCGAGGCGGATCCCCGTCTTGCCCGTATCGCCGAGCAGGTGGGGGGCGTGCTGCTCTCCGACGTCTATGACGACATCTCCATCGATGATGCCCCTTACTACTCGGCGCTCTATGGCCCGGCTCGCAGCGCCCTGGTGGTGCTCGACCTTGAGGGTGCCATCGAGCGGCTGAAAAAGCTGGAAGATTGCCCGGAAGATATCTACCTCATTCAGGGCAACCCAGACTCCTTTGACGAGGACTTGGTGGAGGCGGACGAGCTGGGCGATGCCGTGCTGGTGCGCACCAGCAAGCGTCAGGTGCGCTTCTCCCGCTATCCCGAGCTGCCACTGTTTGGTCGCGCAGCCCGGGAAAAGCGTATCGAGCAGCTCGACCTTGAACGCGAAGGGCTCATCGAGGGCTACGCCAAGGCAGCCTTCGAGCAGCAGAAGTACCACCGTCTCTACGGTCACTTCCGCGACTTTATCGGTCAGCATCTGGATATCGCCTTCCGCCCCGACCCCGAAGCCGAAGTGCAGGCCAAGCAGGCCGAACTGCGCACACTGCAAGCAGCCATCGGTGAGTGTGACAAGCAGCTGAGTGATGCCAAAGCGGCCGCCGCCCAGCTGACTCGCCATATCCAGCTGGTGCAGGGGATGCTGCCCTTTGCCCACCTGTTTGCCGAGACTGATCTGGCGGCCCGCCTCGAGGCGGCTCACGCCGATGTGGAAGCGCTGAAACAGGCCGAAGCCTTTATCGCCAAACACGGCAAGGCACTGGAAAAACTGGAAACCATGGTGCAGGTGTTGCGTCAGGATCCACAGGATCTTGCGGCGCTGCAGGCAGCTTACGATGAGGTGAGCGACCTGCTGGCCGAGCAGAAACGCCGTTGCTACGCCCTCGATCAGCTGGTGGCCCGTCTGCCGCACTTTGCCTATCAGGATGCACAAGACTTGCTGGGCAAGGCCTCCGAGATGAGCGAGCGACTCAAAGAGAAGCTGAAAGCGGCCGAGCTGGCGGCCCGCACCGCTGGCGAGCAGCACAAGCAGATTGCCCAGCGCCACACCGAGGCGTTGCAGCTGCGCACCGCCCTCAACTCCAGCGTCGAGGCCAAGCGCCAGACCCTGACCGAGTTCGAGCAGGAGCTGGCGGCCATGGGCCTGACCCTCTCTGACGATATGGAAGAGAAGGCGCGCGCCCACAAGAAAGAGATCGAAGAGCTGCTGATCCGCACCCGTTCCCGTCGCACCAGCGCCGAGGCCCAGTTGCAGGTCACCAAGCGCGAGATCGAATCCCTTGGCGGTCGTCTCAAGCTCGAAGGCAAGGATTACTACAGCGCCCGTAAATCTCTGGTGGGTCACAAGGCGAGCTGGTCGCGGGTGGTGCGTCTGGCGCGGGAGACCGACGTCGAGAAGCGCCTGAACAAGCGTGAGCTGGCGTACCTTGACAGCGACGAGTTGCGTTCCATGTCGGACAAGGCCCTCGGCGCCCTGCGGGTGGCGGTGGCCCACGACGAGGCCCTGCGCGATGCGCTGCGACTCTCCGAGGGCAACCGCAGCACCGAGCAGAAGGTCGCTTTCTATGTGCAGGTCTACCGTTACCTCAAGGATCGCATCCGCAACGACATCATCCGCTCCGATGATCCGGTGGAAGCGATCGAGGAGATGGAGATCGAGCTGGCCCGTCTCGCTGACGAACTCAAGCAGCGGGAAACCCATCTGTCACTCTCCTCCCATGAGGTGGCGGCCAAGATCACCAACATCATCCGTCGCGAGCAGAACCGCATCCGGGTGCTCAACCAGGGCTTGCAGAACATCGCCTTCGGTCTGGTGCGCGGGGTGCGCCTCAACGTCAATATCCGCGAGGCCCACACTCGTCTGCTGACGGCGCTGGCCGACCAAACTGCCATGCACAACGATCTGTTCGCCGACAAGGAGCTCAGCTTCTCCGAGGCGATGGCCAAGCTGTTCCAGCGCCTGAACCCGCAGATCGAGCAGGGAGATCGCAGCTATCAGGTGATGGGCGACGTGCTGCTCGACTATCGCAACTATCTGGAGCTGGAGATCGAGGTGCAGCGCGGCGCCGATGGCTGGCTGCGTGCCGAGAGCGGTGCGCTCTCTACCGGTGAGGCGATCGGTACCGGCCAGGCCATCCTCTTGATGGTGCTGATCAGCTGGGAGGAGGAGTCCCGCCGTCTGCGCGGCAAGGATATCGCCCCCTGCCGCCTGTTGTTCCTCGACGAAGCGGCCCGTCTGGATGGCAAATCCATTGCCACCCTGTTCGAGCTGTGCGAGCGGCAGGATATGCAGCTGCTTATCGCCGCGCCCGAGAACATCAGCCCCGAGAAGGGCACCACCTACAAGCTCATCCGCAAGGTGCAGGGCAAGCACGAGCACGTGCATGTGGTGGGTCTGCGCGGCTTCGGCTTTGCCGATGACAAGCTGATAGCCTGATCAGTCTCTGGCCCATCCCGACACGGGATGACCGGTAAATAGGTGAAAGGGAGGCATTTGCCTCCCTTTTTGCATGGAAGATATGGCAAAGTAGCCGCACGGTCGCTGTTGCCTGGCAACAAGGCGAGTAACATGGCGAGAGCCTTGGACCGATGGCAAGGCGAGAGCTCCCGCCTGCAAACGTGTCGCCAGCGTCACCGGCTGAGTCGAAGAGTGAAAATTGCGCAGAGCGAAAAGAATAAGAGAGGAGAGGTGAAAGGTGCAACACATCCAGAAAGGGCTGCTGTTATCTCTTTGCCTGCTGCTGGCCGCCTGTAGCAGCCGTTATGACGAGAGCCACAGCGGCAGCTGGCGCGGCTATAGCGAAACCGGTTATGCCAGCTATTATGCCGACCGTTATCATGGCAAAAAGACTGCCAGCGGCGAGCTCTATCGCAACAACCTCAACAGCGCCGCCCATATGGAATTGCCCTTTGGCTCCATGGTGCGGGTTACCAACCTCGCCAACGGCAAGAGCGTAGTGGTCAAGGTCAATGACCGCGGCGCCTTTAAAAGCGGGCGTATTATCGATCTCTCCAAATCCGCCTTCGGCTCCATCGCCAATATTCGTGAAGGTGTTATCAAGGTAAAGGTTGAGGTGCTGTGACCGCTCGTGATGCTTCAGAATCTGCTGCCGTTTGGAAAAATCGTAATAGGGTGATTGTGCGCTAACAGCGTATTCAATATGGTTTGTGCAGGAAAAGAGATGGATATTGAGCTGATTGATGTGCCGCAAAGTGAATTTGAGCAGGTCTTTACTGCCGTGAAACAGGGGATCTTTCCCTATGTTGAGTCGCTCTTTGGCTGGGATGACCAATTTCAACGCGAGCGACTAACCAGCGCCTATCTGCCGCAATGGTTTTCGTGGATTTTGCATGGGGGAGAACGCATTGGTTTGTTATGTAGCAAGCCATATGAGGATGCCCAGCATGTTCATTTGCTGATCATTTTCCCTCAGTATCAGGGGCGGCAGCTTGGCGCTGCCGTGATGGAACGGCTTCATCAGGAGGCTGAGCGTGAGGGGAAATGCCGGGTCACCTTGTCCAGCTTCACAGGCAACCATGGGGCGATACGGTTTTATCAACGCCTTGGCTACCAAGTGGTAGAAGAGGATCTGGCGTTTGTCTCCATGTCCCGGCCGTTGGGTTGTGACCTCGGATTGAAAAAATGGTTAATGGAGAGTTGTGATGGCAATTTTGGATATTTTGACGATGCCAGACCCCAGGTTGAGGCTCAAGGCCGAGCGGGTTGAGGATATCGCTGCCGTACAGGGGCTGATCGATGACATGCTGGAGACCCTGTATGCGACGGAAAACGGGATTGGCTTGGCCGCTGCTCAAGTCGGGCGTAAAGAGGCGATCGTTATTATCGACTTGTCCGAGAGCAGGGATCAGCCGCTGGTTTTGATTAATCCACAAGTGATAAGCGGTACTGAAAAGGTGCTTGGACAAGAGGGCTGTCTCTCCGTGCCGGATTATTATGCGGATGTCGAGCGTTACAGCTCGGTGGTGGTATCTGCACTGGATCGAAAAGGCAATCCGATTACGATTGAGAGCAGCGATTTTTTGGCCATTGTCATGCAGCATGAAATTGATCATCTGGATGGCAACTTGTTCATTGATTACCTGTCACCGCTCAAGCGGCAGATGGCACTCAAACGAGTTAAAAAATCTCTGAAGTCCGCCAGCTAATGTTTGCGGATAGTGGCTGGCCGTTTTAGTTATGTGGAGAGCAGGCAGAATGAAAGTGGCAAGATGGAATGTCAGGGCACTGTTTGGCCGCAATAGCAAAGGAGGGCAGGGGCGTTATGGCTTATGTGCTGCGTTGCTGCTGGGAACATTGTGGGTCGCACTCCCCGTATCAGCCGACGAAGAGCAGCTGCCGGCCGAATATCGCCCCTTTGTGCAGCAGTTGGTCGATGCGGCAGAAGCCCGGGATCATCAGGCCCTTGCCAACCAGATGAAGTACCCCTTCAAGCAGGAGTATCCCATTCCTGCCATCAAAACCCCGGCGGAGATGCTGACCCGTTTTGACGAGGTATTTGATGACGCCATTTTAACAAGTATCGCCAGCTCTCAAGTTGGGCCAGGGCTAGAGCACACCGCGAATTCAGATAATAAGTGCAACGCTCGGTCATGGAGCTGAAGAGGGAGTT
>NZ_JBODRQ010000058.1:0-20399 GCF_050633025.1 Aeromonas sp.
GCTGATGGCGACACCCTGACAGGTGGAGGCGGTAAAGACACCTTTAAGTGGGGGGTGGGTGATATCGGTGGCGTAGATGTCATTAAAGACTTCACCATCGGTGCTGGCGGAGATGTACTGGATATCAGCGAGTTGCTCATGGGAGAACATGCAAACAAGACCTCGCTGGATGCCTACCTCACGTTTGCTACAGGTCCAGGAACAGGCAAATCCACACTTACGATCGATCTTGATGGATCAGGTGCTGGTACAACTGCCCATATCATCCAGTTTGACAACATTGACCTGACAGCGGGAGGTACGCGTAACGATCAGACCATTATTGAAGACCTGTTGAATCAGGGCAATCTAAAGGTTGATCCGTAACCTCGTGTCGGGGCCAGGTCAGCCTGGCCCCTGTTTTTTCTCCAAGGAGATAGATATGATAGCGACCGTAGAGAAGGGGGCTAATTATGCAGTCATTCAACTGGGTCGACATTGATGGCATCCGTTATAGCTGGGATGGGCAGGGTAACATTACCTGTGCCGGCCAGTTTGGCTATCAAGCTTCGATCGCAGGTGATCGGCTGGATGCGGTGGAGATAGAGAATGAGGCCGGTGATGTAGCTGGATCGCTCTGTGTCGATTTTGCCGCCGCATGGATCACCTATACCCCATCTATGGATGCAGAGGAGTCTCGCTCTGTCATTCTGGTTGGACATGAGCTCGGTCAGCAGGAATACTCTCTGGTCAGTTTTTGTTCCCCATCATTGCAAGATCTGCTTGGTCACTCCGAGAGTATCCCTTGGTCTGTAGCAATGGAGGCGTGTGCAGTAACAGGGGGGCACACCCAGCGACAAGGACACATTTTGTCGTGGAATTCGTTCCATTTTGATGATGAGGTGCAGGTCTGCGGTGCGACATCGTCACAAGATAAGGTAGAGCAGAGCCCAGATGTCTGCAGCGTGGTCACCATCAGCTTGGATTTGACCAATCAGGTGCTGGATCAGATGCCGCCACTGCACGATATATAAATTCCCGTTTGCCAGGAGCATAATGGCCTCAATTTTTTGATTGAGGTTTTTTATATGTGGCGTCCCCTTCTTACCCTTTCTGCGCTGGTTGTCAGTGTCCCCTTGTATGCTCTGGAAGTGCCTCAGGCACCCCATCTGGTGGTGAGTGGTTACGCTGAGCAGAAGGTGGAACCGGACATGCTAACGCTCCATGTGTCGGTTACCGCGCTGGCAAAACAGGGGCTCAAGGCTAAGCAGCAGGTCGATACCAAGGTCGCAGCCTTTTTCAGCCAACTGGAAGGGTTGGGGATCAAGCGCAGCGATGTTGATGCTGGCAACCTGATGGTTTCTCCGGAATATCAGTATGGCGAGAACAAGAAGCCGGTATTGCTGGGATACCGTGCCCAACGGCAATTGGCTGTCAAACTCTATCAGCTGGATAAATTGAGCCCCCTGATGGATACCGCGCTCAAAGCCGGGTTGGAGTCGGTATCACAAATCGAATACGGCCTGAAATCGCCTCAAATCGTCAAGGAGCAGGCTCGATTGGGGGCGGTGGACGATGCCAAGAGCAAGGCCGAGTCGCTGGCCAAGGCATTCGGCATGAAGCTGGGCAAGGTGTATAGCGTGGAGTACCGCAACACATCCCCGATGCCTTTTTATAGTCGCAATTTCAAAGCGATGGCGATGGCTGCCGCTCCCGCACCGGATATGGCTGCCAACAGCTATCAACAGCAGCAAATCACGGTGACTGACAATATCGACGCTGTGTTCCTGCTCGAATGAGGCTGATGTCGTGATTGAAAAAACCGCACCTGATGCGGTTTTTTTCATAGGAAAAGAGACAAAAAGCCGACACTGAGGTGCCGGCTTGCTCATATTGGCGGGGCTATCAGGCGGTGACGGCGTCAGCCTTGGTCGCTTCCGGTACTGGCGTGCGAATGAGGTAGTCAAACGCTCCCAGCGCGGCGGTCGCTCCTGCACCCATGGAGATTATGATCTGCTTGAACGGCACAGTGGTGGCATCTCCTGCGGCATAGACGCCGGGCAGGGAGGTGGTGCCCTTGGTATCGATCTCGATCTCGCCAAAGCGGGTCAGGGCAATCGCGCTCCCTTTCAGGAACTCGGTGTTCGGTACCAGACCGATCTGGACGAAGATGCCAGCCACGCCTAAGTGTTTGATCTCGCCGGTGGTGCGATCTTCGTAATCCATACCGACCACCTTGCTGCCATCACCGATCACTTCGGTGGTGCGAGCGCTCATGATGATGTCGATATTGCCCATGGAGCGAGCCTTCTTCTGCAGCACTTCATCGGCACGCAGGGTATCGGCAAATTCCACCACGGTGACGTGTTCGACGATGCCAGCCAGATCGATGGCCGCCTCGATGCCGGAGTTACCGCCACCGATCACCGCCACTCGCTTGCCCTTGAAGAAGGGGCCGTCACAGTGCGGGCAGTAGGCCACGCCCTTGGTGCGGTACTCGAGCTCACCCGGTACGTTCAGATCACGCCAGCGGGCACCGGTCGCTAGGATCACTGCACGGCTCTTCAAGGTGGCACCGGAGGCGAGATCCACGTTCACATACCCATCTTTGCTGATAGCGGCGGCCCGCTGTTCGGTGATCACTTCCACGCCGTACTGTTTGACGTGCTGCTCCAGGCTGGCGGCCAGCTTGGGGCCTTCGGTGTAGGGGACGGAGATAAAGTTCTCGATACCGACGGTGTCCATCACCTGACCACCGAAACGCTCGGCAACGATGGCGGTGCGAATGCCTTTACGGGCGGCATAGATGGCCGCTGCGGCGCCAGCCGGGCCACCGCCCACCACCAGTACGTCGTAGGGATCTTTCTCATTCAGCTCGGCGGCTTTGCGCTCGGCGGCGCCGGTGTCGAGTTTGGCGACGATCTCTTCCAGCGAGATGCGGCCCTGGCTGAACGGTTGGCCGTTCAGGTAGACATTCGGTACCGCCATGATTTGACGCTCGGCGACTTCTTCCTGGAACAGGGCGCCATCGATCATGGTGTGGGTGATGCCGGGGTTCAGGGTCGCCATCAGGTTGAGAGCCTGTACTACGTCCGGGCAGTTGTGGCAGGAGAGGGAGATATAGGTCTCGAAGTGGAACTCACCTTTGAGATTGCGGATCTGCTCCTGCACGGCTGCATCGACCTTGGAGGGGTGGCCGCCGCTTTGCAGCAGGGCGAGCACCAGAGAGGTAAATTCATGACCCATTGGGATGCCGGCAAAGTGAACGCGCGGGACTTGGCCCTGCGTCGCGACACTCATGGAAGGCTTGCGAGCGGCAGTGCCAGAGGTCTGGGTGATCTTGGGGGACATATCGGCGATCTCGCTGGCCAGTGCCAGCAGCTCTGCAGATTTGTCGCTGTCGTTGCCGGACACGCTGATCTCGATGGGATTGACGATGTACTGCAGATAGGTGTTCAGCTGTTGTTTGAGGTTGGTATCCAACATCTTCGAATTCCTTCTTGTGATTGCGGGTCGGCGTGAGATGTAAGCCGGAAAGCAGACCGGCGCCTTTGCTTGGGGCCGGAAACAAAACCGGCCCTTATGCGGGCCGGTCTTGGAAGCGGGAGGCTTAGATCTTGCCTACCAGATCCAGGGACGGGGCCAGAGTGGCTTCGCCTTCTTTCCATTTAGCCGGGCACACTTCACCCGGGTGGGAGGCAACATACTGGGCCGCTTTGACTTTGCGCAGCAGTTCCAGTGCGTCACGGCCGATACCGCCAGCGTTGATCTCGACGATCTGGATGATGCCCTGCGGGTCAATCACGAAGGTACCGCGGTCAGCCAGACCAGCTTCTTCGATCATCACGCCGAAGTTGCGGGTGATGGTACCAGTCGGGTCACCAATCATCGGGTACTGGATCTTCTGAATGGTGTCAGAAGTGTCGTGCCATGCTTTGTGAGTGAAGTGGGTGTCGGTAGAGACAGAGTAGATCTCGACGCCCAGTTTCTGGAATTCAGCGTAGTTGTCAGCCAGGTCGCCCAGCTCGGTCGGGCAAACGAAGGTGAAGTCAGCCGGGTAGAAGAAGACCACGGACCACTTGCCTTTCAGGTCAGCGTCAGACACCTGAACGAATTTGCCATTGTGGTAAGCGGTAGCATTGAACGGCTTGATTTCAGTGTTGATGTAGGTAGACATCTATTAGCTCCTTGGTGATGTACATATGCCAGTCTGGTATTACAAAAGTTGGCCAGACGGGGCGTTTAACTTTCGATGGATTCATCATAGGGGCTTCTGCTAATCGATGAAAGCCGCAATTTTGAATCGCTTAAATCTACTTATTAGATAAATGACTGTGGCTGTACCTGACATGAATATCTCGGAATTACTGAGATAACTCTTTGTTGTGGTTCAATATATGTGCGCTATATCGCCTTTTCAAGGCATATGAAGGGGGGCAGAGCCATGATGACGCGATGAGATAAACGGTGGTGCAAACAGGTGGCGCCGGAGGTTGAGGGAACTGGTCGCAGCGATGGGGATGTGCTGACAAGGGGGAGAGCAGAAAACACAGATAAAAAAATCCCGGCGCTATCGCAACGACAGGGCCGGGTCATCAAACAAGGAATGGCTATATAAACAAATGCTTTACAGCAAAGACTAACTACGGGGTGTGCAAACTTGCAGACATATGAGAGGAAGATAATGGGTGCACAATCCCTCCTCTCCCCCTCGGCAACTATTGCATGAGAGGGATGATAGTGTGACGCAGATCACAAGGCAAGTATTTGGTGTAATTTTTCAATCAAAATGAAAGTGTTTCATCATTTCAGCTTATTCTGACGGCTGAAAATGCTTTTTTTGTAATTTAATTACAAGTTGATCTATCAAAAGTCGGTAGGTGGTTCCTGCTCTTCCATCAATTCCAGCAGGTTGATGGCTACGGTAATAAAGTCCGACTCGGTGACAATGCCGATCAGCTTGCGTCCTTTGAGTACCGGCAGGCAGCCATATCTGTGCCGCTGCAGGTAAAGTGCCGCCTCCTTGATGCCGGCGTGAGGATCTACGCTCGCCACTTGCCGTGTCATGATCTCGTCGAGTTGCACGCTATCGGTAAATTCGGCTTCCCGCTCCGGGCTGATGAGCAGCAGTTTGGATTCCCGGGTAGCCAGGATATCGGTGAGGGTCACCAGCCCCAGCAGGTGGTGCTGCTCGTCGACGATGGGAATGTGGCGGATCCGCTCCTGCTGCATCAGGTCCATCGCCTGTTTGACACTGTTTGACGGACCCAGAGTGAAGGGGTGTTCGGTCATGATTTCGGATAGGGTCATCATGGTGGGCCTCCTTGTGTATCTGCTTTCACCCTAGCCCAGCCCCAACTGGCAAAACATGATCAGGGTCAATACAGAACATTAAAGAATCATTAACCGGAGGTGTGTCTCAATATTGCTCGCTACCCCTTGTCTCTCTTGGGTTTTTGGTCTTTTGGGTTGCCTTGGAAGATGGGGATAACTAGACTAGCCGCCGATTCCCCCCGAGGTGAAAGATGCAAGTATCCGATTTTCATTTTGATCTGCCAGACGAGCTGATTGCCCGCTATCCGATGGCAGAGCGTACCGCCAGCCGCCTGTTGCAGCTCGATGGTCAAACTGGCGCCCTGCGCCACGGTCAATTTGTGGATGTGCTGGATCAGCTCAATCCGGGTGACCTGCTGGTATTTAACAACACCCGTGTCATTCCGGCGCGCATGTTTGGCCAGAAGGCCAGCGGTGGCAAGCTGGAGGTTCTGGTCGAGCGCATTCTGGACGAGCACAGCGTGCTGGCCCATGTCCGTGCCTCCAAGGCGCCCAAGCCCGGCACCCGGATGATCATGGATGGTGGCGTTGAAGCCGAGATGCGCGCCCGCCACGACGCTCTGTTCGAGATCCACTTCCTCGACCCGCGTCCGGTGCTGGAGATTTTGGAGGCCATCGGTCACATGCCGTTGCCCCCCTATATCGACCGTCCCGACGAGGATGCCGACAAGGAGCGTTACCAGACCGTTTACAATCGGAAGCCCGGCGCCGTTGCCGCGCCGACCGCCGGTCTGCACTTTGATGAGCCGCTGCTTGAGAAAATTCGGGCCAAAGGGGTTGAAACGGCCTTCGTGACCCTGCATGTAGGGGCGGGGACCTTCCAGCCGGTGCGGGTAGAGAAAATTGAAGATCACCACATGCACTCCGAGTATGCGGAAGTGCCGCTAGAGGTGGTGGATGCCATCGCGGCCACCCGTGCCCGTGGTGGTCGGGTAATCGCGGTGGGGACCACGTCGGTGCGTTCGCTGGAGAGCGCGGCCAAGGTCACCCTGGCACAGGGCAAACCGCTGGCGCCCTTCTTTAGTGACACCGATATCTTCATCTTCCCTGGCTACCAGTTCCAGATTGTCGATGCCATGGTCACCAACTTCCATCTGCCGGAGTCGACCCTGATCATGCTGGTCAGCGCCTTTGCCGGTTATGACAATGTGATGGCGGCCTATCAGGCAGCCGTGGCCGGGCAGTACCGTTTCTTCAGCTACGGGGACGCCATGTTCGTCACCCGTCGCCAGGTTGAAGCATAAGCTTCAGCTTATTTACCGGGCCGTGAGCGGCCCTCCTATTGTCAGACTGTTTATCTGACGCAGCCGAGGTAGCAATGAAATTTGAACTGAAAACCACCGACGGCCGTGCCCGTCGCGGTCAACTGGTCTTCGAACGTGGTGTGGTACAAACGCCGGCCTTTATGCCGGTCGGGACGTACGGCACCGTCAAGGGAATGACCCCTGAAGAAGTGCGTGAAACCGGCGCCCAGATCCTGCTGGGTAACACCTTCCACCTCTGGCTGCGCCCGGGTCAGGAAGTGATGCGTGCCCACGGCGATCTGCACGATTTCATGAACTGGCAGGGCCCGATCCTGACCGACTCCGGTGGTTTCCAGGTGTTCAGCCTGGGCCATATTCGCAAGATCACCGAAGCGGGCGTCCACTTCCGTCACCCTATCAATGGCGAGAAGATCTTCCTCGACCCCGAGAAGTCCATGGAGATCCAGTACGATCTGGGCTCCGACATCGTGATGATCTTCGACGAGTGCACCCCGTACCCGGCCACTTATGAAGAAGCGCGCAAGTCCATGGAGATGTCCCTGCGCTGGGGCAAGCGTTCCCGTGACAAGTTTGATGCGCTGGGTAACAAGAACGCCCTGTTCGGCATCATTCAGGGCTCGGTTTACGAAGATTTGCGGGATGTCTCCCTCAAGGGGCTGCTGGAGATCGATTTCGACGGTTATGCGGTCGGTGGTCTGGCCGTGGGTGAACCCAAAGAGGATATGCACCGCATCCTCGAGCACGTCTGCCCGAAAATTCCGGCTGACAAGCCGCGTTACCTGATGGGTGTCGGCAAGCCGGAAGATCTGGTGGAAGGGGTGCGCCGTGGTATCGACATGTTCGACTGCGTGATGCCGACCCGCAACGCCCGCAACGGCCACCTGTTCACCACCGATGGCGTCGTGAAGATCCGCAACGCCAAGTATCGCAGCGACACCAGCACCCTGGATGCCGAGTGTGATTGCTACACCTGCAAGAACTACAGCCGCAGCTACCTGCACCATCTGGACAAGTGCAACGAGATCCTCGGTGCCCGTCTGAATACGATTCATAACCTGCGTTACTACCAGCGTGTGATGCAGGGTTTGCGGGACGCGATCGAGCAGGGTAAATTAGACGACTTTGTAACAGAGTTTTACCGTCGGCAAGGGAAGCCTGTGCCTCCGTTAGCTGAAAATGACGTTAAATAACAACAATATATAATTCAGTTTTCAAATCTACATCAATAAGAGGTTGTTAAATGAGCATTATCTCCAAGGCGTATGCAGAAGGCGCAGTTCCGGGTGCACAGGGTGGTGGTATGGAAATGATCATCATGCTGGCCGTATTCGGCCTGATCTTCTACTTCATGTTCTATCGTCCCCAGGCCAAGCGTGCCAAGGATCACCGCAATCTGATGAGCTCCTTGTCCAAGGGTGATGAAGTGCTCACTTCCGGTGGCCTGGTTGGCAAAATTGCCAAAGTGGCTGCAGACAGCGATTACCTGGTGATCGCCCTGAACGACCAGACTCAAGTCACCATCAAAAAGGACTTCGTCTCTGCCGTTTTGCCCAAGGGTTCTATCCAGTCCCTTTAATCTCCCAAGGAGCACAGCGTGTTGAATCGCTATCCGCTGTGGAAATACCTGATGGTGATCCTGGTGATCGCCATCGGTTTTCTATATGCAGCCCCCAATCTTTACGGCGAAGATCCGGCTTTGCAGGTTTCTGCCAGCCGTGGTGCCGAAGTCAAGCTAGATACTCTTGATCTGGTGAAAGAGGGCCTCGACGAGGCCAAGATCCCGGTCAAACATGCTGCATTCGAGCACGGTTTTATCCTGATCCGTTTCAATAACACCGAAGACCAGCTTAAGGCGCGCGATATCGTTGCCAACAAGCTGGGTGACAACTTCATTACCGCACTCAACCTGGCACCTTCCACTCCCGCCTGGCTCGAAGCCATCGGTGCGGCGCCTCTGAAGCTGGGTCTTGATCTGCGTGGTGGTGTGCACTTCCTGATGGAAGTGGACATGGCCGAGGCACTGACCAAGCAGCAAGAGCAGATGGTGCAGGATTTTCGCACCGAGCTGCGCAACCAGAAGATCCGTTACTCCGGCGTGCGCCGGACCGGTGATCTGGTGCAGGTGATCTTCCGTGACGAAGCGGATCAGGAACGCGCTGTTTCTCATCTGCGTCGTCAGAACCCTGATTTGACCTTCACTACCGAGCAGAAAGGGGATGAGTTCATCCTGCTGGCTGGTCTGAGCGAAGCCAAGATCAAGGAAGTGAAGAAGTACGCCCTCGAGCAGAACATCACCATCATCCGTAACCGGGTCAACGAACTGGGGGTGGCCGAGCCGCTGGTACAACAGCAAGGTGCCGAGCGCATTGTCGTTGAACTGCCCGGTATTCAGGATACCGCCCGCGCCAAGGAGATCCTGGGGGCGACTGCGACCCTGGAATTCCACATGGTCGATGAGACTGCAGACATCCAGGCTGCGGCCGACGGTCGCGTACCGCCGAGCTCCAAGGTCTACAACGATCGCAACGGTCGTCCCGTGGTGCTGCAAAAGCGGGTGATCCTGACCGGTGACCACATCGTGGGAGCCCAGTCCGGTTTCGACGAGTACAGCCGTCCCCAAGTCAACATCAAGCTGGATGGCCAGGGTGGCAACAAGATGGCCAACTTTACCAAGGACAACGTGGGTAAAGGGATGGCGACCGTCTTCATCGAGTACAAGCCGGTCGGTCAACCGGGTCCGGATGGCAAGCGCAAGTTCCGCAAGCAGGAGGAGGTGATCAACGTCGCCACCATCCAGTCGCGTCTTGGCAGCCAGTTCCGTATTACAGGTATCGACAACGCCAACGAAGCCCACAACCTGGCGCTGCTGCTGCGTGCCGGTGCCCTGATTGCCCCGATCCAGATTGTGGAAGAGCGCACCATTGGCCCGAGCCTGGGTCAGCAGAACATCGACAGCGGTATGGAAGCCATCGGCTGGGCCATGCTGGTGATCGTGCTGTTCATGGGCATTTACTATCGCGCGTTCGGCTGGGTCGCCAACCTGGCGCTCTGTATGAACCTGGTGCTGATTGTCGGTATCATGTCGATGATCCCGGGGGCCACCATGACCCTGCCGGGCATTGCCGGTATCGTCCTGACGCTGGGTATGGCGGTGGATGCCAACGTGCTGATCTACGAGCGAATTCGTGAGGAGATCCGCAACGGCCGTGGTGTTCAGCAAGCCATCCATCTGGGCTTTGATCGGGCATTCTCCACCATCGCCGACTCCAACGTGACCTCGCTGATCACTTGTGTGATCCTGTTTGGTATCGGTACTGGCGCCATCAAGGGCTTTGCCCTGACGCTGGGCATTGGTCTGACCGCCTCCATGTTTACTGCCATCACAGTTTCCCGTGCCATTATCAACCTGGCTTGGGGTGGACGGCGTATCGACAAGCTGCCCATCTGAGGATAGAGAGATGTTTCAGATACTACATTTTGAAAAACCGATCCCGTTTATGCGCTATGCCAAGCCGGGTGTGGTTTTCTCTTCCGTGCTGATGGTGATTGCCCTGTTCTTCCTGTTTGATCGGGGTCTGAACTGGGGTCTGGACTTCACCGGTGGTACCACCATCGAGGTGGGTTTCCAGCAGTCGGTGAGCCTGGACAAGATCCACGACGCTCTGGAAGAGCAGAAGATTGAAGGGGCAACCCTGCAACACTTTGGCTCCAGCCGTGATGTACTGTTCCGCCTGACGCCGAAAGAGGGTGTTAAGGTCGAACAGCAAGGTAATGAAGTGCTGGCGGCGGCCAAGCTGCTCGATGAGGGAGCTGTGCTCAAACGGGTAGAGTTCGTCGGTCCTTCGGTCGGTGACGAGCTGGCCACAGACGGTGCGCTGGCCATGCTGGCCTCCATCATCTGTATCCTGATCTACGTGGCAGTGCGTTTCGAATGGCGTCTGGCCATGGGCGGCATCCTCTCGCTGGTGCATGACGTGGTGATCACCTTGGGCGTCTTTGCCTACTTCCAATACGAGTTCGACCTGACCGTACTGGCGGCATTGATGACCCTGGTGGGTTACTCCCTGAACGATACCATAGTAGTGTTCGATCGCTTGCGGGAGAACTTCCGCAAGGTGCGCAAGGGAGATACCGAGTACATTCTGGATCTCTCCATGACCGAGACCCTGAGTCGTACGATTATCACCTCCGGCCTCACTTTCGTGGTGGTGCTGGCGCTGCTGCTCAAGGGGGGGGCACTGATCCACGGTTTTGCCGTGGCCATGGTGATTGGTGTGGCGTTCGGTACCTACTCTTCCATCTATGTGGCCAGTGCGTTTGCCATGTACCTTGGCGTCAAGCGCGAGCACATGCTGCCTACCCAGGTAGAAAAAGAGGGCGCGGACCAGCAGGAGATCCTGCCATAACAGTGAAGAGCGCCTCATGGCGCTCTTTTTTGTCTTGTTGTCGTATGCTGAGGCAGATGATTTCAACACAAGGAGCTTGCCATGCAACACAATCCCCGTTTTCTGGCCTTGGTAGAAGGTATCCGTTCCCGCGTCAATGAAACCGATGTCCACCAGATCAAGCGTTGGCAGGATGAAGGGCGCTCGTTTCACCTGATCGATGTGCGAGAAGAGAGCGAGTGGGCCAAGGGCCATCTGCCCGGTGCCCGATATCTTGGTCGTGGTGTGATTGAGCGGGATATCGAGACCCTGTTCCCGGCTCCCGAGACCGAGTTCTACCTCTATTGTGGTGGTGGTTTTCGCTCCATTCTGGCGGCGGACAATCTGCAGCAGATGGGTTATTGCAAGGTGATCAGCATCGATGGTGGTTTTCGCGGTTGGCTGGAGGCCGGATACCCTGTCGAATCCTGATTTATTTGATGGAGAGGGGCTCAGCTACATGACAAAGTGGCGGCTGACCTTTACCATATGCGGGGTCAAGCGTAAGCGTCGGAGTGTTCATTGAACGTCAGGAAAGGGATTGGATACCTCCTTGGTATCCTGTTGTTGCTTCCCATGTGGGGTTGCAGCAGTAGCAGTCAGGTTAACACCCCTAAGGTTCCCAAGCCGCAGCCTGCTTCACTGGTACTGGCGACCCCCCTGCAGGTCTCCTACCAAAGCGAGCTGGCGCTCGCCCGACTCGGGCAGATGCTGAGCGAAATGGAACTGACCACGGAGCAGCGTGCCGAGTTATTTTATGAGCGTGCCGTGGTGTTTGATCGGGTTGGCTTGCGTTCCCTCGCTCGGCTCGATTTCAACCGTGCCCTGCGGGAGAAGCCGGATTTCGCCGAAGCCTATAACTTTATCGGTGTCTATCTGGTACAGCAGCAGAACTACGATGAAGCCTATGATGCGTTCGATTCCGCTCTCGAGCTGGCACCCGATTATGACTATGCCTATCTCAACCGTGGTATCGCTCTCTATTACGGCAACCGTCCCGAGCTGGCCGCGGCCGACATGAAGCGTTTCTACGAGGCCCAGCCAGAAGACCCTTATCGGGTGATCTGGCTCTATCTGGCCGAGCAGAAACTCGACCCGTCGGCCGCCATGAGCCGGATGCGCGAGCGTCTCAATAAGTATGATGACGATGCCTGGAACTGGGATCTGGTACGCCTCTATACTGGCGAGCTCAACGCTTCCCGGCTAATGGGCAAGGTGGTGAAAGGGGTAAAGGATAACCGGGAGCTCGCCGAGCGCCTGTGCGAAACCTATTTCTATCTGGGCAAGTTCGAGCTGGGCAAAGGTAACCGCAAGGAGGCGATCAGCTACTTCAAGTTGGCGCTTTCCAACAACGTCTACGACTTCATCGAGCATCGCTATGCCCTGCTGGAGCTGGAGCTGATGGCACGCAAGCCGCTGCCTCCCGGCGCCCAGAGTGGCCAGAGCAAGAGTGATCGCCCCTCCTGAGGGAGCGTGAAAGTGTAAAAAAGGCCTCATTGCGAGGCCTTTTTGTTTTGCGTGGTTTGCGTTTACTCCACCAGGTTCATGCCGGGGATCTGGCGCCAGTAGCCGTTGCACTCGCTACCCTGGTGCAGGGGGAGGGGCGCGTCACCCTGCTGGTTGGCCTTGAAGCGGACCAGCATCTCCAGCGTCTCTAGCCCTTGCGGTGAAAGTCTGACCACATCCACCAGACCTTCCATACCAGCCAGCTCGTTACCCAGGTTGTAGCAGTAACCGGACTGGGTCTGGATCCCGTTGAGATTGAACACCCGCTGACCCTCGCGGCTGTTGGCCAGCCGTCCGGTGGGGTAGTTGATGCAGGCGAGTTCACAGTTGTCTTTTGGCTTGTCGAGAGAGCGGGCGGTAAAGCAGCGCGCCGAGTAGGCAAGCGGCAGGTGGCCGTAGGCGAACACCTCCACTTCGAACTGCTGGCGTGTCGCCCCCAGATCCTGCTCAAGCAGTACCAGCCAGTCCCGTGAAAGCTCCACCGGCATCACCCAGCGTTTCATCCCCTGTTTGAGCAACATGCGCAGCACATCGGCGTTATAGGCGTTGATGGCGGGGCCACAGACAAATGGAATGCTCGCTTCATGGGCAAGCTGGACTGTGCCCAGATCGTTGGCTTCGATCATCAGTTCGCCATTGTCGACCAGCCGTTTTACCTCTTTCAGCTCGGAGGGCGCGGAGATGAGCGCCAGCGTCGAGAGTACCACCTGCTTGCCTGAGCTCGCTACTTCGCGGGCGAGGGAGATCCAGTCATCGACTTTCAGTTCACGTCGCTTGCTGCAGACGGTTTCCCCTAGATAGACGATGTCTGCTTCGCTTTGGGCTGCAGCGCGGTAAAAGGCTTCGGTATCGGCTTTGGGCCAGTAGAAGAGCAGGGGCCCGAGAGAGAAGTTCATTGATAGGGGCTCCTTATTGCCACTGACGATGGTAGGCGCCGAGGGTAGTCTGGCTACCTTCGGAGACGCGGGCGAGCTGGGCATCCCACTCAGCTTTGACCTGATAGACCTCGGGCTTGGCCTGATAGGCATCGATAGCCGCACGCCAGACCCTGGTCACTTGCTCCACATAGGCGGGGCTGCGCTGGCGCCCTTCAATCTTGACCGACTGGATCCCGGTCTGGAACAGCTCGGGCAGGAGACCCAGGGTATTGAGACTGGTGGGCTCTTCCAGTGCATGGTAAGTCTGGCCATCTACCTCGAAACGCCCCTTGCAGAGGGTTGGATAGCCAGCATTTTCACCCGGGCCGTAGCGGTCGATCAGCACTTCGTTGAGCCGCGACTCGAGGCCGTTCGGGGTCTCTTCCCAACGGACGAACTTGGCCGGTGAGCAGGCGCCGACGGTGTTGGGGCTCTCGCCAGTCATGTAGGAGGAGAGATAGCAGCGCCCCTCGGCCATGATGCAGAGGCTGCCAAAGGCGAATACCTCGAGGCCAACATCGGTTTCGCGGGCCAGCTGCTTGACCTGATGCATGGAGAGCACCCGCGGCAGTACCACTCGTGTGACATTGAATTGCTGCTGATAGAAGCGAATGGCGGCGGCATTGGTGGCGCTTGCCTGCACCGAGACATGGAGTTCCATCTCGGGGTAGTGGCGGCTGGCATATTCCAGCACGGCGAGATCGGCGATGATCAGCGCATCGGCGCCGAGGGCCACCCCGCGATCAACCGCCTGTTTCCATCGCGTATCGGCCCCGGGATGGGCAAAGGTATTGATGGCAATATGCAGCTTGCGACCATGTTGATGCACATAATCAACCGCCTTCTCCAGTTTGCTGTCGGTAAAGTTGAGACCGGCAAAGTGGCGGGCATTGGTGTCATCCTTGAAACCGATATAAACGGCATCGGCCCCGTTATCCACGGCGGTTTTCAGTGCCGGCAAACTGCCTGCCGGACAGAGTAATTCCATTGGTACGCTCCGAGAGTGCATATGAAAGGCAAACGAGCCCTGATTGTATGCACCACAGTTCCTTGGCTTTTTGACCTGAGGCAGCTTTGTGTGGCTTTCCCCATCTTGACTCAACTCTGCACAAGTTTGATTTCCAACAGGATCTTGCCACTCTCCCTGTGTTTGAATGCGCAAAAAAGGGAGTCTATCGTGTTTCAACAACTGCAACGTCGCCTGGTCGAACAGGCTCCGCGCTTCTTGCGCCATCCCCTCAAGCTGGTTCCCTTCAATTTGCAAAAGCAGCTGATGGAGAGTTTGCTGGCCCGGGTTTTCAAAGAGGCTATCGAAGATGGCGATTTCGAGTTTCTGGCAGACAAGTGGCTGAAAGTCGAAGTCTCTGATCTGGAGCTGTGCTGGTTTATCAGTGAGCAGAATGGCTACTTGGTGGTGGCTCGCGAGTGTGACAAGGCCGATGTCTGCTTCAGCGGTACCGCCAACGACCTGATCCTGATTGCCGGCCGCAAGGAGGATCCGGATTCGCTCTTCTTCCAGCGCAAGCTGAAGATTGAAGGGGATACCGAGCTGGGGCTGGAAGTGAAAAACCTGATGGACAGTCTGGACCTAGATAGCTTGCCGAGCCTGATGAAGTACCCCCTGATGGATCTGGCCACCTTTATCGAGCAGGCTCGAACCGGATCAGCGCAGACTCCGGTGCAGACGGCGGGCGGGATCCCGTCTTAAGTGGACCATCACCCCGTGGGCATGGCGGCGGTAACGGTGCCGTGCCCATAGACAACGACAGGCCCACAAACAGGGTACCAGAGCCATGAGTGTACCCGGGGCGGGCAACTGTGAGATCACGACCCCCAACGCCAGCCAGATAAAGGGCTGGGCTTCGTAGAGCCATTCCGGCTGCAGCCAGCGTTTGGCTGGAAAGATAATCAGGTCGGTCCGTCGGTAGCTGGAGCGCATCATCCAGGTCACCGCCCCGGCGATAAACAGCAAGGCGCCTGCAAACCAGAGCAGAGGCTTCTCGCTTAACGTAATGATGGCAATGGCTACCAGCAGGTAGACGCTTGGCAATCTCTCATAGATAAAGGGAGGAAGCATGATCGAATCTCTCCTGTGAACTGTTCCACATATCCGTTAAGTCTAGTTTTTCCTTCTCCTCGTCTCATGCCAGTTTGTTATACTGGCGCTCGTTTTTGTGCTGAAATGGGATGCCTTTTACGGTGCCAACATTGCGCTCTCTTATGTTACAATTGCGCGCCATTTTTGACTGAAGATTGACTCGGCATGTTGGATCAGATTCGTATCGTTTTGGTGAATACCTCTCATACCGGCAACATGGGGTCTGCGGCTCGTGCCATGAAGACCATGGGGCTGACCCGGATGATATTGGTTGATCCGCAAGCCTTGCCGGATGAAAGCGCCTTCGCCCTGGCAGCTGGTGCCAGCGATGTGCTTGCCAATGCCCGTGTCGTTCCGACACTGGACGATGCGATTGCCGATTGTGGTCTGGTGATTGGTACCAGCGCTCGTTCCCGCACCCTGAGCTGGCCCATGCTCGATCCCCGTGAAGCGGGCAAGATGACGGTAGCCGAAGGGATGAAGCATCCTGTGGCGCTGGTTTTTGGTCGCGAGCGGACCGGCCTGACCAACGATGAGCTGCAGAAGTGCCACTATCACGTGGCCATTCCGGCCAACCCCGAATACAGCTCCCTCAATCTGGCCATGGCGGTGCAGACCCTCTGTTACGAAGTTCGTATGCGCTGGCTGCAGGGGCTGGACGTGGTTGCTGAAGAGATGGCGCTGGATTATCCCAGTGCCGAACAGCTGGAAGGGTTTTATCAGCACCTGGAACAAACCCTGATGAAGACCGGTTTTATTGCCGATGACCATCCGGGTCATGTGATGAGCAAGCTGCGTCGCCTGTTCAATCGGGCTCGGCCGGAAGCAGCTGAGCTCAACATTCTGCGCGGTATTCTGACCTCGGTGCAGAAAGCGCGCGTACCGGATTAATCCGACTGATTTACTCAACCATATACTTGACTGTTTTTGTCGGGTATGTGACCATGTGCCCCATTAAATTGCTTAGCAAGACGGTAAGGCACATGAGACTGACTTCAAAAGGACGTTACGCTGTAACCGCCATGCTCGACGTGGCGCTGCATGCAGAGCAGGGGCCTGTTCCCCTCGCTGATATTTCCGAGCGCCAGGGCATCTCCTTGTCCTATCTCGAGCAGCTGTTTGCCCGCCTGCGCAAACATGGCCTGGTGAGCAGCGTGCGCGGTCCCGGTGGCGGTTATCGCCTCGGGTTAGCTCCTGACGAGATTTCGGTCGGCCAAGTGATCACTGCGGTTGACGAGTCGGTGGATGCCACCAAGTGCCTCGGCAAAGGGGGCTGTCATGGTGGTACCCAGTGTCTGACCCACTCCCTGTGGCGTGATCTGAGCGAGCGGATCTCCAGTTTCCTCGGCGAGATCACGCTGGCCGAGCTGGTCCGCCAGGCCGATGTACGCCGGATTGCCGGCAAGCAAGATGAACAGATGAAAAGCGTGTTGTCCCTGATTGAACGGGCAGAACACGGCGATGTGAGCTTGAAAGTCCAACTATAAACGTGCTTTCCACAGCGGGATTCTGTATGACCCGAACTGTGACGGAGAAAAACATGAAACTGCCTATTTACCTTGATTATTCGGCAACCTGTCCGGTGGACCCGCGTGTCGCAGAAAAAATGATGCAGTGTCTCACCATGGATGGCCTGTTTGGCAATCCGGCCTCCCGTTCTCACCGTTTCGGCTGGCAGGCCGAAGAGGCGGTGGATCTGGCCCGTAATCAAGTGGCAGAGCTTATTGGTGCCGACCCGCGCGAGATTGTCTTCACCTCTGGAGCGACCGAGTCTGACAACTTGGCAATCAAGGGTGTTGCCCACTTCTATGCCAGCAAAGGCAAGCACATCATCACCTCCAAAACCGAACACAAAGCAGTGCTCGACACCTGCCGTCAGCTGGAGCGTGAAGGCTTCGAGGTGACCTATCTCGAGCCGATGCCAAACGGTCTCTTCACTCTCGAGATGATCGAGAACGCCATGCGTGACGACACCATTCTGGTCAGCATGATGCACGTGAACAACGAGATCGGCGTGATCCAGGACATTAAAGGACTGGGCGAACTGTGCCGCTCCCGCAAGATCCTGTTGCACGTTGATGCTGCCCAGAGCGTGGGCAAGGTCGAGATCGATGTTGAAGCGATGAAGATTGATCTGCTCTCTCTCTCCGCCCACAAGATCTACGGTCCGAAAGGGATCGGTGCGCTCTACGTTCGCCGCAAGCCGCGCGTACGTATCGAAGCCCAGATGCACGGTGGCGGCCACGAGCGCGGCATGCGTTCCGGTACCCTGCCGACTCACCAGATCGTAGGTATGGGTGAAGCCTTCCGTATCGCCAAAGAAGAGATGGCAAGCGAGCACGAGCGCGTGATGACCCTGCGTCAGCGTCTGTGGGATGGCCTGAAAGATATCGAAGCCGTTTACCTTAACGGTGATCTGGAGCAGCGTGTCTCCGGTAACCTCAACGTCAGCTTCGCCTATGTGGAAGGGGAATCCCTCATCATGGCGCTCAAGGATCTGGCAGTCTCTTCCGGTTCTGCCTGTACCTCTGCCAGCCTGGAACCCTCCTACGTTCTGCGTGCGCTGGGTCTGAACGACGAGCTGGCTCACAGCTCCATCCGTTTCAGCATCGGTCGCTTCACCACCGAAGAAGAGATTAACTACGCAGCAAGCCTCATTCGTGACTCCATCGGTCGTCTGCGCGAGATGTCTCCGCTGTGGGAGATGTACAAGGATGGCGTTGATCTGAACACGGTCGAATGGGCTCATCACTGATTACTTCAGTGAGCAACAGAATTAGCAGGAGTGAGATATGGCTTACAGTGAAAAAGTAATCGACCACTACGAAAATCCGCGCAACGTCGGTGGTTTTGACAAGAATGATCCCAGCGTTGCAACCGGCATGGTGGGTGCACCTGCCTGTGGCGACGTGATGAAGCTGCAGCTGAAGATCAGCGAAGAGGGCATCATCGAAGATGCCAAGTTCAAGACCTATGGTTGCGGTTCTGCCATCGCCTCCAGCTCCCTGGTAACCGAATGGGTCAAGGGCAAGACGCTGGACGAGGCGGCTGGCATCAAGAACACCGACATTGCTGAAGAACTGGCTCTGCCGCCGGTGAAGATCCACTGCTCCATTCTGGCCGAGGATGCCATCAAGGCCGCCATCGCCGATTACAAGCAGAAGAAAGGTCTCTAAGCGCCGGAGAGCAGTATGGCTATTACCATGACAGATGCCGCCGCGGCACGGGTTTCCTCTTTTCTGACCAACCGGGGCAAGGGCATTGGCCTGCGCCTCGGCGTCAAGACCACCGGCTGCTCGGGCCTTGCCTATGTACTCGAGTTTGTCGATGAGCTGACCGGAGAAGATCAGGTTTTTGAGCAGCAGGGCGTCAAGATTATTGTCGATGCCAAGAGCCTCATCCATCTGGATGGCACCGAGCTGGATTTCGTCAAAGAGGGGCTCAACGAGGGCTTTAAATTCAACAACCCGAATGCTAAAGGCGAATGTGGTTGTGGCGAAAGCTTCAGTGTCTAAGAGGATTGCATGAACCATTTCGAGCTGTTTGGGCTGGTTGAAGGCTTCGAGCTCGATACCCGGCAGCTGGCCGACACCTACCGTCAGCTGCAAACCCAGTATCATCCAGATCGTTTTGCCACTGCTCCCGAGCGGGAGCAGCTGGCAGCGGTACAGCGTGCCGCCCAGATCAACGATGCATTCACCACCCTCAAGGCGCCGCTGCGCCGTGCCGAATATCTGCTCTCTCTTCGTGGCACCGATATTCGTGGCGAACAGCAGACCCTGCAAGACACGGCTTTTCTGATGCAGCAGCTGGAGTGGCGTGAGCGTCTGGCCGATCTGAAAGGTGACGCCGACCCTGAGCGCGCCATCAAGGATTTTCGCAGCGAGATCAGGCATGATCACCAGCTGTTGATGCAGCAGCTGACCGAGTCTCTTGCCGCCGGCAGAGATCTCGTTGCCGCTGATTGCGTTCGCAAACTCAAGTTTGTCGACAAGCTCCTCGAAGAGCTGGAACGATTCGAAGACTCGCTTCTCGAGTCTTGATCCTTTAACGCTGGAAGTTTCATTACCCATGGCATTACTGCAAATCGCCGAACCCGGCCAGAGCGCTGTTCCTCATCAGCACAAACGTGCCGTCGGCATCGATCTCGGCACCACCAACTCTCTCGTCGCTGCGGTTCGCAGCGGTCACGCCGATACCCTTTGCGATGAGCAAGGGCGCGACCTGCTCCCGTCAGTGGTGCACTATCAAAGCGACGCTATTCGAGTCGGGATTGATGCCAAGCGCGAAGCGGCGCTTGATCCTCACAACACCATCGTCTCGGTCAAACGGATGATGGGCAAGGCGCTGGCCGATATCGATACCCGCCAGCAGCCTTACCAGTTTGTTGCCGCCGACAACGGTATGCCGCAGTTGCAGACCCGTCAGGGGCTGGTCAACCCGGTGCAGGTATCGGCCGAAATTCTCAAAAAACTGGCCGAGCGTGGCGCCCAGACCCTGGGTGGGGATCTCGATGGGGTTGTCATCACCGTGCCCGCCTATTTCGATGATGCCCAGCGTCAGGGCACCAAGGATGCGGCCCGTCTGGCCGGTCTGCACGTGCTGCGCCTGCTCAACGAGCCGACTGCGGCCGCGATTGCCTATGGCCTCGACTCCGGTCAGGAAGGGGTCATCGCGGTTTACGATCTGGGGGGCGGTACCTTCGATATCTCCATTTTGCGTTTGCATCGCGGTGTATTCGAAGTGATGGCGACCGGCGGGGATTCTGCCCTCGGCGGCGATGATTTCGATCACCTGCTGGCGGACTGGATCAGGGCGCAGGCGGGCCTCTCCGGCGAGCTGGATGCCCATCTGCAGCGCGAGCTGCTGGATGTGG
>NZ_JBODRQ010000059.1:0-20320 GCF_050633025.1 Aeromonas sp.
CCACCGACCCCCACCATGTCAAGGTGATGCTCTAACCAGCTGAGCTAAGGACGCATAATCAGTGTTCTGTGATGGTGCGTCCTAGTGGATTCGAACCACCGACCCCCACCATGTCAAGGTGATGCTCTAACCAGCTGAGCTAAGGACGCATAATCAGTGTTCTGTGATGGTGCGTCCTAGTGGATTCGAACCACCGACCCCCACCATGTCAAGGTGGTGCTCTAACCAGCTGAGCTAAGGACGCATCACAGAAAAAGTGGTGGGTTTAATTGGATTCGAACCAACGACCCCTACCATGTCAAGGTAGTGCTCTAACCAACTGAGCTATAAACCCACTTTCTCTTACTTCACTACGCCAGCGCTGCTGACGTGGTCGGCATACTACCCATGCCCCCCAAGGCTGTCAACAGGCCATATGCACAAAGGAGACTGTTTGCCCAGTTCTTGCGCAGCCTGTTGATTTTGCAGGCGAGTTGTCGCTTGTCAAGCCCTGTTACTGGGCTCGCGACAGGGTAGTGCAGGCTTCCGGAGTGGCAAAACGGCCATAGATGTAGCGCAATCTCGCCCCCAGCATCAGGGCCGCACTGGTGAGGCCGACGATAAAGCCGATCCAGAAGCCTTGCGGCCCCATCCGCGGCACCAGCCAGTCGGTCAGACCCAGGATCATGCCGGTGGGCAGCCCCAGTCCCCAGTAGGCGACGATGGTGACGTAGAAGATCGCCTGGGTATCTTTGTAACCGCGCAGCGCGGCGGCCGCGACCACCTGCACCGAGTCGGAGATTTGATAGATGGCGGCGAAGAACAGCAAAATGGCCGCCAGGACGATCACCTGCTGATCATCGGTATAGATGGAGGCGATCTGCTCGCGCAGCAGCACCGTCAGGGCTGCGGTGAGGGCGGCAATGCCCATTCCCAGCAGCAGGCCGGTGCGGGCTGCGACCCGGGCGTGATGAGGCTGACCCTCGCCGATGCTGTGGCCGACCCGGATGGTCACGCCCACCCCTATGGAGAGGGGCAACATAAAGACCAGGCTGGAGAAGTTCAGCGCAATCTGGTGGCTCGCCACCGTCTCGGCACCGAAAGGAGCCAGCATCAGGGCCACCACGGTAAACAGGGTCACCTCGCAGAAGATCGCCATGGCGATGGGGAACCCTAAGCGGAACAAGCGCCAGATCCTGCTACCGTTGGGGCGAGCCAGCTGGGAGAAAAGCCGGATCTCGGTGAAGTGGCGGGAGAGCTTCACGTAGAGGATCATTGCCAACAGCATGGCCCACAGCACGATGGCGGTGGCCACGCCACAGCCGACCCCGCCGAGTTTGGGCATGCCGAAGTGACCGTGGATGAAGATGTAGTTGGCGGGGATGTTGACCGCGAGTCCGACAAAGCCGATCACCATGGTGGGCATGGTGTGGGAGAGTCCCTCGCTGAAGTTGCGCAGCACCTGGAACAGCACGAAAGCGGGCAGACCCCACAGGATGGCATGCAGATAGCCAGTGGTCTTGGCGGCCATCACCGGCTCCACATCCATGAACTGCAACGCCAGCGGGCTGTAATAGAGGGCGATCATCGCCAGCGGGGTGACGATCAGTGCCAGCCAGAAGCCCTGATGAACGGCCGGGCGAATGGCTTCGCGTTTACGGGCGCCATTGAGCTGGGAGACGATGGGGGTGAGCGCCATGATGATCCCCTGCACCAGCAGGATCACCGGTAGCCAGAAGCTGGACGCCACCGATACGGCGGCCAGATCGACCGCACTCACCTGTCCCGCCATCACGGTATCGACGAAGTTCATGGCGACCTGGGCCACCTGGGCGACCAGAATGGGGCTGGCTAGACGGACGAGCTGCTTTGCCTCGGACCAATAACGTTGCACTGACACCTCCGAGTGGATCAGATAAGAGTAAAAAGAGCGGAAATCGGGAAGAGCCTTTGCACTTTCGGACGAAAGTGCAAAGGGTGGGGGAGGCATTCTAGCCTGAAATTCAGACAGGACGAAATAGTTGCCACCCAGGGGACAGGATCAAGCGTCTTCGTGATCGCTGATCAGCAGGTTGGCAGCGGCATAGGCAGCTTGCTCGCGTAGCTCGGCGGGTACCCGCTCATCGGCGGCGACCGCGTTGAGGGCGCGGATGGTGGCGGCGATGGCGTTTGGCACATAGCCCTGCTCGCCGGAGCCAATCTGGTTATAGGCGATGCGGATCGCTTCACAACATTGATATACCTGCATTTCTTTTTCCTTGTTTACCCGGATGTGAACGGCGTCACTATAGCGATCGGGCGCAAGCTTGTCAGCCTGTACCCTTGTCTCACCCTCTGCCCGAGGTTAACCTGCCCTTTTTGCCGTAGCAGGAGACGAGAGATGTTCACTGGCATAGTGCAGGGGACCGCCGAACTGGTGGCCATCGAGGAGCAACCCAACTTCCGTACCCACGTGATCCGCATGCCAAGCCCGGCGTGGGGGGAAGGGCTGGCCCTCGGTGCCTCGGTGGCTCACAACGGCTGCTGTTTGACCGTCACCCGGGTCGAGGGGGAGCTGGTCACCTTTGATCTGATGCAGGAGACCCTGCGCCTCACCAACCTCGGCCTGTTGCAGGTCGGGGACAAGGTCAATGTGGAGCGGGCTGCCCGTTTTGGTGACGAGATCGGCGGTCATGCCATGTCTGGCCATATCATCGGTATGGCAGAGGTCACCTCGGTGATCGACACCCCCAACAACCGTCAGGTGTGGTATCGCCTCGCCCCCGAGTTGATGAAATATGTGCTGACCAAGGGTTACATCGGCATCGACGGCATCAGTCTGACCATAGGTGAGGTGCGCGAGCGGGAGTTCTGCGTCCACCTGATCCCCGAGACCCTGGCCCGCACCAATCTGGGTTGGGTAAAGGCGGGCTGGCAGACCAATATCGAGATCGATCCCCAGACCCAGGCCATCGTCGATACGGTGGAGCGGGTGCTGGCGGCACGCGGGGGTCACTGAAAGGAAAACGGTACGGCTTCAATTGCCTCATAAGCAAGGGCCTGCAGTGTGCAGGCCCTTGCTATTTACATGGTGAAAATATCCACTCAACTTTCTATGACTCGCAGTCAAAATATCTGCTCGGCCCTTTGCGACTCGCAATCAAAACAGTTGCTCGTCATCCGCATCTACAAAGAGTTGCAGGCAGTCGCGGGCTTCGTCGCGGTGGAGCCGCAGGTGGATCGGATTGCAACAGGCCATGCAATCTTCGTAAAACTCCTGATCACCCTGGCTGGCATCCAGCTCGACCCGGGTATGGTGACCGCAGTGGGGGCAGACGATGCGTTTGCTGGTGTACTCGATCATGATAACCTCCTCGGGCCCTGAGGCTGCCTGTCTACCCTGATTCTAGTCGGGCTGCAGGGGGTTAACCGCGAGCAAACGCACGTTTATGACAGAGATCAAGCCTGAGGGATGGCAAGGTGCAATCGGTTGGACTGGTCGTGTGCGAGAAGGGCAATCTGGCTGCGAATGACGAGTGAAAAAGAGAGAGATTGCCAACGGTTGTCAGGCAATCACAGGGGGCTGGAACCCCCTGCGGGTATGAGAACGCGAGCGCAGCAAGGCGCCGATAGGCGCTACTTGACCCAGCTGGCCAACATTTCGCTATTGAGTTCGGCCAGCGAGCCGAGCTGGTAGTTGGCGATGGCCAAGCGTGGGTCACCCACTAAAGCGGGATCTGGCACGATCAGCGCAGTCATGGAGGCCGCCTTGGCCGCCAGCAGGCCGGTAAAGCTGTCTTCGATGGCCAGACAATGAACTGGCTCTACCCCCAGTTTCTCGGCGGCGTGGATATAGACATCCGGGTGCGGTTTGCCGAAACGTTCCACTTCTGCGGAGTGCACCGCCATAAAGCGATCGCGAATGCCGAGTTTGCCGAGCACCGCTTCTACCATGGCAAAGGGGGAGGAGGTGGCCAGACCCACTTTCAGCCCGCGGGCTTCCATAAGGTCGAGCGCCTCCAGCACGCCAGCCTTGGCCTGACCTTCGGAGAGGATCAGGGCGTTGACCTGATCCAGAATGCGCTGTACCACCTCGTCCTGGCTCGGGCCGCTCCACGGGCGCAGGCGATACCAGTGGGCGACCAGTTGATCGATGCGCACGCCGATGGTCGATTCACAATCCTCTACCGTGTGGGGGTGACCCAGTTCGGAGAAAACGGCGATCTGGGCCCGTTGCCAAAAAGGTTCCGAGTCGATCAGAACACCATCCATATCGAAGATCACGGCAGCTAACATCTTGTACTCCTGACAAATTTGAAGAGGGGATTATAAGCCTGACAGGGAAATGCAAAAGGGGCATTGCCATGCCCCTTGCGCCCGATCACATCGGCAAACGTTTGTTTTGCTGTGGCAAAAAAACTTAGAACAGCACCTCAACCCTGGCGGCCACGGCTTTGGCTTTTTCCACCGCATCCTGACAATCCTCTGCGCGTGCCAGCGCCAGGCCGAGACGGCGGCGACCGGCGATCTCCGGCTTGCTAAACAGTCTCAATTGGGCTCCTGGTGCCTTGGCAAGCGCCTCGCCAATCCCCTGATAGCGGATGTCCTGGCTGTGCCCTTCGCGCAGCACCACGGCAGAGGCGCTCGGCCCGTACTGGGTGATGGTGCCGACCGGCAGCCCCAGAATGGCGCGCACATGCAGGGCGAACTCGGAGAGATCTTGCGAGATCAGGGTCACCATGCCGGTATCGTGGGGTCGCGGCGAGACTTCGCTGAACCACACCTCGTCGCCCCTGATAAAGAGCTCGACCCCGAACAGGCCGTAACCACCGAGGGCCTCAATCACCTTGGCCGCTACCTCTTTGGAGCGGGCCAGCGCCAGTTCGCTCATCACCTGTGGCTGCCAGGATTCGCGGTAGTCGCCATCTTCCTGACGGTGGCCGATCGGCTCGCAGAAGTGAATGCCATCGACGGCGCGTACCGTGAGCAGGGTGATCTCGTACTCGAAGGGAACGAAGCCCTCGACGATCACCTTGCCACGACCGGCGCGGCCGCCTTCCTGGGCGTAGGTCCAGCTCTCATCAAGCTTGGCGAGATCGCGCAGTACGCTCTGTCCCTTGCCGGACGAGCTCATTACCGGTTTCACCACGCAGGGCAGACCGATGGCCTCGACCGCGGCGACAAACTCCTCCTTGCTCTGGGCAAAGCGGTAGGGGGAGGTAGGCAGGCCCAGGGTCTCGGCGGCGAGGCGGCGGATCCCCTCCCGGTTCATGGTGAGCTGGGTAGCACGGGCGTTGGGCACTACCTTGACCCCTTCTTGCTCGAGAGCGGCCAGTGTATCGGTGGCGATGGCCTCGATCTCGGGGATGATGAGGTCGGGTTTGATCTCGGCGACCAGCTCGCGCAGGGCGGTACCATCGAGCATATCCAGCACCCGGGCGGCATGGGCCACCTGCATGGCGGGGGCATTGGCATAGCGGTCGGCGGCGATCACTTCGATGCCGAAGCGCTGCAACTCGATGGCCACTTCCTTGCCGAGTTCGCCGGAGCCCAGAAGCAGGGCGCGGGTGGCGCCGGGGCGGGTTGCGGTTCCAAACATACGATCTCTCCTGATGTCGTTGGTCATGGTTGATGATCGCTATCGCACGAATAGCGGGCAAAAAAAGAGGCACGCATGGCGTACCTCAGGAAACGGATGGTCGGGCGCGTTGCTCCAGATGGGTCAGCAACGTGATGGCGCCAATGATGATGGCGGCGCCAAGCCACAGTCGGCCGGGGGGCGCCCAGCCAAACACCAGCCAGCCTGCCAGTACGTTCATCGGCAGCTTGGCAAAATCAAAGGGCTGGATGAAGGAGGCCTCTGCCACGCTGTAGGCGCGGGCGATGGACATCTGGGCCAGCGCCGTCAGCACACCGGAGGCGACCACCAGCAGCCATTGGCTCTCGCTCGGCCATTGCCACTGTGGCAGTGCCAGCATGGCGTTGAACGGGGTGCTGAAAATAAGCAGGTAGACGACGATGGTGTGGGACGATTCGCTCGCTGCCTGATAGCGCACCAGCAGGGAGTAGCCAGCCCAGAACAGCGCTGCCGCTACCGGCAGCAGGGAGGCCCAGCTGAAATCATCAGTCCAGGGGGCGAGGATCACCATGGCGCCGACAAAGCCGGAGAGAGTGGCCACGATGCGAGCACGGCTCACCTGCTCTTTGAGAAAGAGAGCTGATCCCAGAGTCGCAAACAGCGGTGAGGTCATCAGCAGGGCGATCCCCTGCCAGATGGGGACGGGGTACGCCAGCGCCCAGAGCCAGAGCTGGATGCCGACTACCGCCAGCAATACCCGCAACAGGTGCAGCCGGAACTGATTGGTCATCAGGGATTGGCGCAGGCCGTGACGAACCAGCCAGGGCAGCAGGCAGATCAGGGCGATCAGGTATTGATGGAAAGCGACTTGGGTCGATGGGAGGCCAAGCTTGAAGCTGACATACTGGCTCAGGCTGTTGACGGCGGCGAAGCAGAGTCCTGCCACCATCATCCAGATTGCACCGGCCAGAGGAGAGTGCTTGCGCGAGGGTATCATGGGATCCGGGTCGCTGGAAAAAAGTGCGGCGGATCATAACGGCAATCGTTTGTTCTGCCAAGGGTTGAAGCGCGGCCGCGAGGCTGGCTGGCGAGGAGGTGGCCTTTCATCAAAAATTTTGAATAAGTTGAGCATCTATTTTCGCTATCAGCAAATAAGCACAATGTTTAGAGTGACCTCCATCGACAGCAACGCTGTTCAACCGACAACCAAGTGGAGTTTCACCATGGCCAATATCCTCGTACTCAAATCCAGCATCCTGGGTCAATATTCCCAATCCAACGCCCTGATCGACGGCTTCCTGGCTGACCATCAGGATGATGCCGTCACCGTGCGTGATCTGGCGGCCCTCAACCTGCCGGTGCTGGATGGCGAGCTGGCCTCCGGCCTGCGCGGTGGTGACAACCTCAATGAACGTCAACTGGCGGTGATCGCCCAGTCTGACGAGCTGATCGCCGAGCTCAAAGCGAGCGACTTGGTGGTGATTGCGGCCCCCATGTACAACTTCAACATCCCGACCCAGCTGAAGAACTGGATCGATCTGGTGGCTCGCGCTGGCGTCACCTTCCGCTATACCGAGACCGGTCCGGTCGGTATGGTTGAAAATACCCGTGCGCTGGTGATCAGCCCCCGCGGCGGCATGCACGTTGGCAGCGCCACCGATCTGGTGACCCCCTACATGCGTACCGTGCTCGGTTTCATCGGTATCAAGGAGGTGGATTTCATTTACGCCGAAGGGATGGGGATGGGACAGGATGCCCAGAGCAAGGGGATGGAAGCGGCCAAAGCGCAGCTTGAGGCTCTGGCTATCTAAGGGCTTTCTATCCCGCCATAGACTTTCTCCTCAAGGGTGGCCCCGCCAAACAAAACAACGCAGCCATCAGGCTGCGTTTGCTTTTGGTTCGGTGATCTCGTTAGAAGCGAGCCATCTAAAATCTTTGGCGGAGTCGTTACTCCAACATAAAGCGGCGACAACCGCTCAAGAGTAACAGCGCCACTGCGACTAGCAGACCAAGCAGCAGGGTCGTCAGCCACTGTTCGGTACTTTGCGGCAAGTGGGGCGTGAAGAGGCTGATCATCAACAGGGTACAGAGCGTGATCAACAGGCGCTGTCGGGTCATCAATATCATGGGGTCATCCTTGGTTTGCTCACCTGAAACGATTTTAATGCCCTCTTGTCACAGGCTGATGTATCCGTACATCACCCTGTTGGGGCTCTTCAGACCATATCAGGTTTTTACCGCAGAGCCAGCGCCATCACTGGCGCTGTGATCCCGATCCCGCTAGCTCTCTTTATCTGAACTGTTTCTGCGCTGGCTGGTAGTGAAAATCGCCGCTGGCGAGCCGCGCTTCCAGTGCTACCTGATCGATCTCCTGCGCCTTGCAGAGGTCTTCCAGATCATCGTAACGATCACGCAGCTGCATATTGATCAGGCTCAGCAGCATGTTGACGTCCATGGTGGCAAATTTCTTCAGATCCATCCTATTTCTCCTTGTCGAGGGAGTGCAGCTGTTCGATGGCCGCGCTGACGCTGTGCAGATGCTGGCGGATCGCCTCGCGGGATTCACTGGGCAGGTAGTCGGTCAGGGTATGCTGCCAGCTGCCCGCTTCGCTCTTGAGCTGCTGGAACAGGGCGAGGCCGCTATCGGTCAGGGAGACCAGGCTGATTCGCTTATCCTGCTCGCTGTTTTCGGTGAAGATGATGCCTTTTTCGGCCAGACGGCGGATCTCGCGGGAGATGCGCACCTTGTCCATGCCGCTCGCTTCGACCAGCTCTTTCTGGCTGATGGGGTAGTTGGGGCCGAGCACCATCATCAGACGCCACTGGGGGACGGTCAGCTGGTAACGCTGTTCGTAAAACTGCTCGAAGGTATCCCGTAGCATTTCGGCGGCATGTACCAACTGATAGGGCGGGTAGTGAGCGAGTAACGCTATGATTTTTGACATATTACACCCTGCTGTGACGGCTGCATCAGATGCAGTTTCTTTTGATACTTTGACATTGATGATACGAAACTCAAGCGAGTTTGTCTGACCCGGTTGCGATGAAATGTGCGGTGACGCACGCCATCAGACAAAAACCGGGCCAGTTCGCCGGGATTTTAATCCGGAAGTGGTCAGCCCTTGCGCAGCCAAAGCAGGGCGCTCTGCTTGAGCCAGGCCTCGCGGGTGTGCATGGTGTAGAGGGCAGCCTCATCGCGGCTGCCCGCCTGCCAGCTCATCGGCTCCTGCTTTGGCAGCTTGCGCTGACCGAGCAGACAGGCCGGAACGTGCGGGTTGGCATTGATGGCGGCCAGCAGATGGGGTCTGGCGGCATCCGCCCCTTCGCAGGCAAAGGTCATCAGGGCGCGGTTGTAGAGCAACCAGCTGGAGGCCTCGTCGAAACGCACCAGCAGCTCGGCCAGCGCCTGCCAGTCGCCCTGCAGGGCGTAGAGGGAGGAGAGGTTGTAGCGGCAACCCAGCTCGTCGGGGATGCAGATGGCCAGCAGTGCCAGATACTCCTCCCTGGCCTCGTCCAGCTTGCCAAGGCGTAGCAGGCAGTCGGTACGACCGGCACGGGCCGCCAGCAAGGGGCGCACTTCCGGCGCACTCCAGCCATGGCCGCCCAGCTGCTGCCAGACGCTGGCATCAAACAGCGGGTTGGCGTCGGCGATGATCTTCTCGAACCAGCCGAGGCGGGCCTGATGATCCCGGCAGTCATCCGCCAGCTCGAACCAGCGTTGCCACTGCTGGGCCTGCTCGCTGTCGAGGGCTACATCGGCGCTCGGCGCGGCCTGATACTGATCGAGCTGGAGCAGCTGGTTGAGGGCGGTCTTCATGTTCTGGCGCTGGCGTTTGCAAAACTCGACAAAGGGGAGCTCGCTGGCGGCGGCGCTATAGAGCATCTGCGCCATCTGGTTGTCGCGAAACAAGCTCAGCTCGGCGGCCAGGCTGAAACGGTACTGGGTAGTCGGGTCGTTCAAATCCTTTGGCTTGGGCCAGGTGGCAAAGCCCTGACTGAAGCCGTAGCACCACTGCCCGAGCGGGTGGCTCTGTTCAAAGACCTGTTCCGGGTTGTCGGTAGGGAGGCGGCATTGGCTCGGCAGGGCCAGCTGGACTTCATCTGCCTGCGCTTCCAGCTCGGCGATCAGATGGGTGAGGGCCTCGCCACTCTTTTCATCCAGCTCGGTGTCATGGGGCAACAGACCGGCCAGCGGGGCCTGCCAGTCAGGGGCATCCGGCCCGACCAGACGGGCACACAAAAAGCCGTGCAGAGCGGGATAAGTCATCGCCTGCTGACTGTGGGTCTGGATCCATTGATTGAGATGACGGGTACGAGTGGATGGGTTCATCGACAGTTCCTCTGGATTTGAACAGCCGCGAAGTCTACCTAAATGTGGGGGTATTTGCAGCAAAGGGACGGTTGAATGGCGATTATATCGCCATCGGCCGGTCAGAGTGAGGCGAGGGGACTAGGCCGGATCACCCCTCTTGGGGTAACATGCGCGGCCATAGGGGCCGTGATCCAGCCGGCCCGTCCGGGTAATGAAAAAAGAGAGCACCATGATACAGATTGGCAAGATGAACACCCTCACCGTCGTTGAACTCGAAGATCGCGGCGCCTGGCTGGCAGCCGACGAATACGGCGAGCTGCTGCTGCCCAAGCGTCAGCTTCCCGAGGGGATCAAGGAGGGAGAGAGCGTACAGGTATTCCTCTATCTGGATGCCGACTGCGAGCCGGTCATCACCACCGACAAGCCCTTCGCCATGGTGGACGAGTTTGCCGGACTGAAGGTGGTCAACGCCAACAAGATCGGTGCCTTCCTCGACTGGGGCATGAAAAAGGATCTGTTTGTGCCAAGCCGCGAGCAGAACAAGCCGATGCAGGTGGGCCACGTTTATCTGGTGCGTCTGCAACTGGATAACGAAGGGCGCATGGTCGGCACCAGCCGCATCGAGCGTTTCCTGACCCCGGCCGGCAGCAATTTCAAGGTCGGCGACGAAGTGACCGCCCTGCCGGGTGAACACTCTCCCCTTGGCATCAAGGTGATCGTCAACGGCCAGTATCCCGGCATGCTGTTCAAGAACGAAGTGTTTGGTCGGGTGATGACCGGTCGGCCGCAAACCGCCTGGGTCAAGCAGGTGCGCGAAGATGGCAAGCTGGATCTGACTCTGCAAAAGCCGGGTCTGGCGCGGGTCGATGACGCCGGTGAGCGTATTTTGAGCCGGATGAAAAAGCAGGGTGGCAGTCTTGCGGTGGGTGACAAGAGCGAACCCGAGCTTATCTACAAGCTGTTCAGCATGAGCAAGGGCACCTTCAAGAAGGCGATCGGCGGCCTCTACAAGCAGGGCAAGATTGTCATCGAAGATAACGCCATTACCCTGACCGAGGGGGGCGCTGCAGCCCAGAGCGGGGAGCAGGAGTAAGTGCCGAGTCCCTGCATTGGGCTTTGCAAGGCAAAGGATGGCCTCTGCCTTGGCTGCGGTCGCACCCTGACCGAGATCGGCCACTGGTCGGCGATGGATAGCAAGGCCCAGCTGGCGGTGATGGCCGAGCTGGATGGCTCGAAAAGCACCCACCGCTGCCCGGGTTGTGGCGAACCGGCCTATTGCGCCGTCTCCGCCGGTCAGACCATTGCGCAGTGCTGGTGTAGCCAGTTGCCGGTATTGCCGATGCAGGAGGCCAGCGCTTGCTGGTGCCGCCGCTGTCTGGCCAAGGCCATCGCGGCGCAGGATTAGCAGAGAACAGCAATAAGAGTGCACAGAAACAAGAAAGGCGCCGATGGCGCCTTTTTTATGCCTGCTGCTGGCGATGCCAGCGCACATGCACATGATCTTCAGTCAGCAGACGGGGCAGCAGGAAGGTGGCGAAGATCACCTCAAACTCATCCTGATGATCCAGCAAACCGACCCACACTTCGACCCAGCGTTCCATATCGACCGGCTCACCCAGCTCGGTCGACCAGTCGGCATTGGGCAGGGTCGCCTCCACGGCGCCACGCTGCTCAAACTCCAGGGTGATGTCGACTATTTGTTCGGGGGCCAGCATATCGGCGGCCTGCTCAAGAAACTGATCATAGGCCCATTCGACCAGCTGATCCGGGGTACGCTGTTCCATGAAATCACTCCAGATACATCGAGGTTCGCTACTGTAACAATTATTGGCTGTGGCGGCCAGACCAGTGCGCCGAGCGTGGCTGGCCTGTCCAAGTTGCCGTTGGGGGAGTATGGTTAAGGCGCGGATCATCTGGCTGGGAGTGAGGGGATGAAGCAGCGGGGACGGCGGCAACAGATCAAGCGACGGCGCGAGGCCTGGTGGTGGCACTATCTGCCGCTTCATCGTGAGACGGTGGGCGGCCATCTGGGCCCACCGGAGAAATCCGATGAGCCCTGAGGATCAGTCGGCCTGATGCACCCGATTGAGGGTGATCTGGCCCAGTTGACCCATTTGGCGGCGGATCCAGACCGAGCGCTTCTGCACATAGGGTGACGGGGGCTTGACCCGATAGCGCCACGGATTGGGCAGAGCAGCAGCCAGCAGGGATGACTCGTAGCGGGTCAAGCGGCTGGCCGGTTTGCCAAAGTAGGTGCGGGCTGCGGCTTCGGCGCCATAGATGCCGGGGCCGAACTCCACGATATTGAGATAGACCTCGAGAATGCGGGCCTTGTCCCAGCCCAGCTCCATCAGCAGGGTAAACCAGGCCTCCAGCCCCTTGCGCAGGAAGCTGCGATCACTCCACATAAAGAGGTTCTTGGCAGTCTGCTGGCTGAGGGTGCTGGCGCCGCGCACCCGTTCGCTGTGCTGGTTGTGTTTGAGCGCGGCGTTGATGGCATCCATGTCAAAGCCGTTGTGATCGGCAAAGCGCTGATCCTCGGCGGCGATCACCGCCAGTTGCAGCTCTTTGGAGATGGACTCCAGATCCACCCATTCATGGCGCACCTGGGTGATCTTGGCGGGCGGAAACAGAGCACGCTCGATACGCCAGCTCCACATCGGTGGATCGATAAAACGCAGCAAGGCGACCGAGCCGACCGAGCAGAGCAGCCCGGCCAGCGCGATCTTGCCTGCCCACCTCAACACCCGGCGCCCAAGCGATGCAGATGGACGCTCAGGGGCCACAGAGTCAGGGTCAGACTCCCACTGATAGTGGCTGGGATCATCGGGATCCGGAATTATTGGGGCAGCCATTCGATGTGGCAGAACTTCTCGTCAACACGGCGGGAGAGCAGCATGCGGGCAAACAGGTGCTCATACTCTTGTTCTTCATTGCCAAGACCTATCCAGATCTCGGCATAGTCGGTGTCGCTCACCGCAAAACCCACGTCCGCTTCCCAGTCATCGGCCGGGTCGGTTTCGGCCAGCAGGCCGTGGTCGTTGAACTCCTGGTTGAAGCGGGCGATCTCCTGCTCCGGCAGGTTGTCAGAGGCCAGCTCCATAAAGAGTTCGAGGGCGGTATCGAGCAGTTCCTCGACGCTGTGCATTTCGTCATTCATAGACATAAGCGGTCTGTTCCAGAAAAGAGAAAAAGGTGCCGACGCAGATCACCGCCTGCGGGGCGGCGCTATTCTAGCGGTCGGCAGACCCCTTGGCGAGATGAGGCGAGCCGCTGTGATCTGTTTTTGTGCCAATAAAAAACCGGATCCAGTAACAGGATCCGGTCTTCATTGGGGGAAGGGATCACGCATAGGGCGTCAGCTCATCCCTTCTTGTCATCGGCGAAGGTGATGTTGAGCTCCAGTACCGACAGCTCATCACTCTTCTGATCCAGTTGGACGGTTATCTTCTCCGGATCAATGTTGACGTATTTGCGGATCACATCGAGGATATCCTGCTTGAGCTGGGGCAGGTAATCCGGCCCCCCTCTGGACGAACGCTCGTGAGCAACGATGATCTGCAACCGCTCTTTGGCCAGTTGTGCGGTGTTCTGTTTCTTGTTGGAACGAAAATAATCCAATAATGACATGGTTAACTCCCGAACAGTCGGCTAAAGAAGCCCTTCTTCTCTTCTTCCAGAAAACGAAATTCCTTGGCATCACCCAGCAGACGGGACACCGCATCATCATAGGCCTGGCCAGCATCGGACTCTTTGTCCAGAATCACCGGCTCGCCGGAGTTGGAGGCGCGCAGCACCGCCTGTGACTCCGGGATCACCCCGAGCAGTGGAATGGCCAGGATCTCCTGCACGTCCTGCACACTCAGCATGTCGCCTCGGTTTACGCGGGTCGGGCAGTAGCGGGTCAGCAGCAGGTGCTCCTTGATAGGATCTTCGCCACGCTCGGCGCGCCGAGACTTGGAGGCCAGAATGCCGAGGATGCGGTCGGAGTCACGTACGGAAGAGACTTCCGGGTTGGTGGTGACTATCGCCTCATCAGCAAAATAGAGGGCCATCAGGGCGCCCGCCTCGATTCCCGCTGGCGAGTCGCAGACAATGTAGTCAAACTTCATCTCGGCCAGTTGCTCCAGCACCTTCTCGACACCCTCTTTGGTAAGGGCATCTTTATCCCGGGTCTGGGAGGCTGGCAAGATAAACAGGTTCTCGCAACGCTTGTCCTTGATCAGCGCCTGATTGAGGTTGGCTTCCCCGTTGATGACGTTGACGAAGTCGTACACCACGCGTCGCTCACAACCCATGATGAGGTCCAGGTTTCGCAGACCGATGTCAAAATCGATGACCACGGTTTTGTGGCCACGCTGGGCTAAACCGGTACTCAGAGCCGCGCTGGTTGTGGTCTTGCCAACGCCACCTTTACCCGATGTAACGACTATAATTCGCGCCATTCTCGCTTCCTTGTAACTCTATTTGATACGGTCTATACGGAGTTGTTCATTATCCAGCCGGACGTGTACCGGTTGCTGGATCAGGCCTGTCGGCAATGCATCGCTCAGCTGGAAGGTGCCAGCGATGGACAGCAGTTCGGCCTGCAGTTGTTGGCAATAGATCCGGGCCTGGGGGTTGCCCTTGGCACCGGCAATGGCTCTGCCACGCAGGGTGCCATAAATATGAATGCTGTCGTCGGCGAGCACTTCGGCTCCCGGACTGACGGACCCCAGCACCACCAGCGAGGTGCCGGCGGCGTAAATCTGCTGGCCGGAACGAACCGGTCCCACATGTACCTTGCTCGGGATCAAGGGGGCGGGTTCGGGCTCGGGAACCACCTCAGGAACGGCTGGCGCTGGGGCTGGCTCGGGTTCGCTCTTGCGACTCTTGCCCGAGGCCATCACGGCGAGGCCTACCGCCTTGGCGGCTGTCTTCATCTCTTCACTGCGCGCCCCCGTGATGCCGACCAGCACAAATTCTTCGGACTCCACCAGCTCCTTTAGCTGTTCAAAGTCGGGGATCTGTTCCAGCCGGGAGACATTGATTACCAGTGGCGCACAATTAAAAAAGTAGGGTGCTTGGGCCACTTTTTCGGCCAACAACTGACGGATTCGCTCTGGCTCGCCATCGCTGATATGCAACACAGAAATAGTGAAGGTAGTCCCTTTCAATTCGTTATCGCGCTCAACCATGAATCTTCCCCGAGGCAGAGATGCTAATCCGTTATTGTTATTCAATTCCTGATGTTATAGTTTGCCCCCATCAGAGGCAAATAAACTCGTTGGATTATATCAATTTCCATGTTGTGTGCAGTCTATAAAAGTCGCAAAAAAGCCGAGACCTACCTTTTTGTAGAGAGAAGGGAGGATTTTTCCCGCGTTCCCGAACCCTTGATGGCGGTGTTTGGCCGCCCGGAACTGGTATTGATGACCAAACTGGCCCCTGGCAAGTCCTTGGGACTGGCAGAGGTCGGCAAGGTCATGGAGGCGTTGACGACACAGGGATTCTACCTGCAGGTGCCACCGCCCCCCGAAAACTTGCTGGAGCAGCATAAGGCCAGCTTGAAAAAATCATTCTGAATATCCAGCCCCGCTGTCTGCCGAGCGGGGCTAATTCTTTGTGACTCTGCATGACGCATTCCGGCCCGGTGAGGTAGAGTGTGATACACCCGTGACAGGATCTGGCCAAATTACACGATCCCTTTGGGAATATTCACTTTCACTGTGTATAAAAAAGTCAATCTGTGCTCAACACCATATCGTCAGCCTTTGCTGGCGCTCACAAAAATAGCGATTGGTGCGTTCCTATAACACCTTGCAACGCTCCTTGGAGCATTCATCACTTATTTTCAGCCGCTTCCCAGTTCCCTGTGTCAGGATAGTTGTTGCCTGATCTGATTTATTTAACAAGGGCGGAAAAGACAAGCCATGAAAAAGGGCGGGGAGAGTGGCTCCCCGCCCTTGTTGTTTCTGCATCTGTAGCGGATTAGCGCGCCAGCAGGATACGCAGCATGCGGCGCAGCGGCTCGGCGGCGCCCCACAGCAGCTGGTCACCCACGGTAAAGGCGGCCAGATACTCCGGGCCCATATTGAGTTTGCGCAGACGACCGACCGGGATGCTGAGGGTGCCGGTGACGGCAGCCGGGGTCAGCTCGCGGGCGGTGATGTCGCGATCGTTGGGGATCACTTTCACCCAGTCGTTGTGGGCAGCCAGCAGGGCTTCGATCTCAGCCAGCGGCACATCCTTTTTCAGCTTGATGGTGAACGCCTGGCTGTGGCAGCGCAGGGCGCCGATCCGCACGCACAAACCATCCACCGGAATGACGGCGTTCTCGATACCCAAAATCTTGTTGGTTTCGGCCTGACCCTTCCACTCTTCACGGCTCTGGCCGTTGTCGAGCTTGGTGTCAATCCAGGGGATAAGGCCACCGGCCAGCGGTACGCCGAAGTTGTCTACCGGCAGAGTGCCGGAGCGGGTCTTCTCGGTGATCTTGCGTTCGATATCGAGAATGGCGGAGGCGGGGTCTGCCAGCTCAACTGCTACTTCGTCACGCAGTATCCCCATCTGGGTAACCAGCTCGCGCATATGGCGGGCACCGCCACCGGAGGCGGCCTGATAGGTGGCCACGCTCACCCACTCCACCAGATCGGCCTTGAACAGGCCGCCGAGGGCCAGCAGCATCAGGCTGACGGTGCAGTTGCCGCCAACGAAGGTCTTGATGCCATCCTCCAGGGCCTGCTCGATGACGTCGCCGTTGACCGGATCCAGAATGATGACGGCGTCTTTCTCCATCCGCAGGGAGGAGGCGGCGTCAATCCAGTAACCCTGCCAGCCAGCGGCTTTCAGGCGCGGATAGACATCCTTGGTGTAGTCGCCGCCTTGGGCGGTGATGATGATATCCTGCTTGGCCAGCGCCTCGATATCGAAGGCGTCCTGCAGAGTACCGGCATCGACGCCGAAGTTGGGAGCGGCCTCACCGGCCTGGGAGGTGGTGAAGAATGTGGGTTGAATATGGGTGAAATCCTGCTCTTCCTGCATCCGGCTCATCAGAACCGATCCCACCATGCCACGCCAACCGACCAAACCTACTTTTTTCATATTGTCCTACCCTGGATTGCTGCTAAAGAAACTCGTGGTGACACCCGTATCCCCTTGTCTGGCGATGCCTGTTTACAAGCGGTTTACAGGCCATTTAAAAAATATGCGCTGCGAAAAATGCGTCTATCCACATTACGGATTGTGGCGGCTTGCGCAAGTCGAATTGCGCAATATTCTGTGCCGTTTGCTGCATTAACCGGCTGCCAGAGCACCGCTCAGGCAGACGGGCAGGGAGAAAGTCAACATCAGACGAAAAGGCCACCGTTTTTGGCGGTGGCCTGTCAATAAAGCGGTTGAGAACGTCCTCTGCTGTTGTCTGAGGGCGTAGTTGGCGAGTGAAACAGCCCGACCTGTTATGCGCTTAGCCGTAACGGGCCAGGGTGAGCCCCTCATCGCTGATGGCGGGCTCGCTGCCACTGATAAGATCGCACAACAACTGACCCGAACCGGCCGCCATGGTCCAGCCCAAGGTGCCGTGGCCGGTATTGAGCCAGAGGCCGGGAATGGGGCTGGGCCCTACCAGCGGGGTGCCATCCGGCGTCATGGGGCGCAGACCGGTCCAGAACTCGGCTTGGCTGATATCGCCCCCCTCGGGGAAGAGATCCCCCACCACCATCGCCAGAGTGTCGTGGCGTCTCGGATTCAAGGCGAGGTTGTAGCCCGACAGCTCTGCCATGCCGCCGACCCGGATCCGCTCGTCAAAACGGGTGATGGCCACCTTGTAGGTCTCGTCGAGCACGGTACTGCGCGGCGCGGCCTCGGCGTTGATCATCGGCAGGGTGAGGGAGTAGCCCTTGACCGGATAGACCGGCAGTTCCAGCCCGAGCGGGCGCAGCAGCGGCCGCAAAAAACCGGTGGCATAGCTGCCGAGCGCACAGACGATGGCATCGGCGCGATAGCGCTGCTCGCTCGCCCGCACCGCCACGGCGCGGCCGCGGGCTTGCTCAATCTCGTCGATGTCGCAGTTGAAGACGAACTTGACCCCGAGCTTCTCGGCTTCAAGGGCAAGGGCCTTGGTGAAGCGGAAGCAGTCGCCGGTCTCGTCGCCAGGCAGACGCAAGCCGCCGACGATTTTGCCGCGTACCCTTGCCAGCGCAGGCTCTGCCGCTTCGCAGCCGCTGGCATCGAGGGATTGGTAGGGGACGCCATACTCCTCCAGCACCTCGATATCGCGCTGACTGGCATCGAGCTGGGATTGGCTGCGAAACAGCTGCAGAGTGCCGAGCTGGCGCCCTTCGTAATCGATGTTCAGCTCGTCGCGCAGTGCCTTCATGCAGTCGCGGCTGTATTCGGCCAGACGCACCATGCGCCCCTTGTTGGTGGCATAGGCGGTCGGGGTGCAGTTGGCGAGCATTCTGAGCATCCAACGCAGCTGGAAGGGGTCGGCGGTGGGGCGCACCGTGAAGGGGGCATGCTTTTGCAACATCCACTTGGCGGCCTTGAGGGGAATGCCGGGGGCTGCCCAGGGGGCCGCATAACCGGGGGATATCTGCCCGGCGTTGGCATGGCTGGTTTCAAGGGCGACGCCATCTTGTCGCTCCAGCAGGGTCACCTTGTGACCCGCTTTGGCCAGATACCAGGCGCTGGTTACCCCAATCACGCCGCCACCGAGAACCACTATCTCCATATCGTCTTTCCTTGACTGATCTCCTGATGTGGCCACCACCATAATCAGCCGCCACAGGATATTCAACCGCTCTGCGCAGGATTGGGATCTCCGTCTGCTTGCCTGTCACAAGTTGGTGTTTGGTGCGATGGTGAGCCTGATTGCCAGCGTAAAGCGCTGTTGTCAGAGGGCATGTGTCAGGGGGTATGGCCCGCTTACAACTGCTCCAGCTGGATCAGGTACTGCTCCGCCGTCGCCAGAATGGCCTGCTGCTGCGCTGCGGCTTGGCCATCCCAGTTGGCATAGGGGAGGGCGAGGCGAGGGTTGTTGCCGAGCTTGTCCCGATTGCGCCAGAGAAAGTGCCAGTAGAGGCTGTTGAAGGGGCAACTTCCGTCGCCGTGGCGGGCTTTGACCTGATAGTGGCACCCCTTGCAGTAGTGGCCCATTCGCTCGAGATAGGCGCCGCTGCTGGCGTAGGGCTTGCTGCCCATCAGGCCGCCATCGGCAAACTGGCTCATGCCGCGGGTGTTGGGCAGCTCCACCCACTCGATGGCATCCACATAGATGCCGAGATACCACTGATCAACCTCATCGGGGGCGATCCCCGCCAGCAGGGCAAAGTTGCCGGTCACCATCAGCCGCTGGATATGGTGGGCGTAACCGTGCTCAAGGGATTGGTTGATGGCGTGGCGCACGCAGGCCATCTTTGTTTCTCCATTCCAGAAGAAACCGGGCAGCGGCCGCTTGGCCCCGAGAAAATTGGTCTGCTGATAGTCGGGCATCTTCTCCCAGTAGAGGGCGCGGACAAACTCGCGCCAGCCGAGGATCTGGCGGATAAAGCCTTCTACCTGCGCCAGCGTGATGGTGGCCTGATTGGCCTGCCAGTGGGTCTCAGCGGCGCGGATCACCTCAAGCGGATGAAGCATCTTGCTGTTGAGGGAAAACGACAGGCGGCTGTGAAACAGGCTCCAGCCCCGCTCGCTCAGGGCATCCTGATAGCGGCCAAAGTGGGGCAGGCAGTGGGCCAGAAAATGGGCCAGCAGCTCGCGACTCTGGCGCCGGGTGATGGGCCACGGCAGCTTGCTGGCATCCGCCTCGCCTATGGTACTGACCCCGTGGCGGGTCAGCATGGCATCAATCTCGCTCACCTCGTTGGCAAAGGTGAGGGGGGCCGGGATCGGCTGACGCTCCGGCAGCTTGGCGCGGTTCTCGTCATCAAAATTCCAGCGCCCGCCAAGGGGTTGGCCGCGCTCATCGAGCAGCACCCGGTATTGCTTGCGCAAGGCGCGGTAGAAGAACTCCATCCGGCTGTGGGGATAGCACTGCCAGCCATCGCGGGGGGTGAGAAAATGCTCGTTCTCCACCTCGGTGGCAGGGATGGCCAGGCCCGCCGCCCAGCTTTTCAACTGGCTTGCGAGGCGCCACTCGTCCGGGCTCTGCCAGGCAACGCTGCTGGCCTGATGTGCTTCGAGTTGAGCCTCCAGCAAGCCGGGCAAATCGGGCCAGCGGGCGCTCTCATCAAGGGTCAGGTAACAGACGCGGTGGCCCGCTTGGGTGAGGGCCGCTGCGAAGGCGCGCATGGCGGCAAAGAAGGCCAGCACCTTCTGGCGATGGTGGTGGCAGTAGTCGGTCTCCTGACGCAGCTCCGCCAACAGATAGCAGATCGCCGGATCCGGGGTGCGAAACCAGCTGTGAGCGGCGTTCAGCTGATCGCCGAGAATCAGGCGCAGCTCCATCAGACTCGATCCTCCTCAGGTTGCTGGCAGCTGTGACGAGCGTGGCG
>NZ_JBODRQ010000060.1:0-20307 GCF_050633025.1 Aeromonas sp.
GGCGTGTGCTTCTCTTAACCTTACTAGGCACCCTGCTTATCTGTCTGGCATGTGGCCTGTTTGCCTTTTTCCGGTTGCAAAGGCTGGTTCTACAGCCCCTGGAGATACTCCTCCAAGGTGTTTTGAACTACGAACGTCATTCGGATGTAACCGCCTTGCCCGTGATCGAGTCGAGTCGCGAGATGAAAATTCTGACTCATCGTTTTCGTGAAATGGCCGCGCGTCTCAGTTATGAGCACAAGGCAGTACAAGCCCACAGCCAGCGCATGGAAGAGGCAGCCAATCGTGATTCCTTAACGGGCTGTTTCAATCGCCGCTATCTGGATGGCTGGCTGCAGGTCCATCAGGCCAAACCTTGTCTGTTATTACTGCTGGATCTGGATCATTTCAAACGGGTCAATGACAGCCTTGGTCATGACATCGGGGATCTGGTATTGAAACAGCTGGCGGAGTTGCTGCACAAGGCGGTGACAGGGCAGAGTGAGCCGGTTATCCGACTGGGTGGCGAGGAGTTCTTGCTGTTGCTGCAGGTGGATGACGATCAAGAGTTGGCACTGCGGGTCGAATACCTGCGCCAGCGCATCGCTCAACATCGCTTTGGCACAGAGGATACGCCATTCTGGGTGACTGTATCGCTGGGATTCTGCCGTTATCCGCTGCACCCGGCGTGCCCGGATTCATTCTGGAGTCACAGTTTCAAGCTGGCTGATATGGCGCTTTATCAGGCTAAAATCGGTGGGCGCAATCGGTGGTGTGGCTACGCTGGTACTCTTTCTTCCCGGGAGGAAATGGGCCAGAGTCCGGAACAGCTTGCCGAAGGGGAGGATTTCCTCCTGTTACACTCTGCCAACCGGGCTTAACTCTGCTGAACCAATACCAGATAGGCCAGGGCGACAATAAAACCGAGCAGGATAAAGAGAAAGGATCCGATTCCCCACACCGCGGCAAGAAAAGCCCCCACCTTTTGCCATCTCGACTCATCTTTCATAAACAAACCACCACCTTTCAATAACCATTACCACACAAAATACGCCGACTCTCCCACACCAACAACAATTAATCGACGTTCAATGAGGTTGTAAGATGTGGCTTGCTTACCTCTTTTTTTGCCTCTTTTGGCAATAGGACTGGTAGTGCCAACTTCTCGAGATAGGGATTGCGAATCGTTATCTGGGGGCTCGGCAAAGTTGGGATGGTGCGCAAAGTTGCAAAAACAATCAATCTATTTATGTGTAACTTTTGCGTCAAATCAATAACCATGCGTTTACATGGGCATATATTCAGCAGGCTTACAGCATCAAATGAAAACAAAAAAGGATTACGTGATGAAAAAATTACTTCCTCTGATGATTGCCGCTGCAGTGACCTCTCCTTTCGCCATGGCCCATCAGGCTGGCGATATTCTGGTTCGTGGTGGTTTGGCTGTCGTGTCTCCGCAAGAGAGCAGTGATGATGTGCTTAAGACAGGTGAGTTTCAGATCGACAGCAATCAACAACTTGGCCTGACCTTAAGCTACATGGTTACCGATAACTGGGGAGTTGAACTGCTGGCGGCAACCCCATTCTCCCATCGTGTGAGCACTGCTGGATTGGGAGAAGTTGCCAAGGTTAAGCATCTGCCACCCACATTGATGGCCCAGTACTATTTTGGCGATGCCAAGAGCAAGGTTCGCCCGTATGTTGGTGTGGGCGTGAACTACACCACTTTCTTTGATGAAAAAGCGGTCGGTGCATTGGCACAGATGGGGGATGTCAATGTGAGCCTGGATGATTCATGGGGTCTGGCTGGGCAGGTTGGTATCGACATGGCGATCACTGACCGCTGGTTTGTAAACGGTTCCGCCTGGATTATGGATATCGATACAGATGTGAACGTCGATGTTAATGGCAGCCGTGCTGCGACCATTAAGACCAATATCGACCCGATGGCCTTTATGGTGGGTGTTGGCTACCGTTTCTAATGATTCCGACTGAGGTTCTGCAAGGAACTCGGAAGATAGCAAAGTACGTCTCTTTCAGCCCGGCTTGTGCCGGGTTTTTTTCGTGTGACTGATGTTGCCCAGATTGTGACCCAACCCGATATAAATCAATTAAATACATGCCACTTTATTTCAGTTATTCGCCACCCAGCCGATAGTGACTATGTTCAATTTACTTTCCCCCAATGAGTGAGGATGTCTCCATGGGTTTATCTATCGTGCAGCGGATCATCGCCGGATTTGTGTTGATGCTGCTGCTGCTGATCCTGCTTGGCGTGATCAGTACCTTTAAAATCAAGGGTATAAATGACGGCCTCTCTGCCGTGTCTGATCGGGCAACCCCGCTGGTCGTGGCTGTCGCCGGTCTCAAGGGGGCACTGCAGGATAGTAACCGCTGGGTGCTGGTCTACCGCACCAGTGAAGATGCCGCCCAGTTGCCGCAGCTGGCCAATCAGTTCAAGGAGCAGCAGAACCGCTTCGCCCAGCTGAGTCAGGAGATGGGTAAATTTACCGACGTAGCGGATGCTCGTGCCCGCTTCCAACAGGTCGAGAGTGCTACCACCCAATTTTATGGCCTGGCGGATCAGGTGTTGGCCCAGCATCGGCAGTGGGTCAGCGCGCAGGATCAGCGCCACAAGCTGGAGATGGAATTTATCCGTCTTGAGGATACCTACCAGTGGGCGGCGGATCTGCTGCTGCAACAGACCGCCAGCAAGCGCTCCATGCGCAACAAGGCGGAGCTCATTACCTCGGGTATCGCCCGCGATCTGAAGAATATCCGCCGTGCCGATGCCAAAACCGACCTGAACGAGCTGGAAAAGGTGTTGAGCAAGGATATCGAGATGGCGCGCAAGCGTCTGGATCGAGTGACGGTGCCGGATGATGTGAAAGCGCGCTTTGTCTCCAATCTGGATCGGATGCAGGAGCTGGCGCTTGGCGCTCAGGGCTTGCTTGCGACCATGCGCCAGGCTCAGCAACTGGCACTATCGCAGGCCACGCAAAATCAGCAGCTGGATGCCAGTCTGGTCAACAGCCTCAATTTGCTCGATGAGATGGGCAAGTCTGCCGGTGCCATCGCCAGCGAGAGTCGGATCAGCGCTGATGCAGCGGTCAGCAGTGCCAGCTTCTGGATCCTGCTAGTTGTCGCGATGTCAGCCGGTGCCGCATTGGTCATCGGCTATACCACGGCGCGCAGCATTCAGCGTCCGTTGCAGATGATCAACAAGGAGCTGGATTACATGGCGGCCGGTGACATGACCCGCCGCATCAACTACCGCAGCCGTTGCGAGTTTGGCAACTTGTCCCGTTCTGTCGACATCCTGGCGGGCAAGACCGGCGAGCTGCTCTCTCAGATCAACGCGGGTTCCCGCCATCTGGTGGATGAGGCGAGCCGCGCCGCCGAGATCAGCGAACGGGCCATGTCCCGGGTGCAGGAGCAGAAGAGCCAGACTGATCAGGTGGCCGCCGCCATTACCGAGCTGGAAGTGAGCGCCACCGAGGTGGCCCGCTCTACCGATGGCGCCAAGCGGGAAGTGGATCTGGCCGATGAAGAGGCGCGCAGTGGTCGCCAGAAAGTGGCTACTACTCGCCAGATCACCGAGCAGCTGGCTGGCGCCATGGAAGAGGCGGTCGGGATCACCTACAAACTTGGGGAATTCAGTAACAACATCGGCAGCATTCTCGATGTGATCCGCAGCATTGCCGAGCAGACCAACCTGCTGGCGTTGAACGCCGCCATCGAAGCGGCCCGTGCTGGCGATGCGGGTCGCGGTTTTGCGGTAGTGGCCGATGAGGTACGGGCGCTGGCCAATCGCACCCAGACTTCGACCGAAGAGATCCAGGGGATGATTGAGAATCTGCAGAGCTCCAGCAAACATGTGGTCGAAGTGATGGGGCGCAGCCAGGAGCAGACCCAGAGCTGTGTCGAGCAGACTCGCGAGATGGATGTGGCGTTGCAATCCATTGCCGATCGGATGGGGGCCATCAAATCGATGGCTGATCAGGTGGCCCATGCTGCGCAGGAACAGATCTCCGTCAGTCAGGGGGTCGCTCGTCATATTGCCGGTATTGCTGATGTGGCATACGAGACCGAGCGGGAGGCGCGTGAATCCGCCAGCAGCAGCGAAGTGCTGGCCGACCTGATCGCCAAGCAGCAGCAATTGATCGCACATTTCAAAGTCTAGGAGGGCTTATGTCTAAAAAGTGGATTGGAGCCCTGAGTCTCCTGTTGTGTGGCCAGCTGATGGCCAGCGAGCTGGTGATTGAAAGCTGGCGAATCGATGACAAGGCGTTGTGGGAGCAGAAGATAATCCCGGCGTTTGAAGCGGCACACCCCGGCATCAAGGTGAGTTTTCACCCGGTGCAGAACGTCAACTATATGCCGACTCTGCAAGAGAATCTCAAAGCGGGCAAGGCGGGGGATCTGATCACCTGCCGTCCATTTGATGACTCGCTCGCCCTGTTCAAAGCGGGCCATCTGGCCGAGCTGACCGAAATGGCAGGGATGGAGAACTTCCCGAGTTTTGCCCAGTCGCCCTGGCAGACTGATTCCGGAGCCCAGACCTTCTGTGTGCCGATGGCCTCGGTGATCCATGGCTTCTTCTATAACAAGAAAATATTCAGTGAGTTGGGACTGACATTACCGCAAACCCGCGATCAGTTCTTTGCCGTGCTGGATAAGATCAAGGCCGACGGGCGCTATGTGCCGCTGGCCATGAGCGGTTCCGAGAGCTGGGTCGCCTCCGAGCTGGGGTTCCAGAACATTGGTCCCAATTACTGGAAAGGGGAGGACGGCCGTCTGGCACTGATTGGCGGGCAGGAGCGGTTGGATAATCCCCAATACGTGAAGGTGTTCAACGAGCTGGCCCGTTGGCGTTCCTACCTCGGTGAAGGTGGCGAGAGCCGCGATTATGCGACCAGCAACGAGCTGTTCACCTCCGGCAAGGCTGCATTTTATGTGGCGGGCTCCTGGGAGATTGCCCCCTTCACCGGCAAGGTCGATTTTGGCGTCATGCGCCCGCCGGTGGCCAAACAGGGTGATGGCTGTTTCTTTACCGACCACACCGATATCGGTATGGGGATGAACCCGGCCAGCAAGAACAAAGAGGGGGCGATGGCCTTCCTGCAGTGGCTGACGACGCCACAATTTGCCGAGCTCTATACCAACTCGTTGCCGGGATTTTTCTCCCTCTCCAACCACTTCTTCGATGTTACCAATCCTGCTGCCAAAGAGATGATGGGATGGCGCGATCAGTGTGACTCGACCATTCGGGTCGCGACCCAGATCCTCTCCCGTGGTACGCCCAAGTTGGGGGATGAACTGGCCGAGGTGAGCCAGGCTGTGCTGCTTGGCAAGATGGAGCCCAACGCTGCCGCAGCTCGACTGGAAAATGGCTTGAAGGGTTGGTATGCCCCTCATCAGGGCAACAAGGCCAAGAGCGTCGATTGTCAGTGTGATGCGGTTGCCCCCGCCCCGGTTTCAGCGCCGGTAGCTGAGGTGTCCGCAGCCCCCGCGACCAGTAAAACTCAGACGGTGGTAGCTCCCGCTGTGGCTCCCGCAGAATCCGCATCAGCCACCGCTGCGCCATTACCGGCGCCATCGGATGAGGTGGAGCAGGCGCTCTCCAACGAGCTGGATGCACCGCAGCAGTAGGCCATCAGCATCAATAAAAACGGGGGGCATCAGCCTCCCGTTTTTATGGTCCACGGCCGTTTTCATCGTTTTATGGTTGGTCGGCCGGTGGAGCAGATCAGCCACAACCTGCCGCTTATCAGCGGCGGCGAGATAGCCGCGCTGGAAGCGGCAATCCGGTAGAGGCAACCACCATCAAGCAGGAAGCACTATGCAATTAACTCCACCCCAACCGCCTCAGGACGATGAGATCGAAGCGCTGCGCCTTGGTCTCTCGGGCTTCAACGCGGGTCACGCCGGCACCCATCTGCGCGAGCGGATCGCCCTCTTTATCAAGGATAAAGAGGGCAAGGTACACGGCGGCATCATCGCCGACATCAAGTGGGGCTGGCTGCACGTCGACTGGCTCTGGATCGACGAAAGCATCCGCCGCGACGGCTGGGGCGGCCGCCTGCTCGGCGCCATGGAGCAGTACGCCCAAAGCAAGGGCATCAGCAACTACCATCTGGAAACCACCAGTTTTCAGGCCCTCCCCTTCTACCAGAAGCAGGGTTACGAAGTCTTTGGCCAGCTGCCCGATATGCCGCCGGGGCATATCAGTTACTTTCTGAAAAAGCAGGATAAGTGATGACACTTCCGCGCCTTGCCAACGCCAATATAGTGATCCGCCCATTCGAACCGGCCGATGCCGACGAGTTTGACCGCGCGGCCCACGAATCCATCGAGACAGTCGGCCAATGGATGAGCCGGTGCTCCCGTTCATTTACTCGGGAGAGCGCGCTGGAGTGGTTTGCCTGCTGCGATCAGGACCGTGCGGCGGGACGCGCCTTTGACATGGGTATCTTCTGCGCCACCGCCGGCCAGCTCTTGGGTGGCGCAGGCATCAACCAGCTGTCGCCCCATCATCGCTACGGCAATATCGGCTATTGGGTGCGCCAATCCCGCCAAGGCTGCGGCATCGCCCGACAGGCGGTCGCTCTGCTGCGTGAATTTGGCTTTGAACGCTTGGGTCTATTTCGGCTGGAGCTCGTGATGGGGGTCGGCAATAGTGCCAGCGAAGCCGTTGCCATCGCCGCAGGGGCCACCTTTGAGTGTTTGGCAAGAAATCGCATATTCCTACATGACCAGCCCCTTGATGCGCATATTTATGCCCTTGTTACCGCAGACTGATTTATATCGCAGAGCGAAATATGTAGGCTTATCTGACGTGAGTGGGTGATAGCTATAGCTCACTTCCAAATAATGACCTCTCAATTTCGCCTCAATAAAAAAGTAGGAATACCAGAATCTCCGCAATGACCAACGACAGCCACAACCTAACCAACAACTGCAACACCGGCTTCGAAGGAGCAATCGAGGAGCAACTAGAAGTGGAGTAACTTTTCATTTCCGCCCCTTCAGTGTATTGTTGCTCTGTTACAAAAAAGAGCCTAAAGATGGTGTTGGGCGAATAATTTCAACATCAGAGGTTGGTTGTAATTTCATGATTTAACATGAACTTTTTGTTTAACAAAAAATTAAGCAGGCATTATATATGAAAAGTAAGCGAATTTTTTACAAGGTAAGTGGCCACGATAACGAGTCATTCATTTTCCTTGATAAATTAGAAAATGGCACATACCAAGTAAGAGAAGGAACATCTAAGCCAGTAAGTCATTTTAATTGGGAAGAAGAAAGTACAACGATGCCACTTGATCATTTTCTTGCCAACAATGGGCAATACCGCCAACGAGTAGAAGAATTGATTGCTGAATTCGAAGCCGAATAAAAATAGCAAACAATTCATAAGAGATAGACAACGCATGGCATTCGCAACACAAATTATATTTTACTACTAAAGCTAGTATATTTTTGTTCAATGCTTGCGTTGTCTACTACTTAATCTGGCGTTATATGAGACCGAGTAAGGTATAGACAATATGAAGTGCCCAAACACATTGGCAGTTAAAACACTTGGTTCATCCATGGATCGCTTAAATGAAGCTCAATGGTATGTTGAGTTAATGCAGGAGCATTATCATTGTGCTGCCAAATTCCGCTGGGCTTTATCTTCATTTCTCCGAGCCATAAAAGAAGTTAGCCAGATCATTTCCATGGAAGTGCAAGTAAATAATGACCTTAAAGAATGGTATAAAGAAAAACGAAAAGAAATATCTAAAGACCCAATAATATCATATCTATCAAAACAGAGAGATATTGTTGTTCATCAAAAGGCATTAGAAACCGCGAGTAAAGGTACAATCGGCTTTACCCGCAATAAGAAATTGAAGCTAGGGCTGGGCATATCAATTGATCCTAGTCACGATAGTGAAGAGGCGATACTCACATATATTAATTTTGCTGCTAAAGAATCAGACTTTTTGGGCATTCTTTATACTGAACATGATGATAGTGGAGAATTTACAGCAGTTGTTCGTGAGTGGTGCCTTGATGAACACCTCGATACTGAAGTTACTTTGCTATGCAAGCATGCGTGGGAGATGTTAATAAAAGTAGTCGTTGACTTAGGTTGCATGCTTGGCGCTGATTTATTTGCTCCAGAGCTAAAAATGAAGCCTATCGAGGATGTTACAATTCAACTATATAATCCTGAGTGGATAAAAAAACAGTATGATATTGCTATGCAAGCACATTAAAATTAAATGTGGATGATTGATGGCAAGTATTTCACCGAGGTGCTTAGTACTGCAGGGTGCAATGAACGAAGTGAATTGCACTTCTCGTCACTATCGCGGTGCAATGCGCTCCGCTTATTGCACCCTACGCAGGCTACATCGCCGCCACCGGCCATCCCTTTCCCCCAAATCGGCCATTGCTAATGGTCGCAATAGCCCATTCAATAAGCTGACCAGCACTCACGATTTTTGCACTGGCGAAACGAAATCAAGAGACATCGTCGCACCAACGAAACAATCTTGTTGGAGCAAACAAAGCAAAGCGGCAAGCAGTGGCGGGGATCTGCCCCTCCGATCTGCTTGCCGCTGTCTGTTACCACAGGTGTAAACGTCGTTAACGACCCAAAAAGGGTTCCCAGTCCTTGAACACCGGCTGCAACCCGGCCTGCCGCACGGCGGCGGCCACTTCCCCCACCGGGCGGTCGTCGTGGATGGCGAACTGCTCCAGCTCCTCTGCATCCCCCTCGGCATAGCCACCCGGCTGGGTGCGCGACTCGGCCGACATCTGGGTGATGCCAAGGCGCACCGCGCCGTTGCGAAAGGTGGCCGACTCGCGAGTGGAGAGGGACAAGTCCAGCGTCGGTGAGAAGAGGCGCCAGGCGCAGATAAGCTGGGCCAGCTGGCGATCCGACATGACCACAGCAGGCTCCAGCCCGCCGGTGCAGGGGCGCAGGCGCGGGAAGGAGAGCGAGTAGCGGCTCTGCCAGTGGTGGCGCTCAAGCCAGCTCAGATGCTCGGCGACAAAGTAGCTGTCGGCGCGCCAATCCGAGGAGAGGCCGATGAGCGCCCCCAACCCGATTTTGTCGATACCGGCGCGGCCGAGCCGATCCGGCGTGGCGAGGCGCCATGCGATGTCCCGCTTGTTGCCGCGCAGATGGTGGCGGGCGTAGGTGGGGGCGTGGTAGGTCTCCTGATAGACCATGACGGCGTCGAGGCCGAGGGTTTTCAGCTCGGCATATTCGGCTTGCGAGAGGGGCTGAACCTCCATCCCCACCGTGCTGAAGTGGCGGCGGATGATGGGCAACACCTGCCGAAAATAGGCGAGCCCCACCTTGTGCTCGTGCTCGCCGGTCACCAGCAGCACGCTGTCAAAACCGCGCGCCTTGATGGCGAGACACTCGCGCTCAATCTCCTCTGCATTCAGGGTCTTGCGCTTGAGGCGGTTGCTCATGGAGAAGCCGCAGTAGGTGCAGTCGTTGGCGCAGAGGTTCGACAGATAGAGCGGCACATAGAAGCCGATGGTGTTGCCAAAGCGCTGGCGGGTCTGCCGCTCGGCCTCGGCCGCCATCTGCGGCAGATAGGCCTCGGCGGCTGGGGAGATCAGCGCCATAAAATCGGCCAAGGTACGGCGGGGTGCGTTCAGGGCGCGGGCCACATCGGCGGCAGTTTTGGCGCGGATCTGCATGGCGATATCGTCCCAATCCAGCTCCTGCCAGCGATTGGCAAAATCCAACCCCCTCCCGGCCTCCCCCTTGGGAGGGGGAGGAGCGCAAGGCTCGCCCCCTTCAAGCACCGAATCAGCCGGAGCCCTCACCCCCAGCCCCTCTCCCTTATTTTGTGAAGAGCCGAGAGGGGGGCTAAACACATCGGCCTCGGGAGAAACCGAGAAAGAGGACATGGCGATTGGCTCTTGCCCCGAGCCAGCATCATGACTCATAACGCCCCCAGAAAATCGGTAAGCGGGCTGGAGGCTTGGGCCTGCAGGGCGCGGGCGCCAAGGCCGGCTTCATAGGCACTGCGGCCAGCCTCACAGGCCAACGCAAAAGCGCGGCCCATGGCGATCGGATCGCCGCTCACCGCAATGGCGGTGTTGACCAGCACGGCATCGGCGCCCAGCTCAAAGGCGGCGGCGGCGTGGCTCGGCGCACCGATCCCCGCATCAACCACGACCGGCACATTGGCCTGCTCGACGATGATGGCGAGAAACTCCCGGGTCACCAGCCCCTGATTGGAACCGATGGGCGCGCCCAGCGGCATCACGGCGGCGCAGCCTACCTCTTCCAGCCGCTTGCAGAGCACGGGGTCGGCGCCGCAGTAGGGCAACACCACAAAGCCCTCTTTCACCAGCTGCTCGGCGGCTTTCAGCGTCTCGATGGGATCGGGCAGCAGATAGCGCGGGTCGGGGTGGATCTCCAGCTTCAGCCAGTTCGTCCCCAGCGCCTCGCGGGCGAGGTGGGCGGCAAATACCGCCTCGGCGGCGGTCTTGGCGCCGGAAGTGTTGGGCAGCAGCTTGACCCCGAGCTGTAACAAGGGGCTCAGGATATCGTCGTGGGCCTTGCCCGGTTCAAGCCGCTTGATAGCCATGGTGACCAGCTGGGAGCCACTCGCCTCGATGGCGGCGGCCATCAGTTCCGGGCGGGCAAACTTGCCGGTGCCGGTAAAGAGGCGCGAAGAGAAGGTGTGATCGGCAATGGTCAGCATGTCAGCCTCCCGCCACAGTGGTAAGAAGAGATGAAGTTCCACCGCAAGGCAGAACGATCGAATATGGGACTATGAGCATCATGGGTCAGCCTCCCGCTATGGCGGTAAAGAGGTGAAGTTCATCCCCGTCATTGAGACGGGTCTCGGCCCAGCGGCCTCGGGGCAGCACGGCGCCGTTGAGGGCCACCGCCACCCCCTGTGGATTAACGTCTTGCGCCGCCAGCAGGTCGGCCACGCTCTGCCCTGCCGTCAGCGGCTGCGCTTTATCGTTGAGTCGGATGGTGAGGGTCATGGGGTGATCTCCTTATCGGGTGTCGGGCATCGGCGCTGCCCGCAAACCGGACAATCGGGATCGGGAGCCAGAGTGAGGGTCTGCCACTGATGGGTCAAAGCATCGAAGCGGCGCAATGAGCCAGCCACCGGGCTCGGCATCCCGAGCAGCAGTTTCAGTGCCTCCAGCGCCTGCAAAGAGCCCATCCCCCCCACCAGAGGGCCGGTGACGCCGCTGGTCTCGCAGCTCTGGGCGAGCTTGGTATCCAGCGGATAGAGGCAGGCGTAGCAGGCGTGATCGCTGCTGGTGCGCGCCATCAGCTGCCCCTGCCAGCCCACTGCGGCGGCGGAGATCCAGGGTTTGCCCTGAGCCACGCAGGCGGCGTTGATGGCCTGGCGGGTGGCGAGGTTGTCGCAGCAGTCGATCACCAGATCCACCTCGGCCACATACTCCGGCAGGCTGGCGGCATCGAGCCGCTGGTTGATGGCAATCAGCTCCACCAGCGGGTTGTGGGCGGCCAACCGCTCGCGGGCCAGCTCCGCCTTGGAGTGGTTGACAGCCTCGCTATCGAACAGGATCTGGCGCGGCAAGTTGCTGGAATCGACCGTATCCCCATCGGCCAGCCACAAGGTGCCGACCCCGGCCCCGGCCAGATAGAGGGCCAGCGGCGAGCCGAGCCCGCCCAAGCCCACGATCAGCACCGATTTATCCTTGAGCCGTGCCTGACCCGCCTCCCCCACCTCCGCCAGCATCAGCTGACGGCCGTATCGCAGATACTCTTGGTCACTAAGAGAAGCGGCATCAGAGCGCATGTTCCACCTCCCTGATGGCTGTGGCCGAGCGCGGCTCATCCCCCGCCCCCACGGCAGCGAGCAGCCGTTCGGTCGCCCCCTGCCAGTCATCGCTGGCAGTGATGGCCGAAACCAGCGCGATGCTGCCCACCCCGCTTGCCTTGACCGCCGCTACCCGCTCCTCGCTGATACCGCCGATGGCCACCGTCGGCCACTGCGCCATCAGGGCGCGGTAGCGGTGCAGCCGCACCAGCCCCTGCGGGCGGGAGGGCATCGCCTTGGTGTTGGTCGGGAAGATATGACCCAGCGCCATATAGGAGGGGGCCAGCTCGCGGGCCCGCATCAGCTCGAAGTAACCGTGGGTGGAGATGCCAAGGCGCAGCCCAGCGGCCTGAATGGCGGCAAGATCGGCGGTCTCCATATCCTCCTGCCCCAGATGCACGCCCCAAGCGCCCGCCTTGATGGCCTGCTGCCAGTAGTCGTTGATAAAGAGCCGCGCCCCATGGCGGCGACCAAGCGCCACAGCATCACGAATGGCCGGTGACACCTCTGCGGCAGGCAGATTCTTGATCCGCAGCTGGACGGTCTTGACCCCCTGCCCCAGCAGGCGGCGCAGCCACTTGACCGAATCGACCACCGGATAGAGGCCGAGGTTGTGTTCGGTCGGCGCGAAGGGGCTATCCGGCAGGCGGGCACTGCTTGTTTCATAAAGTCCGAAACGACGATCGAGGGTTGAGCCTGCCAGCACAGCACGGGGAAAGTGGGCCAGATCGGCGGGCCAGCCGAGATGGGCGATGGGCCCCGGGCCTGCGCCCACCCCCTGCGCCGCCGCCAACCCCTGTTGCAGGTAGGCACGAGCGAGGGTGATGGCGTCCTCCACCGGATAATCCTGTGCCACCACGGCGGCGATCGCGCTGGTGTAGCAGCAGCCGGTGCCGTGGCCGTGGCGGGTATCGAGGCGCGGCGCCGCCAGCCAGAATTCGCGGGTCTCATCCTGGTAGTAATCGAGGCAGAGATCGCCACTCCACTCCAGATGGCCGCCCTTGACCAGCACGGCACGAGCGCCGAGTTCACGCAGACGGCGGGCGGCGAGGCGCACCAGCTCGGGGCTGCTGACCGGCAAGCCGGTCAGGGCTTCCAGCTCGGGGCCGTTGGGGGTGATGAGCGACAAACGTGGCAACAGCTGCTCGCGCACCGCCTCCAGCATATTGGGCTCCGCCATCGGGGTGCCGGTGCTGGCGATGGCCACCGGGTCGTAGACCACGAAGGGGGCCTCGATGGCCGCCAGTCGGCGGGCCAGCACCTCCACATGGAGCCGGGTCGGCAGCAGGCCGATCTTGATGGCGGCGGGCGGCAGATCGACGCCAAGGGCGTCGATCTGGGCGGTGAAGGTCTGCATCAGCACGGGGTCGACCATCTTCACCGCCACCGAGTTCTGGGCGGTAATGGCGGAGATGACCGAGCAGCCGTGCACGCCGAGGTCGTGCAATGTGTGCAAGTCGGCCTGAATACCGGCGCCGCCGCCGGAGTCGGAACCCGCTATCGTCCAGACCACAGGTAGCGAGTCCGTCACGGGCGACAGGTCGGCGGGGCTGACAGCCCCGCTTGCGCTGCTCACGCCTCCTCCCCTGCGGCCTGTTTCAGCGCCGCCGCCTGATGATAGATTTCGCCGCCGGTCTCCTTGAAGGTCTCCGCCATGCGGGCCATGCCGCTCTCCACCTGAGCCACCACCTGCTCCTGCTGGCCATCCATACCGACCAGCTTGATCTCAACGGCCTCCAGCTTTGCTGCATTCAGTTCGGCGGTGTAGGCGCGCACGTCCTGAGTGATCTTCATGGAGCAGAACTTGGGCCCGCACATGGAGCAGAAGTGGGCCACCTTGCCGGACTCCTGCGGCAGGGTCTCGTCGTGGTAGGCACGGGCAGTGTCGGGGTCGAGGGCCAGATTGAACTGATCCTCCCAGCGAAACTCGAAGCGCGCCTTGGACATGGCGTTGTCGCGGATCTGCGCGCCCGGGTGCCCCTTGGCCAGATCCGCAGCGTGAGCGGCGATCTTGTAGGTAATCAGCCCCTGCTTCACATTCTCCTTGTTGGGCAGCCCCAGATGCTCCTTGGGGGTGACGTAGCAGAGCATGGCGCAGCCGTACCAGCCGATGAGCGCGGCGCCGATGCCGGAGGTGAAGTGATCGTAACCGGGGGCGATGTCGGTGGTGAGCGGGCCCAGCGTATAGAAAGGCGCCTCGTGACAGTGCTCCAGCTGCTCGGTCATGTTGCGCTCGATCATGTGCATCGGCACATGGCCCGGCCCCTCGATCATCACCTGCACGTCGTATTCCCACGCGATCTTGGTCAGCTCGCCCAGGGTGCGCAGCTCGGCGAACTGGGCCTCGTCGTTGGCGTCATAGACGGAGCCGGGGCGCAGACCGTCGCCCAGCGACAGGGCCACGTCATAGGCGGCGCAGATCTCGCAGATTTCGCGAAAGTGCTGGTAGAGGAAGTTCTCCTTGTGGTGGGAGAGGCACCACTTGGCCATGATGCTGCCGCCGCGCGAAACGATACCGGTGAGGCGCTTGGCAGTCATCGGCACGAAACGCAGCAGGACGCCTGCATGGATGGTGAAGTAGTCCACCCCCTGCTCGGCCTGCTCCAGCAGGGTGTCGCGGAACAGCTCCCAGGTGAGGTCTTCGGCGATGCCGTTGGTCTTTTCCAGCGCCTGATAGATGGGCACGGTACCGATGGGCACCGGGCTGTTGCGCAGGATCCACTCGCGGGTTTCGTGGATGTAGCGGCCGGTGGAGAGATCCATCACGGTGTCGGCGCCCCAGCGGGTCGACCAGACCAGCTTCTCCACCTCCTCCTCGATGCTGGAGGTGACCGCCGAGTTGCCGATGTTGGCGTTGATCTTCACCAGAAAATTGCGGCCGATGATCATCGGCTCCGCTTCCGGGTGGTTGATGTTGCTGGGGATGATGGCGCGACCGGCGGCCACCTCATCGCGCACGAATTCGGGGGTGATGTTCTGGGGCAGGCGGGCACCAAAATCACGGCCCGGATGCTGGGTGCGCAACAGCTCGGAGCGCACCCGCTCGCGCCCCATGTTCTCGCGAATGGCGATAAATTCCATCTCGGGGGTAACGATGCCAGCGCGGGCGTAGTGGAGCTGGGTGACCCGACGGCCCGGCTTGGCGCAGCGCGGCTTTGGCAAGTGCTCGAAGCGCAGGTGGTCGAGCCCCTCGTCGGCCAGCCGCTCCTGAGTGAAGGTGGAGCTGAGCCCCGGCAGTTCGTCGGTATCATCGCGCTCCAGCACCCAGTTTTCCCGCAGGCGCGGCAGGCCGCGGCGCACGTCGATGGCGACCCCCTCCTCCCCGTAACGGCCCGAGGTGTCGTAGACCGGCACCGGCTCGTTGGGCTCGAATTGGGGATTTTCTTTGGTGCCGCCGACGAAGGTGTCGGCCAGCTGGATTTCCCGCAGGGGTACCCGGATATCGGCGCGGGAGCCTTCGATAAAGATGCGGCGGGAGTTGGGGTGAGCCATCCCCTTGAGGCTGTCGATAAAGGCCTGAGCGCTGGAGCGCTGCTCGCGGCGGCTGGATTTGGCGGTATCAGATACGGAAGTAGACATAGCAAAACTCACATTAACTGGTTGAAGTTATGGGTATTTGCTTGTCTGGAGTTCGAGGAGAAGATGAACTTGCGGCGGGGTGTTTATCTCGGGAGGGAGTGCGTGCGGGATGGATCTCCGCGCTGCTGTGCTGCCGCTTCCCGCTCTCTGCACGCTGTGGGCAAGGCGCCCCACGTGCTGGACAACCGGACGGGACAGACTCCCTCCTGTGCGCCCTGACCCATCAAGGGTGATCCCTTCGATGAGCGGAAGAGGCTTGTTCCTCCTCCGGCGCGGTAACCCGCAAGTTACCCTTGTTCCCTTCGCAGGTTTTAACCTGATCAGGTTCCACGGATCCCGAATTAACGGTCTCAGCTTCGCGTCGTTCGACGGTCAGCACTCCGACAAGATGGCGCCAGTATAAGGGGGAAAATCTAAAGCACAAGCCGTTAACAAGATGGGTCAATCCTCCTCCGGATTGATGACAAGGACTTCGCTTAAGCGACCCTGTTCATCGCGGCTCAGCACCAGCGCACTCCCTTCGTGCAGATCGGCAGCCGAGCCGTTGACCCAGCGCACTTGTGGATTGAGTGGCACAGTGCCCAGGGTGGCCAAGGTGAGCTGCCGGTCATCGAAGGATTGCAGGCGATCTTGCGCCCGCTGCCAGGGCTGATTGGCCAGCGGGGCTCTGGCGGCCAGCAACTCAATCCGGGTGGCAACGCCATCAGCCACCAGCAGGGCGAGCTGGTCGCCGGGTTTGAGTGGCTGCGGCCAAATCTCCCCCTGCCGCCACACGGCGGCACTGCCCCGCTCCACCTCGGCCCCCTGAAATTGCAGGCGGATGCCGTCGCTGTGCTCCAGCTCCACCAGCCACAATTCGTCAGCTCCCGCCTGCGCCGCCCAGAGCGGCACACCCAGCATCCATGCACACCACTTTCTCGATTGTTCCATCTTCGTTCGTCCCTGAACAAAAAGCCCATGCTGGACAAGCATGGGCTTCATTCGGGAGCATTTCTAATCGGAACGCAGAGATCGGATCAGTCATCCTCGCGGCAGCGGCTCAGGCGCATGCCGTCAAACTTGCACTCCAGCTCGAGCCAGCGCCCTTCGAACGGCGCCAGACTGTTGTCCGAGGTGGTGTAGCCCCAGATCCGCCCCCCTTCGACCGGCCCCTCCAGATCCATCTCGTCCTTGTCATCTTCGTCGAGGGCTTCGACCTTGCGTACATAGCGCACGCCGTTCTCCACCACCCCCTTCATCTCGACCCAGGTACCGCCGAGATCATCCTCGTTGAGCCAATCCTTGAAACGGGTCTGGTCGTCGATCACGAACGGCATGCCGTTGACCATCAACTGGCCAAGCTGCCAGGTGGTGCGGCCGGTCAGTTTGAATTCGGTCGCCTGTGCGGTGCCAAGTGGCAACAAGATCAGCAACAGAAGGGCGCAGAGAGACTTCTTCATCAGGGATCCTCGGGGTTACACTGGCAAACAGGATGCCGAATCCGGTGTGAAAAGAGCGTGAAACGCTCACCAACCAGGAGAGCAAAGCATGAAGATTTTGGTAGTGGAAGACAATCCTCAGGTGGCGGAAACCATCATGGATTATCTGGAGCTGGCCGGTCACCGCCTCGATTGTGCCTATCACGGTCAGGCGGCGCTGCAACTGCTGGAGGAGCAGCGTTTCGACGTCATCATCATGGATGTGATGATGCCGCGCCTCGATGGCCTCAGCACGGTGGCGCGCCTGCGCGAGCAGGGGATTGCCACCCCCGTGCTGTTTCTCACCGCCCGCGACAGCCTGGAAGACAAGCTGGCAGGCTTCAAGGCGGGGGGCGATGACTATCTGGTCAAGCCGTTCGCCATGGAGGAGCTGGAGGTGCGGCTGCAAGCTCTCAGCCTGCGCGGCCCTCGTGGCGATGTGGGGGCCATCAGCTTTGGCGATCTGACGGTCGATATCGCCAGCGGCCGCGCCACCCGCGCCGGTGAGCCCCTCAAGCTCGGCAAGATCCCGTTCCGGATCCTCGCGCTGCTGGCTCGCCGCGCCCCCGCCATCGTAAGCCGTCAGGAGGTGCTCGACACCGTCTGGGGGGATGAGGAGCCCGACTCCGATGCCCTGCGCAGCCATATCTACGCCCTGCGCAACGCGCTCGACAAACCCTTCCCCACTCCCATGCTGGAGACCCTCCACGGCCAGGGCTACCGACTGGTGAGCGCATGAGTCTGCCGAGCCTGCGCCGCCGCCTGATCATGGCGCTCGGCGGCGCCGGGGTGGTGCTGCTGATCCTGCTCTCCGGCCTGATGCTGGTGGCCGAAGACAAGATGGAGGAGCTGAGCCTGCGCCACTGGCTGGAGGCGGAAGTGACCCGCTACAGCGATGACTGGCTGCGACTCGGCCCGGCTGCGGCGGCTCCGAGCCCCAGACAATTCTCCAGCTACTGGACCGAGGCGGGCCGCTTGCCCAAGTGGTTGAAGCCCTACCAGACTCCCGGCTTTTTCGAGCATCAGCTGGGCAAGGAGGACAAACACTTTCTGGTGGCCCGTCACCCCTCCGGCGAGGGACTGCTCTATCTGGTGTTCAATGACGACGCCGATGACTACCTCGATCCCTATGAAGACAAGCTGCATCTGGCCACCCGGCTGATCGGGGTGACCCTGCTGCTGGGCTGCCTCGGCTTCGGTATCTGGCTGGTGCGCCATATCACAGGGCCGCTGCAACGGCTGCAACAGAGGGTCGCCCACCTCACCCCGGATCAGGCGGATTTCGAACCCGACGCCCCCTGGCAGGAGCTGCGGGATATCGAGCTGGCGCTGCTGGCCGGCAAGCAGGAGGTGAGCGCAGTGTTCGCTCGCGAGCAGGAGTTCAGCCGCTTCGCCAGCCACGAGCTGCGCACCCCCAACATGGTGATCCAGGGCTCGGCCGCGCTGCTTGGCAAGGTGACAGATCTGCCAGCACCGGCCGCCCGCGCCACCACCCGCATCCGCGCCGCCGCCGACGAGATGGCGCTGCTCACCGAGACCTTCCTGCTGCTGGGCCGCAAGGAGGCGGTGGAGCGACCGCTGCAGCAGGTGACCCCGCTGATCCGTCAGGAGCTGGCCCGCCTCGCTCCGCTGTTGCAGCGGGAGGCGCTCGATATCCGGCTTAATCTGGACGAGAGCAGCGAAGTAAACGCCCCCCTCTCCCTGCTCGCCATTGCCCTCGGCAACCTGCTGAAAAATGCCCTGAGCTATGCCGAGGGACATATCGACATCGAACTGTGTGGCCCGGTGCTCACCATCAGCAACCCGACGGCGGCGGCACCGGATCAGATCCTCGGCTACGGCTGTGGCCTCACCATCATCCAGCGCATCTGCGAGAAGCTAGGCTGGCAGATCGACACCCGGCTCGAGGATGGCGTATTTAGCGCCCGATTAAAGATGAGGTCCAATTCACATGAGTGAAAAAGAAATCTTTATCGGCAAATACGTCATCGTGCCAATGAACATATAGGGGCAATGGAGGTTCTTAGTGCTGCGAATATCCCAAGCCAAATGATTGCTGTACTTCGGCAAGAATTAGACTCAACATGGCTTCGGCCAAAGCCCGCTTCGAGCATCCTTGCTCTCGCGCCAAATCGGGGTCTAACAGTGCTCGCCCTCATCCGATTTGGCCCATGCCCCGCTGCGGCTACACCATCATCACTGATGACGCTCCTGACCTTGCTCCCTCCCTTCGGCGGATTGAAGGGGGAGCCAATACCGTGCCCCTCTGATGATCTATCGATGTTGTGTTACCCCACACTACGCGTTGGTGATTAATTTATTGATCTTGCTCAGGAAACCATCGCGTCCCGCTTCTCTATCCAGCACGACCTGCTAACATAGCCATTTGGCAACCGCCTCATCGGAGTCACCCATGAGCCAGGCCAAGGCAAGATCGCAGGTTAACAGCAGCAAACTGGAGGCTGAAATTCAGGGGCGGTAGCCTTGCCGGAGGGCATTGATAAACGAGTGGAGCAACCACTCAACATGGTGACAGCCTCATATTCTTTTCTGAGCTGTTTACGCAGACGTGGTTTGGTGGCACTTTCCATTACTGACCCGCACGCTGTTTTTTTATACAGTAGTAATGGTAGCGCAAAAATAAGAAGTCAAGCGAATACGCACGGACACCTGATGTAATCCGTAATATTATAATTTCATAATGATTTTTACTTGGCGGCGATTGAAATGTTACGGAGTTAGATGGAGAAGCAAGACCCCGAGGAATGGATACAAGAATCCATTGGAGAGTTTGTATATTTTTCTCTTCCAGATCTGAACCCATTTTACGAAAAAATAAATAATCTCCCAGGAATTAACGGTTTGTTTCCTGGATATTGGATGTCCAACGTAACATGCCCACCGCCAAATTATATTAAAAGTCTCTCCGAGGCGCTGGATTTCAAGAGCATGGATTTTTCCGCTGGGACTATACTTACCCACCGAAGGTATAATAATTTGTGTCATGCCTGACAATTGGTTCAAATCGCTCGCTGCACTCACTGGGGCGGGCTAAAGCCCGCCCCTTAACCAAACGCTAAATTATTTTTGTCGAAATGGGAGTGGAATGTAAATCAATTAAAAATACGTTGGTGTATCAATAATAGTGGATGCTTGTCATTAATCAAGCATCATTACAGGATTATTTTCATTTAAATAACTCAGAGCAAAACATGGATAATAAATTAAAAGGTGTATTACTTGGTGTGGCTAGTTTTATTTTATGGTTTATGCCTTTAGCTAGTTGGGAACAAGAGTTTATGGGGCAGATGCAATCATTATATCAAGCAGGCTATCATATTGGTGGAGTTGGCTATTTGTTACTAATAGCATCATCTGCTTATGCCATCCTTTCTTGGTTTGAACAACATCAACTGAGAATTATTGCAAGTGTTGTCGCTTTAGGTATCTGCATCTTATTA
>NZ_JBODRQ010000061.1:0-20167 GCF_050633025.1 Aeromonas sp.
AAAACGGACAGTGTCCACTTTGGTCAATAGATGGATTAACCACATAGTATCAGAAAGGGAGATGAGGCCTGCGGGGCTGAGTAACCTCAGTCTTATAGAAAAAAGTACCTACATCAACAAGAACACAAATTTCATTCCTACCCGCCCGCTCTTGTCGGCCTGTGCCGATGTGGCCAGGGTCCAACTTCGGCAATATTCGCCTCTGCAAATAGCAATCACCTTGCACTGGGGCCACCCCACCCGCCAGGCCCTCTCTGCCCGACGCTGTGACATCGAATAACCCCGGACTTATAGAAGAAGGAGGCGAATCACCGCAAGCAGTCAACATTGCCCAAGCCAGGCACCCTGCCCTACTCATTGAGGCTGGGCTCACTCACCACACCAACAATTTGACCAACAAACAAGGAGTCCATATGGAACTATTTAAAATACTCGATACCCTTGCCCACAACTCCCTGGCCGACAATATCGGCTTCGCACTAGCCGTTCTCGCGCTGGCGATAGTGCTGCTTGTTATATTGGCAGCCACGTAAATGGGGCCAGAGGCCCCATAAAAATGAAATCGGACAGTGTCCGTTTTGACTCCATCAACGTTTAACGTTCCCAAGCAATCAACAGAACAGCAAACGCCACAAGATGGCAGAGAAAATGTTACCGCTTGATAGTGACGACCCGGTTGTCGATAAGGCGGGCCTTGCCCAGATAGGCAGCCATCAGGATCACCAGCTGCGTGCTCTGGTCAGTGGCAGATTCGAGGGTGGCGGCATCGACGATATCGATGGCATCGGTACGAAAACCGGCGTTGTCGAGGCGCTGGCTGGCCTGCGCCACCAAGGAGGGCAGGTGGTGATCGCCCGCTTCGATCTGCTCGGCGATCCAGTTCATGGTGCGCGCGAGCTCGGGGGCGATGGCCCGCTCGGCGGCAGTCAGATAGCCGTTGCGCGAGGAGAGTGCCAGCCCGTCTTCGGCCCGCACGGTGGGCACGCCGACGATCTGGATGGGCATCGCCATGTCGGCCACCATCTTGCGAATAAGCGCCAGCTGCTGGTAATCCTTCTGGCCGAAGCAGGCCACATCCGGCTGTACCAGATTGAACAGCTTGGTGACGACAGTGCTGACACCGCGGAAGTGACCCGGGCGCAGCGCCCCCTCCAGCAGATTGGAGAGACCCGGCACCTCGACGAAGGTCTGGCTCGCCAGCCCCTGTGGATACATGATCTCCGAGGTCGGGGTGAACACCATGTCGACGCCGGCGGCTTCCAGCGAGGCGCAATCCTGCTCCAGAGTGCGCGGGTAGTTGGCAAGATCCTCGGCCTTGTCGAACTGCATCGGGTTGACGAAGATGCTGACCACCACCTTCTCGGCGTGGCTGTGCGCCTCTTTCACCAGCGTCAGGTGGCCCTGATGCAGGTTACCCATGGTGGGCACGAATGCGATGGCACGCCCTTCACGGCGCCATTGGCTTATCTGCTCACGCAGAACGACGGGATTATTTACGACCAACATCAGCAGTTCACCTTCCGATAAATCAAAAAGAGAGACGGGTTGCATCCACAGATAGCGCTCGGGCGGGATGGGGCACGAACATGGCTATCAGCAGTTCACCTTTAGATGAATCAATAAGATACGGATTAGCTATACGGATTAACTGTGCGAGGCTGAGAAGCAGAGACGGGGGCCGCAGCCCCCATCATGCAACAGCCAGGATCAGTTGAAGCAGTGCTCCGGGCCGGGGAAGCTCCCCTCGCTCACCTGCTGGACATAGAGGCGGATGGCGGCACGCACATCGCCGGTCTCGGCCAGGAAGTTCTTGGTGAACTTGGGCACATAGCCGGAGGTGACGCCAAAGGCATCGTGCATCACTAAGATCTGACCGTCGGTCGCAGGGCCGGCACCGATGCCGATCACCGGGATGCGCAGCGCCTTGGTGATACGCTCGGCCAGCGCAGTGGGCACACACTCGAGCACCAGCAGCTGGATACCGGCCGCTTGCAATTCGAGGGCCTGACGGTAGATCTCCTGCGCCTGAAACTCATCGCGCCCCTGCACCTTGAAGCCGCCAAAGACATGAACGGATTGCGGAGTGAGGCCGAGGTGACCGCACACTGGCACCCCGTTGCGGGTGAGGTGGCGGATGGAGTCACAGAGCCAGTCGCCCCCTTCCATCTTCACCATGCGGGCACCGGCCGCCATCAGGCGGGCGGCGTTCTGGTAAGTCTGCTCGGGGGTGGCGTAGCTCATGAACGGCATGTCGGCGACCACCAGTGCCTTGCTGGCACCGCGCGCCACACAGCGGGTGTGATAGACCATCTCATCCATGTTGACCGCCAGGGTATCCTGCCCCCCTTGCAGCACCATGCCCAGCGAATCGCCGATGAGCAGCACGTGGGCCCCCTCATCGTCGAACAGCTTGGCAAAGGTGGCATCATAGGCGGTGATGGCGGTGAACTTTTGACCTTCCTGCTTCATCTTCAACAGGCTGGCGGTGGTGATCTTGCTCATAGAGGCTCCTGTACGTCTGCACGCGGGGCAATGATGGCCAAATCATTGTGCGGGCAGCGGGCAACCAGTCGGGCGAGCGGGGTGCCGCAGGGCAGCACCAGAGCAGGCGCAATTTCGGCAAGGGGCAGCAGCACGAACTCCCGCTCCTTCATACCGTAGTGGGGTACGATCAGGCGCTCGTGGTTGATCACCTGATCCCCATAGAGCAGCAGATCGAGATCCAGAGTTCTCGGCCCCCACCGCTCATCTTTGCGCACACGTCCCTGTTCCAGCTCGATTTTTTGTAATTGATCCAGCAGCGCAAGGGGCGCGAGCCGGGTATTGAGCCGGGCCACGGCATTGACGTAGTCCGGTTGGTCAGCAGGCCCCATGGGGCGGCTGCTGTAAAACGACGAGGCCTCCACCAGCACAGATTCCGGCAAGCTCGCCAGCGCGGCGACCGCGCGGCGCGCCTGACCCAGCGGGTCAGACAGGTTGGAACCAATGGCGATGAAGACCTCGGTCATCACGTCTGTGGTCACTCGGCCACTTTCGGTTTGCGGCGACGGGGGCGACGACGGTTGCGGCTGTTGCTGCTGCGCTTCTCGCCATCGTGGCTGCGGGCCTCGCCGCGCTCACCGCTGGCCGGGCGACGGGTCGCTTCACGCTGCAGTTGCGGGCGCACATCGGGGTTGGAGGCGACATAGCGCTCCCACCAACTGGCCAGCTCGCCGAGACCGCGCTCGACCCGGTTGCGCAGCAACAGGAAGTCGTACGCCGCGCGGAACTTGGGGTGCTCCATGGCGCGCTCGGGGTGACGACCCTGACGACGGGTCAGCCGCTGTTGCAGTGCCCAGATGTCGCGGACATCGGTGGTGAAACGGCGGGGAACGGCGATGATCCGCACCTGATTGTCCAGCACCTCGTTGATCGCCAGCATGAAGGCGTCATACCAGGGCAGGCCGCTCTCGTTCTCCAATACCCGACCACGAGCCTCGACAGCCCCCCACAGCAGGGTGGCGTAGAGGAAGGCGGGAGTGACGCGCTTGTCTTCACGAACCCGGGTGTCGGTATCGATCAGCGCCAGCTCGATCAGCTGCTCACAGGGCGAGTTGCCGTGCGGGGTAAACAACGCCGCTACTTGCGGGAAGAGCTGTTGGAACAGGCCATACTCGCGCAGCAGCTTGTAGGTCGCCAGACCGTCGCCAGCCAGGAACAGCTTGAGGGTCTCCTCAAACAGGCGGGCAGCCGGGATGTCTTGCAGCAGTGGCGCCAGCTCCTTGATGGGGGCGGCGGTACGCGGGCTGATGGTCATATCCAGCTTGGCGGCAAAGCGCACGGCGCGCAGCATCCGCACCGGATCTTCACGATAACGGGTCTCGGGATCGCCGATCAGCTCAAGCTTGCGCTCGGCCAGATCTTCCAGACCCCCTTCGAAATCGTGCAGAGTGAAATCCTTGGCGCTGTAGTAGAGGGCGTTGACGGTAAAGTCGCGGCGCTCGGCATCCTCTTCGATGGTGCCGTAGACGTTGTCGCGCAGCAGCATGCCTTCATCAGACTGGGCCGACACATGTTTGCTGGTATTGACCTGATGGTGGTGACCCCGGAAGGTGGCCACTTCGATCACGTCACGACCAAAGACAATGTGGGCCAGGCGGAAACGACGGCCAATCAGGCGGCAGTTGCTGAACAGCGCCTTGATCTGCTCCGGCGTCGCATCGGTTGCGATGTCGAAGTCCTTGGGCGTCTTCCCGAGCAGAATATCCCGGACTCCGCCGCCGACCAGGTAGGCCTCATAGCCCCCTTTGTTCAGGCGATAGAGCACCTTGAGGGCATTCTCGCTGATCTCTTTGCGCGAAACAGGGTGCTGATCACGGCTTAAGGTACGACGTTGACCGGCGACACGGGCTGGAATGGGGGATTCCACCGGCTGCTCGCCCTCATCCTTGCCGAGCACCTTGCGGCAAAAGTTTGCGATCTGGGAAAAAATGGTACACCTCTTCATGACTTCTAAATTGACGGGAGGCCAAAAAATAGCGGCCTATGATAGCTCACGCCTAACCAAATGAAAAACTGAATGGCCCGTTCAGCCAGCCTCCAGCGAGATCTTCTGGCAGGCGGGCACCCGTTCAAGCTGCCAGCTGGCGATGCCCCACCCGATGATCTCGTCGATCCGGCTCGCCATCAGCTCGGGCGGCGGACACTGGCCGAGGAAGTGCAGCGCCTGCCACAGGGCCGGGCGCACCTCATCGAGCGCCAGGGCCGGCGCATGGTTCTGCTTGGAGAGCTTGTTGCCATCGGCTTGCACCGCCAGCGGCAGATGCACCCAGTCCGGCACCGCAGCCCCCAGGGTCTGATAGAGAGCAATCTGGCGCACCGTGGGCTCCAGCAGGTCGGCGCCGCGCACTATCTCGGTGATGCCGCTGTCCATATCATCCACCACCACCGCCAGGTTGTAGGCGTAGAGCCCGTCGCGGCGGCGGATAATGAAATCCTCCTCGGCGAGCGCCGCCGGGACCGCGATATGGCCCTGCAACCGATCATCGAAGTGGTAGACCGGATGGTGCTGGCGCAAGCGGGCGGCAGAGCCCTCTGCCGTCAGCCCTAATGTGCGGCAGTGGCCATTGTAAAAGCCACCGCTCGTCATAATTTCGCGCCGGGTGCAGCAGCACCAGTAGAGATCGCCAGCCTGATAGAGCTGGTCGATGATCTCGTCATAACGGCGGTGGCGCGCGCTCTGGAACATCACCTCCCCATCCCACTCGAGGCCATATGCCTCAAGGGTTTTGAGAATAAGGTCGGCCGCCCCCGCCATCTCCCGCGGCGGATCGATATCCTCGATGCGCACCAGCCAGCCCCCCTGCTGCGCTCTGGCCTGCAAGAAGCTGCCGAGGGCCGCAATCAGCGAACCGAAATGAAGCGGGCCTGAGGGTGAGGGGGCAAAGCGGCCGATATAGGGACGTACAAGGGGTGAGGACAGGGGGTTCACTGGCATGACTGTTCGGGTAAGCAATTCATTGAGGCTGCATTCTGGGACGACCCGTCCAAAAGCTCAATAAAAAAGGGAGCCCACGAGCTCCCTTTTTCATATATCAGAGGGGCGGGATCAGCCGGCCATCTGTTTTTCCTTGATCTCGGCCAGCGTCTTGCAGTCGACACAAAGGTCGGCGGTCGGACGGGCTTCCAGACGGCGGATACCGATTTCGATACCGCAGTGCTCACAGTAACCGAAGTCGTCATCTTCCAGCAGCTGCAAGGTCTTCTCGATCTTCTTGATCAGCTTGCGTTCACGGTCGCGGGTACGCAGCTCGAGAGCGAACTCCTCTTCCTGCGCGGCACGATCCACAGGATCCGGGAAGTTGGCAGCTTCGTCCTTCATGTGATCAACGGTGCGGTCAACTTCCTGCATCAGTTGGTTGCGCCAGGCACCCAGGATCTTGCGAAAATGCGCCTTTTGTTGGTCATTCATGTACTCCTCACCCGGCTTTTCCTGGTAAGGCGCGACACCCGCAATGGCCAGGGGGCCCAGAGATTTCGTGTTTTCGCCTGTTGGCATGCCCTGTCTCCTAATTCTGCACGCTACCCGTGCCATCCGTAAATTGAGGGCGACATCTATAGCAGAAGGGTAACGGGTAAGCAAACAAGCCGTACCAATAATGTTACCCACTCCAATATTTATGCACTCCCCTCAGGTAACAGGTGACCGGATTCAAACGGAATAAACCCTTGAGCCACCATGCCTTGTACCCCAACATGGGGCCGATAGCATAAAATTTCAACCCCCGCCGCGATTGCCTGTTCAATTAGCAGACTATAGTGCGGATCTATATGGGTTGCAGGGCGCATCCGGCTTATTCCGGAGTGCAACACCATAAATAGCAGCACGGCCCTGTGGCCCGCCGCTTTCATCGCCATCAATTCGCGCAAATGTTTGGCACCACGGGCGGTGACCGCATCGGGGAAGTAGCCCATGCCAGCCTCCTCCCGCTCGTCGAGCAGGGTGACCGATTTTACCTCGATGTAACAGTTACCCTTCTCCTCATCTTCCAGCAACAGATCGATGCGACTGTTCTCTTCACCATACTTCACCTCGGTGCGCAACCCGCTGTAACCCGCCAGCGGAGCGATGGCCTCCTGCTCGATCAGCTCGCGGGCGATATGGTTGGCGCGCGCCGTGTTGACGCAGATAAAGTGGCCCGCCGGGCTCTCGGCGATCTCCCAGCTGTTGGGCAGCTTGCGCTTGGGGTTATCGGAAGTGGAGTACCAGACCCGGGTGCCCGGTTCGGCGCAACCGGTCATGGCGCCGGTGTTGGCGCAGTGGATAGTGATGACCTCGCCGTTATCGAGTCGCACATCGGTCAAAAAGCGCTTGTAGCGGGCCACCAGCTGGCCCGATTGCAGGGGAGGATCAAAGATCACGGGTTAGCCCTCCGCACGCCTTCTTTTACCCTGGCGCGCAGCGGCCAGCAGGCTAGCGGCTCATAGCGCACCCCGTCCGGAGTCGAGATGGACTGATAGAGGCAGAACTCGTTGGCCTGCAGCAGAAAATTGGGATCAGGCTGGATGGCCGGAGCCTCACCCGCCTTGCGCGACAGGGTGATGTGGGGGCGATAACCCTGCTCGCCATTGCCAAGGCGCAGCTTCTCGCCGTGGCGGCGCAGCGCTTTTGCCAGCACGGTCAGCTCGTTGGGCCACTCCTTCGGGCCAATCCAGGCGGCCTTGGCGCGGCTGAACCAGCCGGTCTCATCCAGTCTGATGGAGAGCGGCGGACAGTGCTGGCGCTCTACGGCGGCGATCAGGCGGCGGGTGGTCAACTCGTCCGCCTCACCCAGAAAGGCCAGGGTCAGGTGGAGGTTGGCTTGCGGCACCGGCTGACCGGGCCAGGGGAGCTGATCGCGCCAGGCGATGAGCTCGGGGGCGAGTTCCTTGACGGGCAGGGCAAAGAAGAGTTTGGCCATGTGGTGATAATGCCTTTTTCACGCTCATTGGATGGGCCCATTCTATGGCAGCCATCTGGCCATGTCTCGCCGCTCTCCCGCCCGCGTAGCCATCTGCGCACATCCACTCACGGTGGCGCGGGTGGCTGTGGCAGAATAGGCGCCGTTTTACCGGTTGCCACAGAAGGTGCTCATCGCTTTGTCCCAGCTCCCCATCGTTTCGGTATTGCCCGAACTCTTTGCCGCCCTCGACAGCCACACCAGCGTGATCCTGCAGGCGCCGCCCGGCGCGGGCAAATCGACCCTGCTGCCGCTGGAGCTGGTGCGTCAGAACCAGCTGACAGGCCGCATCATCATGCTGGAGCCAAGGCGCCTCGCGGCGCGCAATATCGCCACTTTTCTGGCGCGCCAGCTGGGGGAGAAGGTGGGTGAGCGCATCGGCTTGCGGGTGCGTGGCGAGAGCCGCACCAGCTCAGCGACCCGGCTCGAGATCGTCACCGAAGGGGTGCTGACCCGAATGCTGCAGCAAGACCCTGAGCTGAATGGCGTCTCGCTGGTCATCTTCGATGAGTTCCACGAGCGCAGTCTGCATGCCGATACCGCGCTGGCCTTCGCCATCGAGAGCCAGCAGGGATTGCGCGATGACCTCAAGCTCTTGATTATGTCCGCAACCCTGGATGGCATGGCACTCGAGACCTTGTTGCCGGACGCCCCTGTGGTTCGCTCCGAGGGGCGCGGTTTCCCGATCGATTACCACTACCGCCCCGCTAATCGCCAGCAGTGGCTGGAGCCGCAGGTCGGCGCCGTGGTACTCGAAGCGCTGGCCGAGCAAGATGGCAGCCTGCTGGTCTTTCTGCCGGGACAGGGTGAGATCGAGCGGTTGGCGCAGTGGTTGGCAGACAAACTGCCGGACGACGTGACCCTCGCCCCCCTCTACGGCCGCCTCGATATGGCGGCGCAGCAGGCAGCTATCGAACCGGCGCCTGCGGGCCGCCGTAAGCTGGTGCTCACCACCAATGTGGCGGAGACCTCCCTCACTATTGAGGGGATTTCGGTGGTGATCGACAGCGGGTTGGAACGACGGGCTTCCTTTGATCTGAAAAGCGGCGTCACCCGACTGGAGACCCGCCAGATAGCCAAATCCTCCGCCACCCAGCGGGCAGGTCGCGCCGGTCGTCTTGGCCCCGGTATCTGCTATCGGCTCTGGAGCTGCGAGGTGCAGGCTCGGCTAGCCGAGCAGAGCCCGCCAGACATCCTGACTCAGGAGCTGACCGGTCTGCTGCTGGATGCTGCCCAGTGGGGGGCAAAGGTGGAAGATCTGCCGCTGCTGGACATGCCCCCCGCCGCTGCGGTGGCCAGCGCCCAGCGGCTGCTGGTGGCCCTTGGCGCCATGAAGCCGGAGGGTGAGCAACAACTCACTCCTGCTGGCCGCGCCATGGCCGCCTTCGGTACCCACCCTCGCCTCGCCCGCATGCTGCTGCGCGCCCGCGAGCTGGAGTCCGAGGGTCTGACAGGGATTGTCGCCGATGCTGCTTATCTGGTGGCGTTGCAGGAAGAAGATCTGCGAGGATCGGAGCGCCTCTCTGTGCTGTTCCACCGCCGTCAAAACGCCCTGCGCCAGAACGCTGCCCGCTGGTTTGAACGGCTTGGCGTGCACCCGGCCACTGCGCAGGGTCAGTGGCTGGGGCTGCTCTGCGCCCTCGCCTGGCCGGATCGTATCGGCAAACTGCGTAGCGGCACTCGCTATCAACTCAGTGGTGGGGTGAGCTGCGATCTGGTAGAAGGTCATCCCTGTCAGGGACAAGGGGCCCTCATCGCCATCGAGATGGGGCAGAACGATCGCGGCAGCCGCATCTTTATCGCCGAACCGGTCGATCTGGACGAGCTGGTACGCCTGCTGCCGGAACTGGTGAGCGAACGGCAGTGGTTCGACTGGGATGAACGGGAAGAGCGGGTGCGCGCCGAACGCCAGCAGGTGATCGACGAGCTGGTGCTGAGCCAGCGACCGCTGACCGAACTCTCTGACGATCAGAAAGGGCGCTGCCTGCTGCAAGGCATTCGCCGCAAGGGGCTGCATGTGCTGCCGTGGGACGAGAGCAGCGAAGGGTTGTTGGCCCGTCTGCGCTGCGCCCGCGACTGGCTGCCCGATGAGGGTTGGCCCGCGATGGATGAGGAATATTTGCTGGCCGACCTCGAACAGTGGCTGCTGCCGGCGGTGAGCGGCATGACCCGGCTGGAGCAGCTGAAGAGGCTCAATATGAGCGACATCCTGCGCCAATCCCTGCCCTGGCCGTTGCCAAAGCGGCTGGACGAGGCACTGCCGAGCCACTTTGCTGCGCCCACCGGCAGCCGGGTGCGGATCCGCTATCAGCCGGGGCAGGCACCGGTGATCCCGGTACGCATTCAGGAGATGTTCGGGCAGGGTTCGACCCCCTGCGTGGCCGATGGCCGGGTGCCGCTGGTGGTGGAGCTGCTCTCCCCCGCCCAGCGGCCGCTGCAGATCACCGCCGATCTGGCCACCTTCTGGGCGGGTTCCTACGAGCAGGTGAAGAAAGAGATGAAGGGGCGCTATCCTCGCCACTACTGGCCGGATAATCCGCTGGAGGCGATGCCGACCAAAGTCACCAAAAAGAAGATGGGGATGTAGGTTGGTGCTGAGCATCGCGAAGCCCAACTCCAGCAGACGACCCTCTCCCAGAGGGAGAGGGAACCGATCGAGGTAGGTGTTTGCCCCTTTTCCCCTTATGGGAGAAGGGTTGGGGATGAGGGGTTGGCATCCATTTGCCTGGCGAAGCAAAACTCTGAATGTAGGTTCGATTAGCGCAGCGTAAGCGGACATTCGGATGCGTAGTCGGCCGCAATATAACGAGTAGAAACGAAAAAGAGGATTTATGGCAACCCAACGACGCAAGCGTGCCCCCAAGAAGGCAGCGCCCAAACGCACCATCTGGCGCAAGCTGTTCTGGCTTGGCTTCAAGCTCTCCCTGGTGGTGGCGGCCTTTATGGTGGTGTTTGGCATCTACCTCGATACCAAGGTGCGCGAGCGCTTCGATGGCGAGAAGTGGCAGCTGCCGGTGATGGTCTACAGCCGTCCGCTGGAGCTCTATCCCAGCCAGCGCCTGTCGCGGGACCAGATGCTGCGCGAGCTCAATATGCTGAGCTACAAGCAGGTGCGCCAGCCTCACACGCCGGGTGAATACACCATCAACGGCAATCGCATCGAGCTGATTCGCCGTCCGTTCGAGTTCTATGATGGCGCCGATGGAGCCCGTGGCCTGCGCCTCACCTTCAACGGCCCGCGCCTTGAGGGGATCCAGTCGCTGGAGAACCAGCGCCAGCTCGGTTACACCCAGATGGACCCGGTGCTGCTCGATCGCCTCAATACCGAGGATCGGGAAGATCGTCTGCTGGTACGCCTCAGCGAGGTGCCCGACAGCCTGCTGGTGACCCTGCTCACCACCGAAGATCGCGACTTCTACCAGCATGGCGGCGTCTCGCCGGTAGCCATCATGCGCGCCATGTTCGCCAACCTGATCGCGGGTCGTACCGTGCAGGGGGGCAGTACCCTGACCCAGCAGCTGGCCAAGAACTTCTTCCTGACCCGTGAGCGCAGCCTGTGGCGAAAACTGCAGGAAGCCTATATGGCGGTGCTGATCGACTATCGCTACAGCAAGGACGAGATCCTGGAGTCCTACCTCAACGAGGTCTATCTGGGGCAAAACTTCTCGCAAGGGGTCTATGGTTTCGGCCTCGCCTCCTACTTCTACTTCGGCATTCCGGTCAACGAGCTGGATATCGATCAGGTGGCCCTGCTGGTCGGTCTGGTGAAAGGCCCCTCCTATTACGATCCCTGGCGCTTCCCGGAACGGGCCAAAACCCGCCGTGATCTGGTACTGAAACTGCTGATGGATCACGGCAGCCTGACCCAGGCCGAATATGAGCTGGCCAGCCGCCAGCCCCTCGGCATCATCGCACGCGGCCAGATGAGCTATGGCCGCACCCCGGCCTTTATGGGACTGCTCAAGCGGGAGATCCAGAGCCGCTTCGGCGCCGATCTGCTCAAGCAGTCTGGCCTCAAGATCTTCACCAGCCTCGATCCCATCGCCCAGCATGCGGCCGAGCGAGCGGTCGAATCGGGCCTCGCCGATATCGAGAAACTGCGCGGCAAGAAAAAGCTGGAGGCGGCCATGGTGGTCTCCGACTGGCATAAGGGCGAAGTAGTGGCGCTGGTGGGTGGTCGCGATCCCCGCTACGCCGGGTTCAACCGGGCGCTGGATGCCCGCCGCCAGATCGGCTCGCTGGTGAAACCGGCGGTCTACCTCACCGGTCTCTCCAACGGCCTGACGCTGGCGACCCCGCTCAAAGATCAGCCGATCCGCATTCGCGGTCAGGATGGTCAGGTCTGGACGCCGCAAAACTACGATCGCAAGTTCCGCCAGAGCGTGCCGCTGATGGATGCCCTGGCCAGCTCACTCAACGTGCCGACCGTCAATCTGGGTCTGCAAGTGGGGCTGGAGAAGGTAGTCGATACCCTGCACAAGCTGGGAGTCCAGCAGGAGATCCAGCCCTATCCGTCGCTGGTGCTGGGGGCGGTGGCCCTCTCCCCGCTGGAGGTGAACCAGATGTATCTGCCCATCGCCAATCAGGGACTGACCCAGCCGCTGTCGGCCATTCGCGCCGTAGTCAAGGGGGATGGCAGCCTGCTCTATCAGCATGATCAGACCGCCAAGCGGGTCACCGACCAGCAAGCAAGCTGGCTGACCCTGTTCGCTATGACCAAGACGGTGAGTCAGGGCACGGCCCGCGCCCTCAGTGCCAAGTTCCCCGGCGCCACCATGGCGGCCAAGACAGGCACCACCAACGAGCTGCGCGACTCATGGTTTGCCGGGATGGACAACAACGAACTGGTCAGTATCTGGGTCGGTCGCGACGACAACACCCCGGCGGGCTTGACCGGTGCCAGCGGTGCCCTGCAGCTCTTTAGCGGCTACATGAGCCAGCGCGGCGTCAACAGTCTGGGATTGAAGATGCCGGAAGGGATCACCTGGGCCAACTTCTCCCGCGCCAGCGGCACCCACGTCACCAGCGACTGCCCGGGCAGCCTGCAGGTGCCGGCCAAAGCCTCCACCATGGGCTCCCCGGCCGGTTGCGCCAGCAGTGCGACACCACGCAGTGCGCTGGATGATTGGTTCGGCGGTTTCTTCAACTAGATCTACGACACGGGCAGCACAGGCTGCCCGTTCACTATGCTGCTGACAAGGAAACACCATGACCTTTCCGCTGTTTGACGCCATCCACCATGTGGCCATCATCGCCAGCGATTACCCACGCTCGCGCCACTTCTACCACGAGGTGCTGGGGCTGCCCATCATCGCCGAGACCCTGCGCGAAGCGCGCCAGTCATGGAAACTGGATCTGGCCCTGCCGGACGGCAGCCAGCTGGAGCTGTTCAGCTTCCCCTCGCCTCCCGAGCGCCCCTCCCGCCCCGAGGCGTGCGGCCTGCGCCATCTTGCCTTTCGGGTCAGCGATCTTGACCGGGTCATCGCCCACCTGCTGGCCCATCGGGTCGAGGTAGAGCCGGTACGGGTGGATGAGCTGACCGGCAAGCGCTTTACCTTCTTCGCCGACCCCGACGGCCTGCCGCTGGAGCTCTACGAAGCGCCGCGCTGAGCCTGCATCGACCAAGCAATCAGCCAAACAAAAGCCGCCCGGTTGCTACCGGGCGGCTTTTGTTATTGCTTCAGGTTATCAGGCGGTAGTCAGCATAACGACAGCCAGCGCCATCACCATCATGCCAGCCCAGCCGATGGGCTTGAGTCGCTCACCGAAGAAGAGCAAACCGCCCAGTGCCGTACCGACGATGCCGATAGCCCCCCAGGTGGCGTAGGCAACAGCCAGGTCAATCTTGCCGCCGCTTACCGCTTCCGAAAGCAGAGTAAAGGCGCCGAGTACCAGCATGATGCCGAAGACTCCCCACCCCTTGTAACGAAACCCCTTGGATCGGTTGATGGCCATGTTGGCGCCGATATCGATCAGTGCGGCACCCAGTACAATTACAAACGGACTCATGCTATGGCCTCCGTTTCTACGGGCTTGTCTGCGGGCTCATCATGGGTCTCCCCCATGGTCACCATAACAATCCCCACTATCGCGAGAGCCAGGCCAATCAGCTCCTGAACGGTCACATCGTAACCAAGGAACATGACCGACACTATGGTGATCAGGGTGATCCCTAGCCCCTCCCAAAGCGCAAACGCAATACCAATGGAGATTGTTTTGGCGGCTTTCGCCAGCAACCAGTACGAGAAACCGATCAACAGCCACATCGGGATGTAGTTCATCCAGCCAGCCCCCTGCTCGGGGATCATGGTCATGCTGGAGGTACCGGCGACCTCGGTCACGATGGCGCCGGTCAAAAACAGCCGTGCCAGAAACATACGACTTAATAACATATAAGATGCCTTTGTTGCTTCGACGGGAGAGATGGTAAACGGGGAGAAGCAACTCGCGGCAATCGCTCAGCGTCGATTATTCCGACGCCACAGGTTTGCCTTGCCTGGGTTCGGCACGCTAAGGTGATGGTGAAAAATCCGTCATGGCCTGTAAAATATGAAGCTATATCAGATAGAACTCTTTGTAGAGTCAGCCAATAGCGGCTCTATTGCCAACACCGCCCGTCGCCTCGGCAAAAGCCGCAGCGCCGTCAGCACCTCCATCGCGGCGCTGGAAGTTGAGCTTGGCGTCGAACTTTTTGAACGAGGTGCCAATCAGAGTCGCCTGACCGAGATCGGCGAGCTGGTGCTTGATGATTGCACTCGCCTGCTACAGGCGGCCAACAGCTTGCAGCAGAAGTGCAAACATTACGCCTCGGGTGCCGAAGTGGCGCTGCGGGTTGCCCGCGATGACGCCATCCCCGAGCAAGTGTGGCGCGAGATGCTGGCCAGCCTGCACAACCAGTTTCCCGGCACCAGCATCTCGCTGGTGCTCACCTCCCCGCCTGAACTACCGGCGCTGGTGGAAGAGGGATTCGTCGATGCCGCTTTTGGCCTTATTACCGAAGATCAGGAGCGCAGCGGCCTCAATATCGACGTGCTCAACCCGATCCGCACCCTGATGGTGGTGGCGCCCAGCCATCCGCTGGCCGGACTTAAGCGGGTCAAACAGCAGGATCTGACTGACCACACCCAGATAACGCTCTCCTATGTAGATGAATTCTCGCTAAAAAGTCTGCTGCCAGTGGGCGGCAAGCATATCGGTCTCTCCAGCTTCGAGTTGATGCGCAACTCTGTGCTGGATGGCCTGGGCTGGGCGGTGCTCCCCTCGCCACTGATCCAGAGTCAGCTGCGACAAGGCTCCCTGCTGACCCTGAAACACAAGTTCAGCCTGCAGTGGCGGGATTACGGGGTCTATCTGGCGGAAAACGCCTATCACGGCAAGGTGTTGGCCTGGTTGAAGAAGTCGATCCAGGGATATCTGGAACCTTTCGAGTAGCGATAAAGAGGCGGAGCCAGCTCACGATATCGACTTATCCTGATGATCCGAGAGGATGTGATCGTGCATACTGTTCACATACTCATTGAGCGCCGGAGGCGTAACCGATATGAGCAGTGCCCAAGACAAGGACGATATCTTGCTGGACGACGACATCATCGAACTCGATGATGAGGAGGTTGTGGTCCCGAAGGCACTCAACCCATGGCAAGTGCTGATCGTGGATGATGAGCCGGATATCCATCATGCCACCCGGCTTGCCCTCTCCAATATTAAGTACAAATCTCGCCCACTGGAGCTGCTCAACGCCTACAGCGGTGCTGAAGCCGCCACCATGCTGGAGGCCAATCCCCGAATTGCCCTGATCCTGCTGGATGTGGTGATGGAGACCGAAGATGCCGGTTTGCGACTGGTGCACAAGATCCGCAACGAAATGCGCAACTCGCTGGTGCGGATCGTGCTGCGTACCGGCCAGCCCGGTCAGGCCCCCGAGCAGCGGGTGATCCTCGATTACGACATTAACGACTACAAGACCAAGACCGAGCTGACGGTACAAAAGCTCTACACCACCGTCATCGCATCCCTGCGCTCATACGAAACCCTCAGCGCCATCGACAAGAGTCGTCAGGGGCTCGGTAAAATTCTGGAAGGGGCTGGCGATCTCTACCATCTTCATTCGCTTAAGGAGTTTGCCTCCGGCGTACTGAAACAGATCAGCGCCATTCTCGATGTGGGCACCGAAGGGGCTATCTGCGCCGAGCGCCGTCCCGGCCAGCAACGGCTGGAGATCCTGGCGGCCACGGGAGACTATGAAGCCCTGCTGGAAGAGGGGAAACTGAGCGACTTTCCCACGCTGCATGACTCGGTCATGAACGCACTTTCGGCCCGCAGCAACCGCTTTGAACACCCGCAGGACTCCCTCTATATCGCCGCCCAGAATGGTCGCGAGTTCGTGTTGAGTTTTATCCCGACCCAACCCCTCGATCCCCTCGAGTGCGATCTGCTGGATGTGTTCTGTCAGCGCATCTCGGCGGCCTACGATAACCTCTATCTCTACAACCAGTTGTTGCGCGCGCAGGAGGCCACCGTGGTGGCACTCGCGGCGCTGGCGGAGTTTCGTGATTCCGATACCGGCGAGCATGTCTTGCGCGTGCAGAAGCTCTCGGATGCCATCGTGGCAGAGTTGAGGCAGATGGCGGCCTATCCCGAGCAGCTGACCCCTGAGTTTGTCGAGATGATCGGCATGGCTTCCATCCTGCACGATGTGGGTAAGGTGGGCACCCCCGACCATATCCTGCACAAGCCAGGCCGTTTCGACCCGGAAGAGCGGGCCATCATGGAGCAGCACGCCGGTATCGGCGCCAATATCCTGCACAAGGCGGGCGAGATGGTGGAGGGAACCAGCTACCTCTCGCTGGGAGCTGAAATCGCCCGCGGCCACCACGAGCACTTCGATGGCAAAGGCTATCCGCAGCAGCTGGCTGGTCAGCAGATCCCGCTGTCGGCACGGATTGTGGCGGTAGTCGATGTCTTCGATGCCCTGCTCAGCAAGCGCCCCTACAAGGAGCCCTGGACGCTGGCGCAGACCATGGAGTATATCCAGTCCCGCTCCGGCTCCCAGTTTGATCCTCATGTCGTAACAGCTCTGTCGCGACTGGTCAACGAGTCGAGACTCCCCTACTCGCTCTGACTCTCTGCACTTGCAACTCAGCATCTCTTGCCGGTGACCAAAGTCACCGGCAAGGCATCAAAACAACCGTTTTGTTGCATCTCGTACACATCAAAGCGCCGCAAAGCGGAAACATCCCCCTTCTTTGTTAGCGATAGCCGCTGAAATATGGTCATTTAACATCACATCGCTATAATATCGGCCTGCAAACCTGATACTAACAACGAAGGAATTATCATGAGCCTGAACCTGGTACCGGCCGGCAAGAGCCTGCCCGACGATATCTATGTCATCATCGAAATCCCGCAGAATGCCGACCCGATCAAATACGAAGTCGACAAGGACAGCGGCGCTATTTTCGTCGATCGCTTCATGTCTACCCCGATGTTCTATCCGTGCAACTACGGCTACGTGAACGCAACCCTCTCTCTGGATGGTGACCCCGTCGACGTACTGGTTCCGACCCCCTACCCGCTGCTGGCAGGTTCCGTCATTCGCTGCCGCCCGGTTGGCGTGCTGAAGATGACCGACGAATCTGGCGAAGATGCCAAGATCGTTGCCGTACCGCACTCCAAGCTGACCAAGCAGTACGACCACATCCAGGATGTGAACGATCTGCCGGAACTGCTGAAAGCCCAGATCCAACACTTCTTCGAGCGCTACAAAGAGCTGGAAGCGGGCAAATGGGTCAAGGTGGAAGGTTGGGGCGACAAGGCCGCTGCCGAAGCCGAGATCAAGACCTCTGCCGAGCGTTACGCTGCCAAGTAAGCGTCACCCGGTATGAAAAAGGCGCCTTATGGCGCCTTTTTTGTCGGTGTTTGCGGCAGCTGACCAGCCGCATCTTCGGCAGGATTGCCCTGAATATATATTTCACGACCATCTTTCTGGTAGGAACGGTAGTAGTCGCTCCCGCAGCGATACCCGCCACCCGGCTGGCTCATCAGCTCGCAGTTGACCGGCAACACCTCCAGCCACTTGATGGTCTGCTGGTAGCGCAGCCACTCCTGCCATTCGTGTTCGCGCGCCAACTGATCGCGCAGGGCAAAGGTATCCGCAACGGACATCCCCTTGTTGACGATCACCTGACCCGCCATGGCTGGCAGGCTGAGCAGCCCAAACAGCACTATGATCCAAGGCTTCATAACCCCTCCAGAGTGACTTAATTTCACAATTAAATTAAAAGTCACATCAATCTGTTATCCAGATCACAAAACGAAATATCACCAAAGTGGTGCCGGCTCACCTAGTTGTTAATTATCGTCCACGGCAGGAAGCACCACCATGAAGCTGACCCCCGCGCTGTTGCTCAGCCTCACTCTCTGCACCACCCTTGGCGCCACAAGCAACGCCAGCGAAATCAACATGAGCTGGCAGTGGCAATCCACCGATGGCCAGCGCAAGCACTTCCAGCTGACCACCGACGATCAGGTGATGGCCGCCAGTCGCCACGAGATGAGCCTGCTGAAGGCTTCCCTCACCAATCCGCTGGAGACGCTCTACGCCTATATCAGCCCGCGACTCTACAACAGCATCAACCTGATCAACCAGAGCAGCCCGGAGACCGCTACCAAATTTCGCAATCTGGAGCAGGCCTTCACCCTGCGGGACGACAGCATGGAGTCGCTGCTGTTCTGGCAAGCCTACCAGCAGTATCAGGAGGATGCCTTCTACCAGATGAGGGTGGTGCCCTGTGTCCATCCGTCCAATCGCAAACTGCCTTGCGTGCGACCCGATTACTCACAGCTCTTCTACCACTTCAAGGGGCATCTCAAGCCGCTGGCGCAGCAGTTTGCCGCCAAGGATCTCGCCACCAGCGTCAGCCTGCTGCAGGAGTGGCTGAACGCCATCCCCACCCAGCCGGAGCAGCTGGATCACTTCGCGCCGCCGCTGCAGGCACTGCAAGATAACAAGGCCGACAGCGACGAGAAGGCGCTGCTGATGGCCAGTCTGCTGGCGGAGCTGGCGCCGCAATATGTGCTCAGCATCATCTATCCGGATATCAGCATCGGCAGCGTCTCCCCTGCCTGGCTGGCCATTACGGCAGACAGTGGCGTACCCGGTGATGTGGTGGTGATCAACAATCAGCGCCATGTGCTGCTAACCGGCTCGTCCCTGCTGGCCCAGCAGATGACCATGGCCAAGATCACCCTCATCAGCGAGTCGCTCTACTGACGCAGACAGCTCAGACCAGCCGCCAATTCATTGATTTTTATCGATGTCATGCCATCCTAGCCGCCCTTGCCAGCCGACCTCATGACTGGCAGGGCGCCGACGGTTCTGAATTGCGATCTTATTTAACACTTTATTAAACAGATCCGATCAGTTTAGGATGAAGCTCGCCCATTCCCTCAATCCGAAACTCGTTATAACATAACAAATGGAGTGTCATCAGGATGAAACATCTCGTACTTACTTTGGCGCTGCTGCCATCTCTGGTCTTTGCTCACAACTTCAAGGATGGCAACCCGGTGCCGCTGGTCAATGTCAGCGACAAGGGTGAGCTGGTACTGAATGGCAAGGAGATCGGCTACCAGCCGTGGCAGAGCACCTCGCTCACCGGCAAGGTGTTCTTGATCCAGCATATTGCAGGTCGCTCCAGTGCCAAGGAGCTGAACGCCCCGATGATCGAGGCGATCAAGGCCGCCAAGCTGCCGCAAGACAAGTACCAGACCGTTACCGTCATCAACAGCAATGACGCCATCTGGGGCACCTCCGGCTTCGTGAAGAGCAGTGCCGAGGACAGCAAGAAAGAGTTCCCCTGGTCCGCCATGGTGCTGGATGCCAAGGGCATGGCGCGCAACGCCTGGGACCTGACGCCGGAAAGCTCGGCGATCATCCTGCTGGATAAAGAGGGCAAGGTGCTGTTTGCCAAAGATGGCCAGCTCGATGCCAACAACATTGCTACCGTGATGGGGCTCATCAAGTCCCATCTCTAAGTCAGAGAGAAAGGGCGCTGATGGCGCCCTTTCCATAAGGGTCTATGGGTCGTATCAAGCTGAAAATCTGGATCTTGCTGCTGGGCTGGTTATGGCTGCAGCCTGCCCTTGCCCGGCACCAGTTTGAATCTGCCCTGCCCGGCCACGACGACCATCACTGCCTGGTTTGCGCCCTCCATCTGGATGGCAAACAGGTCATCACCGCTACCCCCTATTGTTTCCCCAGTGCCCCCTCTGTTCTGCCCGCAGTTGCAACCATGCAGCGCTCGGCAGATACCGCCACACTTCACAGCTATGCCATCCGTGCGCCGCCCGCCTCTGCTTTTCTCTATCCCTTTGTTTAATTTCGCTATTTGTTTTGAAAAAGGATTAAAGATGAAAGCAGTTACTCTGTTGCTGGCCGCTGCGGCCTTTGGCGCACACGCAAATCACGACGAACACGAGAGCCACAGCCATGGCGCCCACGAGCATGGCCACGGCCACCTCAATCTGGTGGTCGATGGCGACCAGTTGATGATCGAACTGCAAGCCCCTGCCGCCGATCTGGTGGGCTTCGAGCACGCCGCCAAGAGCGATGAAGAGAAGGCGCAATATGCCAAAGCGGTCGCCCGCCTCCAGCAGCCTGACGCCCTGTTCCGCTTCGACCCGGCCGC